>NZ_JAKUMO010000003.1:0-389458 GCF_037026475.1 Ensifer sp. MJa1 | reverse complement strand
ACAGCCCGAACAAAAATGCCTGCCACAAAAACAAAAACCCGCCGAAAATATCGACGGGTTTGTCAGCGGTCTGAGCCCCGCCTCGTGCGGGGCTTTTTGTTTGTGGGGATGTCGCGGGCCCGTCCGTCTCGCTGGGGGCGGGTGGTCCGGTAGCCGTCACGAGCGTGCCGCCGGTCATTGACTGGCGACAAAACACCGGCCGGAACTCTCTTGATGCGGATTGGGTGGGGATCAGTCGGTCGTCCCGGGATGCGCACAGCGAATGGCCTGCGAGCAAGCGGAGGCCACTCCCTTGCCGGCTGCCGGTCCATTCGGTGGCTGCGATCAGTCCTGGCGCAGTGGCCGGAAGCTCATCCGATGCAAGGCACAGGGACCCTGTGCCTCGATGGCGCGGCGGTGGGTGACCGTCGCATAGCCGGCATGAACTGCAAAGCCGTAGCCGGGGTGGGCAAGGTCTGCCCGTGCCATCATGCGGTCGCGCGTGACCTTCGCCACGATCGAGGCTGCGGCGATCGATAGCGAGCGGGCGTCGCCCTTGACCACGGCCTTTGCGTGGCAGGAAAGACCAGGAGGCACATCGCGGCCATCGACGAGTACGAACCGTGCGGCGCTCGGTAGTCCGGCCACTGCTCGGCGCATCGCTTCGAGGCTTGCCTTGCGGATATCGGTGGCATCGATCGTGCCGGCGGAGGCAGACGCGATAGACACGTCCGACGTGGCGAGGATCTCCTCAAACAGCTTCTCGCGCGCCTGCGCGCTCAGCTTCTTGCTGTCGTCGAGGCCCTTAGGGATGGCGTCCGGGTTGAGAATGACGGCGGCGGCGACCACCGGGCCCGCGAGCGGACCGCGCCCGGCTTCGTCGGCACCGGCGACCGGCCAGAACCCGTCGCCTTTCGCCGATAGCTCGAACCTGAAATCGGGGGCTTCGATGATATCGGGAAAAAGGGGAGAATCGGACGATCTGCGAGACATAAGTCTAATTCGCACGATCGACCGATTCTCTTCAAGTCCCCCAGGTCCGAGTGCGGCGGCGGACGGGGGAAGGCCGGCGCCCTATGCGGGGAAGGCGCCGGAACTGCATTGTGACCAGGGGTGGTCTGACCGAATTGCCTGAAGGATCACGGCGGACACCTTTGGTCCGCGTCCTCGCTATTCCGCAGTGTACCGTTACCGGCCACGACCTCCGGAACGGCCGGCCCAGGACGCTCTCGGGTTGGTCTTCAAAGAAGCGATAGTTGCACCCCCATTCCGAGCGGCGGCACGAAAAGGTCGTCGCGCAGCTGACGGCGCGTCGGGTTGAAGCCCAGCCGCTTGACCGCAAGGTCGAAGCGACGGCCGATCTGCCAGGCATAGGGACCGGCGCCCTTCATGCGCTTGCCGAACTCGGCGTCATAATCCTTGCCGCCGCGCATGGAGCGGATGAGCGACATCACATGCCGGTAGCGGTCCGGGTAATTGCGCAGCAACCAGTCGCGAAACAGCGGGCTCACCTCCAGCGGCAGTCGCAGCAAGACATAGCTTGCCTCCGTCGCCCCGGCCGTTCTCGTCGCTTCCAGGACCCGCTCGATCTCGTGGTCGTTGAGCGCCGGAATGATCGGCGACACCAGCACACCGGCAGGAACGCCAGCCTCGGCAAGTGCTCGTATGGCCTCCAGTCGCTTGACTGGCGTCGAGGCGCGCGGCTCCATGGTGCGCGCAAGCGTCCGATCAAGCGTCGTCACCGAAAGGCCGACGCGCACCAGGCCTTTCTCGGCCATCGGCGCCAGGATGTCGATGTCACGGGTAACCATCGCCGATTTGGTGACGATCATGACTGGGTGATTGGCATCCCTCAGCACCTCAAGGATCTGGCGCATGACGCGCCATTCCTTTTCGATCGGCTGATACGGGTCGGTGTTGGTCCCGATTGCGATCGGCCGCACCTTGTAGTCCGGCCGTGACAGTTCGCGCTCCAGCAGCCGCGGCGCATCCGGTTTGGCAAAGAGTTTCGCCTCGAAGTCGAGCCCTGCAGACAGCCCCATGAAGGCGTGCGTCGGCCGGGCGAAACAATAGATGCAGCCATGCTCGCAGCCGCGGTAGGGGTTGATCGAGCGGTCGAACGAGATATCGGGAGAGTCGTTCCGAGTAATCACCGTTCGCGGCTTCTCGACCTGGACCTCGGTCTTGAAGGGCGGCAGGTCCTCCAGGCTTTCCCAGCCATCGTCGAAGGTCTCGCGCGACTGCGGCTCGAAGCGACCGGACATGTTTAGCCCGGCGCCACGCCCGCGACGGCGGTCGATGTCGATCCTGAGTCCCGTGGCGCCCATCAGCGCATCGGCCACATCAGCCGCGTTGGCCGGCGCAAGCGCACCCTGCCTGATCTGAGACAGCTCATTCATTGGACTCTCCCCGGAATCAACGATCTGATCCCGTTTTGTTCTGATTATTTTCCTATCGTGAAAACGAGAACAATTCAAGAACAAAAAAGAAGGATGCGGCGGATGAATGCGCGGACGAGGTGCCGGAAGTCCGGCCGGCAGGGATGTAGCAATTGTTTTCGCAATGCGGTAGGAACGGTCATGTTGACGATCATCATGGAAACACGGGACAATGAAGCCGAACTGGCGCAAACGCTGTCGGTGTTGGTCGCCGGCGCCGTGGAGGGGCTCGTCAGCGACGTGATCATTCTTGATCACGGTTCCAGGGATGGTTCCTCGCATGTGGCGGACGCGGCAGGGTGCCGCTTCTGCGTGGATTGGAACCTCGGCGATATCGTACGTTCGGCGCGCGGCGAATGGTTGATGCTGCTTGAGCCCGGTGCTCGTCCAATCGGCCGCTGGATCGACGAGCTCGCCGAATATGTCTCGCTCAACCGGACGCCAGCGCGTTTTTCCGATTCCAGAATGCACCGCAAGCCGTTGTTCAGCCGCCTCATGCGGCGCAGAAAGCCGCTGGAAGCCGGTTTCCTGGTGACCAAACACGACGCGCTGGCTGCAGCCGAGGGCAACCGGTGCCTCGGGGACATGACGAATGTCCGCACGGTTCGCAAGCTCTCGACGGAACTCGTACCTGCCTGGGTCGCCGTTGGAAACAGGCAGGCGCCGGGGCGCCCCTGACCGCATACTAAAAAGGTGCCAGTCCATAGGACGGCACCCCAAGTCGGCTCTCAAATGACCTTGTTTGGAAAATCGTTTTCCGTGCAGCATTCTGGCTGCACGTCGTATTCCTTGTTCTCTCCGCCTAGGGACATGAGCGGAGAGCTTCCTTGCAGGGAGCGAAGAGAGGAACCAGCGGCGGTTGATCTTCTCCAGGCTGACAACCGACACATAACAGGGGAACGCGCGCCTGGCAGTTTCCTAGGGAACAGCGAAGCGTGATCGGGCAAGAAAGTGCGGCTGCCCGCTGGAGCGCCGTGCGTTCATTTGAACGCACAAAGGACGCTCTAGCACATTGATTCTAGAGCATCTTTCCGCCCGCAAGTGTCTCCACTTGAAGGCAGGATGCTCTAGCCGCGTTTCAGGTGCTCGTCGAGCCGCGGCATGATCTCGACGAAATTGCACGGCATGTGCCGGTAGTCGAGTTGCTGCTTAAGGATCCCGTCCCAGGCATCGCGGCAGGCTCCCGGTGAGCCGGGCAGGACAAAGATGAAGGTGGCATTGGCTACACCACCGGTCGCGCGAGACTGGATGGTCGACGTCCCGATCTTTTCATAGGAGATGCGGTGAAACACTTCGGAAAAGCCGTCCATGCGCTTTTCAAACAGCGGCTCCAGCGCTTCGGGCGTCACGTCCCGCCCGGTGAACCCCGTGCCGCCGGTCGTGATCACCACATCGATTTCCGGATCGAGCGTCCAGGCTTTCACCTGATCGTAGATCTTGTCGCGGTCGTCGGGCACGATCGCCCTCGCTTCGAGGCGATGGCCGGCATCACGGACCCGCGCCTCCAGCGTATCGCCCGATTTGTCATCGGCGAGCGTACGGGTGTCGGAGACCGTAAGGACTGCGATGCCGACAGGGATGAAGGGGCGCTTTTCGTCTTTGCCGGCCATGCTAATCCTCTCTCCCCGCCGTCTTGCAGGCAAGAACGTACCATCCGGGTTGCGCTACCGAAAGGGTCCGGGCGGCAAGCGCGCAACGGTCGGTGCTGTCAAAGATCCCAAAGCAGGTGGCGCCCGAACCAGACATCCGCACGAGCTGCGCGCCAGCATCAGTCAATGCCTGGCAAACGTCGGCGATGACCGGCTGAAGCCTTAGCGCTGGCGGCTGCAGGTCATTGCGCATCGTCGCGATAGCTGCGAGCCATTCAGCGGCCGTCTGCATTCCCTTGTTCAGGACAAGGGACGGATTCGTCTTGTTTTCGAGCGTTCGGAAGACAACGGGCGTCGAGACGCCGACGAGCGGATTGACGAGCACCATCGGCAGTACGGGAAAGTCGTCAAGCCGGGTGATCTGCTCGCCGATCCCCTTCGCCAGAAGAGGGGTGCCATCAAGGCACATGGGCACATCGGCGCCGAGCGCAAGGGCGATGGCCTGAAGGCGGGAGGGGGCAAGCGTTGCGCCCCAGAGTTCCATGAGCCCGTGGAGCGTCGCCGCAGCATCGGCCGAACCACCGCCGATGCCCGAGGCGACCGGCAGGTTCTTCTCGAGGTGCAGATGAACGGGGCCGGCAGCGGCTGGATCGCTCGAGCGCAGTTCCTGACGCAAGAGGTCCCGGGCCTTCAGCACGAGATTGCCGCCCTGGTCGTTCGCAGCGAGCGGCAGTTCGGCGGCAAAGGCACCCGATAGAGTGAAACGATCCTCGTCCGCGGGCGAGAGAGCGATGCGGTCGCCGCGGTCGGCAAAGGTGACGAGGCTTTCAAGAAGATGGTGGCCGTCGGCCCGCTGGCCGACGACGTGAAGCGCCAGATTGATCTTGGCGGGGGCTGCGCGCGTCAGCGCGAAGCCCCCAATGCCGTCATCCAGCATGGAACGATCAGGACTTCTTGTCGGGCGCAGGCGCTTCCGGCGTGACCTTCTTCGGCGCCGTTTCCTTGGCGTCGGCAGAGGCCGGAACCGCTTCCTTCAGCGGCGGCAGGCCGTTTTCGATCTTGGCCTTGATCTTCGGGATCTCGGTCTCTTCGGGCTTCAGTTCCAGCGTCTGCGTCCACTGGAACACAGCTTCCAGCTTGCGACCGACGCGCCAATAGGCATCACCCAGGTGATCGTTGATCGTTGGATCGCCGGCCATCAGTTCCGCGGCCTTTTCCAATTCCACCACCGCTTCGTCGAAGCGGTTCATGCGGAAATAGGCCCAGCCGAGCGAATCGACGATGTAGCCGTCATCCGGCTTCAATTCGACCGCCTTGCGGATCATCTCGAGGCCTTCTTCGAGATTGATGTTCATGTCCACCCAGGAATAGCCGAGATAGTTCAGCACCTGCGGCTGGTCCGGGTTGAGCTCCAGCGCCTTGCGGAAGTTCGGCTCGGCCTTGTCCCAGAGCTTCTGGCGCTCGTAGGCGATGCCGCGCTGGAAGAACACGGTCCAGTCGCTGCGCTTCGGCACGGTACCGATCTGTTCGACGGCGCGGTCGTAAAGCTCGCCCATCTCCTTAAAGTCCTTGGCGTCGGAAAGCACGCTGCCATAGGCGAGATAGTTGCGGATGTTCTTCGGGTCGACGTCGATCAGCGCCTTCAGGTGCTTCTTGGCCTCGTCGACCTTGCCGATGCTGGCAAGGCTCAAGCCCAGCTGCAGTTCGGAGACCCGGCGCATTGGCGAGTCTTCCGGAATGGCCTTGTAAAGCGCGATTGCCTCATCGGGCTTCTTCAGGTTCTCGGCGATGCCGCCGAGCATGACCAGGATATCGGCACTGTCAGGGTCGAGCCGGCGCGCGGTCTGCAGGTAGAGCGAAACAATGTCTTCGGCGCCTTCGCGGTTCAACGCAGCGCCGATCGAGAACAGCACGGCGGCCGCCCCTTGGGTGGCGTTCTTCACCTGTTGTTCCTGCGGAACGCCGTTCTCGATATTGGTCCTCAGCGCCTGCAGCGGCGTGTAGTTGTTGACCATGTTTTCGCCGACGGCGACGGTGTCGAGCGCCTTCTGCTTGTTGCCTTCGCGCGCCTCGAAGCGTGCGAGCGCCTCAACCGCGCGCATGAAGGTGTCCGGCGCAGCGCTGCCGCCTTCGCGGTCCAGAATGGCATCGTTGAGCCTGGTGCGCGCCGTCTGCTTGTCGCCTGCGGCAATCGCAATCGCGCCGGCATGGTAGTTCTTGAACACGCGGAACCAGTCCGGGCCCTCTAGGCCGTTGATCTGAGCCAGCGCTTCTTTCGGCTTCCCCTGACCGAGTTTGGCCCAGGCGGAAAGCAGGCCGTTCATCAGCCGGTCGAGGTCGTTCGGGCCCTGGTAGTTCAGGAGCTTCTGGGCGTTGCGATACTCGCGCTTGCGGATCGACTCGATCGCGCGGATGACCGTGGTGATGCGCTCGACGGCGGGATCGGACTTCAGTTGCTCGGCGATCTTCGCGCCTTCATCGAACTGGCCGGCCATCAGCAGGGTGATCATCAGCCGTTGCTTGACGTCGTTGTTGTCGGGCTCGAACTGCAGCGCGATACGATAGAGTTCAGTGGCCGAGGCAAAGTCGCGATCCGTGTCGGCGGTGCGAGCCGCAAGGAAGGCGCCTGCGAAGGTGTTCACCGACTTGATGTCGAAAGGCTCGGTTTCCTCGACGGCGGCCTTCTCTTCGGCAAACGCCGGATGGCTGCCGCCTACCGCGGCAAGAGCCAGCAGTGCAGCGCCGCTGAGGAGGCGGAGGATCGTCTGTTGCCGCATGTCAAACCTTTCGTGCCGATTGCTCGGCCTTGCGCACCACTGAGGGTTGTTTCGGAGTCAGCCACATATAGCCCAGCACAACTCTTGAGGAACAGAATGGCTTTTTTGGCGCAACGCGGCAAGAAAATCCTGCCGCTTGTTCTGGCTCGGCCGGCGTCCCGTCAGCTGACCCGGTCGATGCAGAAGTCGATGACTTCCGTCAGCGCCGATTTCCACGGCGAAGCCGGCAGCGGCGCCAGTGCGTCACGGGCGATTGTGCCGTAATGCTGGGCGCGCGCGATGGTGTCGCTCAAGCCGCCATAGCGCTTGATCAGCCCGAGTGCCCTGTCGAGATTCTGATCGCTGCTGTCGCCGCCCTCGATCGCCTCGCGCCAGAAGGCGCGGTCTTCCGCCGTGCCGCGGCGATAGGACAGGATCACCGGAAGCGTGATCTTGCCTTCGCGAAAATCGTCGCCGACATTCTTGCCGAGGTCGCTCGACGAGCCACCATAATCGAGCACGTCGTCGACGAGCTGGAAGGCAAGGCCGAGATTCATGCCGTAGGATTTCAGCGCGTTGCGGTCGGACTTGCTGGTCTGGGCAACGATCGGCCCGACTTCGGCGGCGGCGGCAAAGAGGGCTGCCGTCTTGGCGCGGATGACCTGGAGATAGTCGTCCTCGGTCGTTTCCATGTTTTTGGCGACCGAAAGCTGGAGAACCTCGCCCTCGGCGATGACGGAGGCTGCGGTCGAAAGCACGTCGAGCGCGTCGAGCGAACCGACATCGACCATCATGCGGAAAGCCTGGCCGAGCAGGAAGTCGCCGACGAGAACGCTCGCCTGGTTGCCCCAGATCGTGCGCGCCGTGGACTTGCCGCGGCGAAGGTCGCTTTCGTCGACGACGTCGTCGTGCAGCAGCGTTGCCGTGTGCATGAATTCGACGCTGGTGGCGAGCTTGACGTGGGCGTCGCCCTCGTAGCCGAACATCGAGGCCGACGCGAGCGTCAGCATCGGCCGCAGGCGCTTGCCGCCGGAAGAAATCAGGTGGTTGGCGACCTCAGGAATCATCTGAACGTCGGAACCAGCCTTGGACAGGATGAGCTGGTTGACGCGCTCCATGTCCGGTGCCGTCAGGTCGACGAGCGGCTTTACGGACGCCTGTTTGTTTTTGCTGTCTTCCAGCGGTATCACTACGCCCACACCGGGACTCCTGTTTTCATTGTCGCTTTCGACAATAGGAAGGGGGGGCACGTGCGGCAAGAGGCGAATTGTCCCGCTTGCTGAAATAGGACAGGAAAAACCGCCGGATGAAGGAATTGATCCGTACCAACGACGCCGTCGTGCTCTCCTTTGCCGAGAGCCTGATGAAGGATGCCGGCATCGTGAGCCTGATCGCCGATCAGGGAATGAGCATCCTGGAAGGCTCGCTCGGCCTCTTGCCGCGCCGCTTTCTCGTGGCGGACGAAGACGCGGACGCGGCGCGCAGGATCCTGATCGACGCAGGTCTCGAGGCGGAGCTCAGGCAATGACCGCTGGCCCAGTATTGGTTGCTGCGGCCGAGACCGTCGATGCCTTCCATCGCGGCAAGTTTCATGTGCTTCAACCGCTCGGCCAGGGCCACCGTTCCGGCATGGATGCCATGCTGCTCGCTTCGCTCGTTGCCTCGGAGCGTCCTTGCCGCGTTGCGGATCTCGGCGCCGGAGCGGGGGCGGCCGGCATGGCCGTCGCCTCCCGGATCGAAACTGCGCACGTCGTGCTCGTCGAGCGCTCGCCGATCATGGCGGACTATGCCCGTCGCAGCGTTGCGCTTGCCGAGAACGCCCGCTTTGCCTCACGGGTCTCCGTCATCGAGGCCGATGTGTCGCTGGCCGGCAAGGCGCGGGTTGCCGCGGGCCTTGCTGACGACAGTTTTGACCACGTAATCATGAACCCGCCCTTCAACGATGCGTCTGACCGCAAGACCCCTGATCGTCTCAAGGCCGAGGCCCATGCCATGAGCGACGGGCTCTTCGAGGTCTGGGTCAAGACCGCTGGTGCCATCATGAGGCCGGGCGGGCAATTGTCGCTGATCGCTCGGCCGGAATCGATTGCAGATATCATTGCCGCCTGCGGCCGCCGCTTCGGCGGCATCGAGATCACCGCGCTTCACCCGCGGGTCGGCGAAAACGCCGTGCGCATCCTGGTGACGGCAATCAAGCAGAGCCGCAAGCGGCTGGTGCTGCGCGCGCCGCTCGTCATGCACGAGGAGGGACATCGGTTCGCAGATCATGTCGATGATCTCAACAACGGTCGCGCCGCCTACCGCCGCCGCTGATTTACCGTATGCGGCATTGCGTTTGCCGCTTCAGTGCATACATGCAATGACAGTTCATATTGGGGCCGTTGCGGCCGGCAGGAGTTGAAATGAAGGCGTTCTTGAGACGGGTGTTGCCCAGGCGATTTCGCAGAGAAGGCGTAACGATCCCCGTCGTTCGTCTTCACGGTGCGATCATGGCCGGCGGCGGGCAGTTCCGTCCGGCGCTGAACCTGGCATCGGCGGCCCCGCTCCTGGAGAAGGCCTTTGCGGTGAAGGACGCGCCGGCCGTCGCGATCTCGATCAATTCGCCTGGTGGTTCGCCGGTGCAGTCGCGGCTGATCTATCAGCGCATCAGGGACCTCGCCCAGGAAAAGAAAAAGCGCGTGCTCATCTTCGTCGAGGATGTGGCGGCGTCCGGCGGCTACATGATTGCGCTCGCCGGCGACGAGATCATTGCCGATCCGACCTCGATCGTCGGCTCGATCGGCGTCGTGTCCGGCGGCTTTGGTTTTCCGGAACTCTTGAAGAAGGTCGGTGTCGAGCGGCGCGTCTATACCGCCGGCGACAACAAGGTCATGCTCGATCCGTTCCAGCCGGAAAAAGAACGCGACATCGCGTTTTTGAAGAACCTGCAGCTCGATATCCATGATACCTTCATCCAGATGGTCAAGGCGCGCCGCGGGCAGTTGCTTGCCGACGATCCGGACATCTTCTCCGGGCTGTTCTGGACGGGCCGCCGCGGGCTTGAACTCGGGGTCATCGACGGGCTCGGCGACCTGCGCGGCGAGGTGAAGAAGCGCTACGGCGACAAGGCGCAGCTTCTGCTCATCCAGCCGGCCCGCAGCCTCTTCGGCCGCCGGCAGACCGGCACGGCCGTTGCCGGTGCCATCGCCGCGCCGCTCGCGGCGTCGGCAGCGGCAGGGCTTGCCGAGGCGATCGAAGAGAGGGCATTGTGGGCACGGTTTGGCCTTTGAACCGCACTACGGCGCTGCGCAACGCGCAAGAGTCGCTGTAGGACGTTGAAGCGCCGCGAAAGTCCCTTGGAGGAAAAATGCCGCAGCTTATCCTGCTCGTGATTGCAGGTTTCATCTTGTGGATCGGCTATCGCAAGTTCGTCGCCGATGCACAAAAGCTGACGCGTCAGCGCGAGCAGGCGCGGCGCGAGGAGCGGACCGGTGCTCAAGGCACATTGGTCCAGGACCCCGAAACCGGCGAGTACAGGCTAAAGCGCAACGACGAATAGGCTTTAAACCGGCAAGTCATGAACCGCGGCATCCGGCAGGGCTGGCGCGTCGAATTGACGGCCGGGCGCTCTAGCGCTTGACCCCTGTCATCAGGCGTGGCACCTGTCCGGCTCATTTTGCAAGATACTCGGACGCCATCCATGACCACTCTGCCTGATCATATGAACCCGAAGCGCTCGTTTCAGGCCTTGATCCTGACATTGCACAACTACTGGGCCGACAAGGGGTGCGCCGTCCTGCAGCCCTACGACATGGAAGTGGGCGCCGGTACGTTCCATCCGGCAACGACCCTGCGCGCGCTCGGTTCGCGTCCGTGGCGGGCAGCCTATGTGCAGCCTTCGCGTCGCCCGACCGACGGCCGCTACGGCGAAAACCCGAACCGCTTGCAGCACTACTATCAGTATCAGGTGCTCTTGAAGCCGAACCCGTCGAACCTGCAGGAGCTCTATCTCGGCTCGCTCGAAGCGATCGGCCTCGATCCGCTGCTGCACGACATTCGCTTCGTCGAGGACGATTGGGAAAGCCCGACGCTCGGCGCCTGGGGCCTTGGCTGGGAATGCTGGTGCGACGGCATGGAAGTGTCGCAGTTCACCTATTTCCAGCAGGTTTGCGGTATCGAATGCTCGCCGGTTTCCGGTGAACTGACCTACGGTCTGGAGCGCCTCGCCATGTATGTCCAAGGCGTCGACAACGTCTATGACCTGAACTTCAACGGCCGCGAAGGCGACGAGAAGATCAGCTACGGCGACGTCTTCCTGCAGGCAGAGCAGGAATATTCGCGCTACAATTTCGAATACGCCAACACGGCGATGCTGCACCAGCACTTCATCGATGCGGAAGCCGAGTGCCAGGCGCTTCTGGCCGCCGGCGCTCCCGGCGATCACAGCAACAACCATCTGCACAAGTGCGTTTTCCCCGCCTATGACCAGTGCATCAAGGCGAGCCACGTCTTCAACCTGCTCGATGCCCGCGGCGTGATCTCGGTCACCGAGCGCCAGAGCTACATCTTGCGCGTGCGCACGCTGGCAAAGGCTTGTGGCGAAGCCTTCCTCCTGACTGACGCCGGCGGCGCCAACCTCAACCGGGACGCCGCTTGATCGAGCAAGCCCCGAGCCTCGTCGTTCACATCAACGGCTGGCCGGGCTCCGGCAAGCTGACGATCGCGCGCCATCTGGCCGAAAGGCTTGGCGCGCGATTGGCCGACAACCACACGCTGATCAATCCGGCCGAGGCGCTGTTTGCGCGCAGCAATCCGCTCTATCGCTCGTTGCGTGCCGCGATCCGAAAGAGTGTCTTCGAGCATCTGGTGAAGGCGCCGGTCGAGCAGTCTTTCGTCTTCACTGACGCGCTTTCGGATGACGCCACCGACACGCAGGCTTTTGAGGATTGCGCCGCACTCGCGCGCGAGCGTGGTGCCCGCTTCGTGGCGGTGGTTGTCGATTGTGACGTCGAGGAAAACCTGAAGCGGCTGGCACGGGCTGGCCGGTCAAAGCAGCACAAGCTGACCGATCCCGCGGTCCTTCTGGACCTTAGGGCCAAACATCGATTGCTGCGGGGCAATGGCCATGCGGTTGTCGAAGTGGATGTGACGACGCTTGGCGCCGACGAGGCCGCCGAACATATCGTCGGTCGCATCCTTGCCTGATCAAACAACCTTGACGATGGCGGCGGCCTTGGTGGCCTGGTCCAGAGTGGGGTAGGCGCCGGTGTAGATCTGGCCCGCATAGGTCTGTAAGGCGCGGCGAACACCGACCGGCTTTTCCTCTGCGAAGGAAACGTTCGCATAGGCAACGAAAAGCGCCGTGAAGGCGATTGCGTTGATGAGGGTTGCGAACGTTTTCATGACCTTAGCTTCGTCTTTCAGGGGTTGCTCGATGCATTGCAATATGGCTGAAGGTCAGCATTGCTGCCGTTCCCATTGGAACAGGGATTGGACGCCACACGCGAACACTGTGTTCACGAGGGGGCTTTGTGCATCGTCTCCGCTTGGAGCGACAGTTGGGGAGGAGTGCGTTTCTCGGCGTTATTGCGCTAGAAAGGCCTTTGCAGCCTGAAAGCCGGTGCTAATCTCGGCCGGGCAATTTTGGAGGGTACCCTATGATCGGTCTGGCAATCGGCGTTGTCGTGATCCTGTATCTGGTTTTCGTTTATAACGGCCTGGTCAAGGCACGGCAGATTGCCGAGGAGGCCTGGTCGGGCATCGACGTGCAACTGAAGCGCCGCGCCGATCTCATCCCCAACCTGATCGAGACGGTGAAGGGCTATGCCGCGCACGAGAAGTCGACGCTCGAGGAGGTGATTGCCATGCGCAATCGCGCCCAGGCGGTGCCATCAGGCGACGTCGAAGGGCGCGCTCAGGCCGAAGGTGCACTGTCGCAAGCGCTCGGCAAGCTGTTTGCACTCGCCGAAGCCTATCCGGATCTCAAGGCCAACGAGAACTTTGCCGAACTGCAGCGTTCGCTGGAGACGATTGAAGGCGAGATCCAGATGTCGCGCCGCTACTACAACGGCGCTGCCCGCGATCTCAACGTCAAGGTCGAGAGCTTCCCGTCCAACCTCATCGCCAGCGCCTTCCGTTTCGTCAAAGCCGGCTATTTCGAGATCACCAACGAAGCAGATCGAGCCGTGCCGCAGGTCAAGTTCTGACCATTCCGAGCCGCGATCCCGATCGCTCCAAACGTTCCACGCCGCGGGCTCCCGCTGCGGCGCCTTTGCATCAAGAGACCTCATCCGATGACCACCGATAGCATGAAGAAGCTGACCATCCTGCCGACCGACCATCCGCTCACTGGCCATGTCCGCCCGCCGGGCTCGAAGTCGATCACCAACCGCGCTCTGCTGCTCGCCGGCCTTGCAAAAGGCACGAGCCGGCTGACCGGCGCGCTGAAGAGCGACGACACACGCTACATGGCCGAGGCTTTGCGGGCGATGGGCGTCGAGGTTTCCGAGCCGGATGAAACGACCTTCGTCGTCACCAGCAGGGGGAAGCTGTTGCCACCGGCAGAACCACTCTTCCTCGGCAACGCCGGAACCGCCACGCGCTTCCTGACGGCTGCCGCCGCTCTCGTCGATGGCACCGTCATCGTCGACGGCGACCAGCATATGCGCAAGCGGCCGATCATGCCGCTGGTCGAAGCGCTCGGCACCCTCGGCGTCGAAGTCAACTCCGAAACCGGCTGCCCGCCGGTCACCGTCAAGGGCACGGGCGGTTTCCCGGCCGGACGCGTGATCATCGACGCTGGACTTTCCAGCCAGTACGTCTCGGCGCTGCTGATGGCAGCGCCGGGTGCCAAGGGCCCGGTCAGCATCGAGCTTGCCGGCGACGAGATCGGCGCGCGCGGCTACATCGACCTGACGGTCGCCGCCATGCGCGCCTTTGGGGCGGAAGTCGAGCAGGTGAGCCCGTCGGTCTGGCAGGTCGCGCCGACCGGCTATCGTGCCGCCGACTACGTCATCGAGCCGGACGCATCGGCCGCAACCTATCTCTGGGCGGCGGAAGTGCTGACCGGCGGCGCCATCGACCTCGGCGTTCCGGCGACTGCCTTCTCGCAGCCGGATGCGCGTGCCCATGCGGTGATCGCAAGCTTCCCCAATCTGCCCGCCATCATCGACGGCTCGCAGATGCAGGACGCGATCCCGACGATCGCGGTGCTCGCCGCCTTCAACAACACGCCGGTGCGTTTTGTCGGTCTTGCAAACTTGCGCGTGAAGGAATGTGACCGCGTGCGTGCGTTGTCGCTCGGCCTCACCGCCATCCGGCCGGGCCTTGCCCATGAGGAAGGGGACGATCTGATTGTCTCGTCCGATCCGGGCCTCGCCGGCCAGACCTTGCCCGCCTCGATCGACACTTTCGCCGATCACCGCATCGCCATGAGCTTCGCGCTTGCCGGCCTCAAGATCCACGGCATCACCATCGAGGATCCCGGCTGCGTCGCAAAGACCTATCCGGCCTATTGGGACGCACTTGCATCCCTCGGCGTCGAATTCACCGGCGACCGGCCCTGACACTGGAACCTGACCTTGACCCTCAACCGCAAGAGAGCTTGATCCGCATGGCCCGTCTCGCTGCCGCATTTGCCGTTCTGGTTCTTTTGCTGGCGACGGCGGGCATCGCGCGGGCGGAGGAAGTCTTCTCCGCCTATCGTTCCGTCATCGACCTTGCCAAGGACGGCACGATGACGGTGACCGAGACGATCACCGCGACGGTCGAAGGCAACAAGATCCGCCGCGGCATCTATCGCGATCTGCCTCTGACCTTCACCGATGCGAAGGGCAAGCGCAGCAAGGTGGACTTCAAGTTGCTTTCGGTCGAGCGCGACGGTGAGGAAGAGCCTTACCGGACAGAATCGATCAGTGGCGGCATCCGGATCTACACCGGGTCAGCCGAGGTCTTTCTCGAGCCGGGTGAACATACCTTCCAGTTCACCTATGAAACCGGCCGGCAGGTCCGTTTCTTTGACGATCACGACGAGCTCTATTGGAACGTCACCGGCACCGAATGGGACTTTCCGATCGATGAGGCGAGCGCGACAGTAACCTTGCCTGGGGGAGTAAGGGCCGAAGCACTCGATTTCTTTACCGGCGGTTATGGCGCGACCGGCAAGGACGCGCGCGCTTCGCGCGATGGCCAGGAGATCTTCTTTGCCACCACCCGCCGTCTCGATCCGCGTGAAGGTCTGACAATCGCCATCAAGATGCCGAAGGGCAGCATCGACCAACCGTCCTCCAGCCAGGAAAACGCCTGGTGGCTGCGTGACCACCTGGCGCTCGTCATCGCCGGTGCCGGACTTGCGGTCGTGCTGCTCTACTATAGCCAGGCCTGGCTGAGGGTCGGGCGCGACCCGGACCGAGGCGTCATGGTGCCGCGCTGGGATCCGCCGGACGGTGTTTCACCGGCGCTGGTCAACTACATCGATAATAAGGGCTTCTCTGGAGAGGGCTGGACGGCACTGTCGGCGGCAGCGCTCAACCTCGCGGTCAAGGGGCATGTGGTGCTCGAAGACCTGAAGAATGCCATCGTCATTGCTGCGACCGGCAGGAGGAGCGACGAAAAGCTGCCGACCGGCGAGGCGGCGGTCATGAAGGCGGTCAATGCCGCCGGCGGCAAGCTCACCATCGACCGCGCCCATGGCACGCGGGTGCAGGCGACCGGCGCCGATTTCCGCGATGCCATGGAGCGCGAGCATCGGGGCAAGTACTACCACGCCAACAGCGGCTACATCGTCGCCGGCGTTGTTCTGTCGGTTTTGGCCGTTGCCGCAGTCTTCCTTTTCGGCGATCTCA
Organism: Ensifer sp. MJa1; assembly: GCF_037026475.1. Lineage (NCBI taxonomy): Bacteria > Pseudomonadati > Pseudomonadota > Alphaproteobacteria > Hyphomicrobiales > Rhizobiaceae > Ensifer > Ensifer sp. MJa1. Next base: position 373,874 of record NZ_JAKUMO010000003.1, on the reverse strand, counting down.
GTGAGGACAGCCTGCCGCTGGTGATCGTTCCCGTCTTCATCGCCTTCTTCGTGTCTATCCTCGCAGTCTCGTTCGGCAAGTCGCTTCGTCGCGAAAGGAGCCTGATGAGCCGGATCATGTCGATTGTGGTCGTCGCCTTCATCGGCTTTGTCGCCTTCACCATCTTCTCGGCGATCCTTGCCGCGGTCTTCTACTCGGCAGCCGAAACGGACGAACTGCCCTTGCTGTTCGTGATCGGTGCGATCGTGCTGATCAACGTCTTGTTCTTCTTCCTGATGGGCGCGCCAACGCCGCTCGGCACGAGGATGATGGACGGCATTGACGGCCTCAGGCAATACATGACGCTCGCCGAACAGGACCGCATGAACATGCAGGGGGCGCCGGAAATGTCGCCTCGGCATTTCGAAACGTTGCTGCCCTATGCCGTAGCGCTCGGCGTTGAGAAACCCTGGACCGCCGCGTTCGATCGCTGGCTGCTCGCAGCCGCGGCAGGAGCGGCCGCGGCTGCTGCCTATCAGCCGAGCTGGTACCATGGCGACGGCTTCGGTTCGACCAGCTTCGGCGATCGCATCGGCGGCTTTGCCGGGTCGATGGCCGATACCATGACCTCGTCGTTGCCACCTCCGCCCAAGTCATCATCGTCAGGCTTTTCCACCGGAGGCGGCTTCTCCGGCGGCGGCGGCGGCGGTGGCGGCGGCGGCGGATGGTGACGTCGGCTCGATATCCGCACATCCTCGTCCAAATTCGTCGGCAGGCTGGGTGACATTTTTGCCGGAGCTTGCTAAGTCCGCGACAACCGTCAGGAACAGAAAAAGTCACTCCCATGCCCGATCTTCTTATCGAACTCCGCTCCGAGGAAATTCCTGCCCGCCTGCAGCGCAAGGCGGCCGGCGACCTCAAGAAGCTGCTGACCGATGCACTGGTCGAGGCGGGTCTGACCTATGAGGGTGCGCGCGAGTACTGGACGCCGCGCCGTCTGACGCTCGACATCCGCGGTCTCAACGCCCGTTCGGCCGATATCCGCGAAGAGCGCAAGGGACCGCGCACTGACGCCAACGAAAAGGCGATCGAAGGCTTCCTGCGCGGCGCCGGCCTTTCCTCGGTCAGCGAGGCGCATGTCCACAGCGACCCGAAGAAGGGTGACTTCTACGTTGCCCATATCGTCAAGCCGGGCCGCCCGGCCGAAGAGATCGTCGCCGAGACGATGCCCGGCGTCATCCGCAATTTCCCCTGGCCGAAGCCGATGCGCTCTGGTGCCGCATCCGCCAGGCCCGGTGCGCTGCGCTGGGTCCGCCCGTTGCAGTCGATTGTCTGCACCTTCGGCTCGGAAACGGAAGAGACCAAGGTGATCCCGTTCGAAGTCGACGGCATCGTCGCCTCGAATGTCACCTATGGCCACCGCTTCCACGCGCCGGAAGCGATCACGGTTCGTCGCTTCGCCGATTACGCCGAGAAGCTCGAAAAAGCGAAGGTTGTTCTCGACGGCGAACGCCGCAAGCAGATGATCGTCGCCGACGCGCGCAACATCGCCTTTGCCAACGGCCTTGAACTGGTCGAGGACGAAGGCCTGCTCGAAGAGGTTTCCGGCCTCGTCGAATGGCCGCAGGTGCTGATGGGCAGCTTCGAGGATGCTTACCTCGAAATCCCCTCGGAAATCATCCGCCTGACGATCAAGACCAACCAGAAGTGCTTCGTTACCCGCGTGCCCGGTGCTGACACGCTCTCCAACAAGTTCATCCTCGTATCGAACATCGAGGCGAAGGACGGCGGCAAGGAGATCGTTCACGGCAACGGCAAGGTCGTGCGCGCACGCCTTTCGGATGCGGCCCATTTCTGGCACCGCGACCAGGGCAACCTGCCGGACCTCGAAACGCTCGAAGCCTCTGCGAAGAAGTTCGATCTCGATCTGAAAAAGCCGCTCGACCAGCGCATGGCCAAGCTCGACGCGCTGAATGTCACCTTCCATGCCAAGCTCGGCACGCAGGGCGAACGCGTCGAGCGCATCCGGGCGATTGCCGCCGAACTTGCCAGGGTGACGGGAGCGGACGCCAAGCTCGTAGACCGTGCCGTTGTGCTTGCCAAGGCGGACCTGCGCACCGAAGCCGTCGGCGAGTTCCCCGAGCTTCAGGGCATCATGGGTCACAAATACGCCCTGCTTCAGGGCGAGCAGCCTTCGGTCGCCGATGCGATCGAGGACCACTACAAGCCGCAGGGCCCATCCGATCGTGTGCCGACCGATGCCGTGGCCGTTACTGTTGCGCTCGCCGACAAACTCGACACGCTCGTCGGCTTCTGGGCGATCGACGAGAAGCCGACCGGCTCGAAGGATCCCTATGCCCTGCGTCGCGCCGCACTCGGCGTCGTCAGGCTGATCCTCGAGGGCAAAGCGCGTCTGGCGCTTCTGCCTGCCTTCGAAGCGGCGCTCATCGCCCTTCGCGCGCAGAAGCCGGAGCTTTCGTCCGACGTGTCGGCCGATCTGCTTTCCTTCTTCCATGACCGTCTCAAGGTCTATCTGCGCGATCTTGGCGCCCGCCATGACTTGATCGATGCGGTGGTCACGCCGGATGCGGACGACCTCCTGATGGTCGCCCGTCGCGTCGAGGCGCTGACCGCCTTCATCACCGACGAGGAAGGCCGCAACCTGCTTGCCGGCACCAAGCGCGCGACGCAGATTTTGGCTGCCGAGGAAAGGAAGGGCACGACCGTTGCCGATGCCGTCAATTCCGGCCTCTTCCGTCTCGATGCCGAAAAGGCGCTGCACCAGGCCGTCGTGACCGGCTCCGGCGAGGCGCGCGAAGCGATCGCCAAGGAGGACTTCCGCTCCGCCATGCAGGCGCTCGCAAAGCTGCGCGAGCCGGTTGACCAGTTCTTCAACGATGTTCTCGTCAACGACGACGATGCGGGGATCCGTGCCAACCGCCTGGCGCTGCTGGGGCTCATCCGCTCGGCCACGGGCACGGTTGCCGATTTCTCCAAGATCGCCGGATAATTGGAAGACCTGGCCGCGGCTTGCCGGCGGTCAAGCACCAGCCTTTGCACAAACGTTCAAGCAGGGCGCAGTCTGTCCCCCTATAAGCTGTCTCCACAAGCTCGATGGAGACAGCCAATGGACACTACGACCGCCCCCCGCAAAGCCGTCAACTTCGCCGAAAAACTCGCGCTCTTCACCGATCAGTGGCAGCCGCGCGTCATCGCCGAACTCAACGACTACCAGTTCAAGATCGTGCGCATCGAGGGTGACTTCATCTGGCACGATCACCAGGACACCGACGAGGCCTTTATCGTGCTCGAGGGCACCCTGCGCATCGACTTCCGCGATGGGTCTGTGACGCTCGGCCCCGGCGAGATGTACGTCGTGCCGAAAGGCGTCGAGCACAAGCCCTATGCGGAGCGCGAGGTGAAGATGCTGCTGATCGAGCCGCGCGGCACGATCAACACCGGCCATGAAGGCGGCGAGCGCACGGCGGACAACGACCGCTGGATCTAGGTGCAGCGGCGGCATGCATGATCGCGCTTGCTGACGGGGCTGCCTCGGAGTAGGAGGGACGCATGCCCGCAAAAATCCTCGTCAGTGCCTGTCTCATGGGCCATGCCGTCCGCTATGACGGCCAGTCGAAGCCGCTCCTGCACCCGGCGATCGATCGCTGGCGGGCCGAGGGCCGCCTTGTGACGATCTGTCCGGAGATGTCGGCCGGCATGCCAGTGCCACGCCCGCCAGCCGAGATTGCTGCCGGCGCCGTCGGCAGCGATGTGCTTGCAGGCCGGGCCAAGGTGCTCGAAATCAACGGCCGCGACGTGACGGAAGGTTTCGTCCGCGCGGCTGAGAACGCCCTGTCTCTGGCGCAGGAAGCCGACTGTCGCTTCGCATTGTTGATCGACGGCAGCCCGTCCTGCGGGTCCGGTTTTGTCTATGACGGCAGCTTTTCAGGCGCGCGTCATTCGGGCGAAGGTGTCACGGCCGCGCTGCTCGCCGGCAACGGCATCGAGGTCTATTCGGACAGGGAAATCGAGCAACTCGTCGCGCGCGTCGAAGCACTGGACCAGTCATAACAAAAGATTGCGCCCCTGCTTCTCTCAGGGGCGCAATCTCTCGCTGTGCAGCGAAACGCCCGTCAGCCTGGATGCAGGGGACGGCTGAGCGGGGCAGGGAACTTTCCCGATAGAGGGCTAGTTTAGCCGAAGTTCGAGGGCGGACGGATCAAAATGCTGTGAGCCGTCCTCAACCACGGGCGCAGGAGCCATCGACGCGCTGACGGGTGTCACGGCCGCGGTTCTCGCGGTTTGGTCGATCGTCAGCATCTTCTCCTCAGGCATGTCAGGATTCTCGACGTCCGCATCGTTCGACACCGTGATTGTTGCGGTGTCGTCGCCCTTGCTCGCGGCTTGCATGATGCCCTGCGACGGCTTGCTGACGAAGACGACCGGCGAGCCACCGAGCCAGGCTTCCGTGCGTACGACTTTCATCTCGCCGTTGATCTTCTTGAGCTCAATGGTTTCGGTGCCGTGGTCGATCGTAGGGACGACGTAGGTCACCTTCTTTTTCGACTGCAGCGGCGGGCACTGGGGGCAGGAAACTGTAGCGACGCTGGCATTGTCGGTGCTGCCGGACACGACCGCCTCGACTGACTGCGCCGCCGCAGTGCCCGCAGCAAGCCCAAGGACGGTGGTGATCAGCGACAGGCGCATCGGTTTCTCCCGCGTTGTTGGCGGCGAGAATATGCGCTCTCCCTTACTTTCCCGTCAGGAGAATTGGTAAAAATAGAATGATCCGGCGACGGAATCGCTTAAGGAAGGGAGGTGTCAGGCCTGCTCGCGGGCGACCGCGCGCCAGCCGATATCATGCCGGTAGAAGCCGTTGTCCCAGGATACAGCCGAAACGGCCGCATAGGCCTTGTCCTTGGCCGCGCTGGCGCTGCTCCCGGTCGCGGTGACATTGAGCACGCGGCCGCCGGTCGCAACCAGTTCGCCGTCCTTCATGGCTGTGCCGGCATGAAACACCTTGGTGGTGTCGGATGCCGCGGGAAGGGTGCCGATCGGCGTGTTCTTGGCATAGCTTCCCGGGTAACCCTTCGAGGCCATCACCACTGTCAACGCCGTCTCGTCACGCCATTCGGCGCTCATACCGGAGAGCGTGCCGGTTGCCGCAGCATAGAGCAGCGGCAGGATGTCGCTCTTCATCCGCATCATCAGCACCTGGCACTCCGGGTCGCCGAAGCGGACATTGTATTCGATGAGTTCCGGTCCCTTGGCGGTGATCATCAGGCCGGCAAAGAAGACGCCTGAGAAGGGATGGCCGCTTTCCGCCATGCCGCGCATCGTCGGCTCGATGATCTCCTTCATCGTGCGTTCGATCATCTCCGCCGTCATGACCGGGGCGGGCGAATAGGCGCCCATGCCACCGGTGTTCGGTCCGGTATCACCGTCGCCGACGCGCTTGTGATCCTGGGCGGAGGCGAGCGCCAGCGCCGTCGTGCCGTCGCAGAGGCAGAAGAAACTTGCCTCTTCACCATCGAGATAGGCTTCCACGACGACTTCGGCACCAGCAGCACCGAAGGCGCCGGCAAAGCAGTCGTCGACGGCGGCAAGCGCCTCGTCGAGCGTCATCGCAACGGTGACACCCTTGCCGGCGGCAAGCCCATCGGCCTTGATGACGATCGGCGCACCCTGGTCGCGCACATAGGCCTTGGCGCTTTCCGCATCGCTGAAGCGGCCATAGGCGCCAGTCGGAATGTCGTAGCGGGCGCAGAGGTCCTTGGTGAAGCCCTTGGAGCCTTCAAGCTGGGCCGCTGCAGCCGACGGGCCGAAGACGGGGATACCAGCGGCGCGCAACACGTCGGCAAGGCCTGCGACCAGCGGCCCCTCGGGGCCGACGACGACAAAATCGATCGCCTGGTCGCGGCAGAAGGCGGCGACGGCGGCGTGATCTTCCGTATCGAGGGCAACGATGGTGGCCTCTTCGGCGATGCCCGGGTTGCCCGGTGCGGCGTAGAGCGCCGTCAGCTTGGGCGACTGCGCGATCTTCCATGCAAGAGCGTGCTCGCGCCCACCCGATCCGATCAGAAGAACCTTCATTGCAGCCCCCGATATCCCGAAATTGCTGCGCTGCGGTTAGGACGGCAGGGCGGCGAGGTCAAGGGGAAAGGCGGTTCGCGGCGGCGAATCCCGCTGATCGGCGCCGTTCAGGCGGTCGCCTGGCGGTTTTGCACATCCTCGCGCCCGTCGTCGGCGGCGTAGCGGATGGTGCGCGTCAACGCCCAGATCCCGAGATCCTCGATCGGCAACGGTTTGCTGATGAGATAGCCCTGGAAGATGTCGCAACCGGCCGCCGTCAGCATCGAGAGCTTTTCCGGCGTGTCGATCCCTTCGCCGACGACGGCGACATCCTTGGCGTGGCAGAGGCCGATCAACGCCTTGAGCACGGGCAAGGATTGCGACGCGGTCAGGTTCGAGACCAGGGCCCGGTCGAGCTTGATGGTGTCGGCCGTGTATTCGATGATCTGCTGCACCGAGGTGTAGCCGGCGCCGAAATCGTCGATCGACAGACGAAAACCCTTCTGGCGCAGCGCATCGATGTTGCGGCGAAGCTGGTCGCTGAACTTGACGGCAAAGGTCTCGGTGAGCTCGATCTCGATCGACCGGGCTTCCAGCCCATGCCGCTCAAGGCACTCGGAAAAATGATCGGCGATCGCCTTGGAATGCAGTTCGGCCGACGAGATGTTGATGGCCAGCACCGTTTCCGGGCCGAACAGGGCCTTGAGCTGGGCGCAGTCCGACATGGCCTTGTTGATCACCCACCAGTCGATCTTGGTGAAGAGGCCGGAGCTCTCGGCGATCGGGACGAACTCGTCCGGGGTGACGTTGCCAAGAACCGGCGAGTACCAGCGCAGCAGCGCTTCGCAGCCGGTGACGCGGCCCTCCGCATTGACCATCGGCATATAGACGAGATGGAACTGTTCGTCCGGATCGAGCGATCGCAGTTCGTCCTGGATCTGCCGCAGCCGCGTGCGCTTGTCGTGCAGCGCGCGCGAGAAGCGGGCGGAGCGGTTCTTGCCGCTGGTCTTGGCCTGGTACATCGCCGCATCGGCGTTCGAAATCAGTTCGGCAAGGTTGGTTGCGTCGTCAGGGCAGATCGCTGCCCCGATGCTCGCCGTGACAGGATAACGCTTGTCGGAGACCTCGAAACCATCCTCGAACAGTGCCAGGATGGCGCCGGAGATTTCCCGGACCGTCCCGTCGCCGGGGCGCGAGCGCACCAGCACGGCGAACTCGTCGCCTGAGAGACGGGCGAGAATGGCCGGCTTCTGGCCGCGCCGTTCGGTGATCGCATCCACAAGTTCGCCGATGCGCACGGCCAGGGTCTTCAAGAGTTCGTCGCCGATCTCATGGCCGTGCTTGTCGTTGACGAATTTGAAGTTGTCGATGTCGATGAACATCAGGCTGCATTTCTCACCTGCGGCAATGGCTTCGCGCACGGCACCGGCGGCAAGCGCATTGAAATGGCCGCGATTGCTGATACCGGTCAGCGTATCGGTCCAGGAACTGCGCTGCACCAGCTTGAGCGATTGCACCGACTGCCGGTGCAGTTCGCGGATATTTTCCGTCAGCCGCCCGATCTCGCCTTTTTCCTCCATGTCGCGGATCTCGTCACGCGCGCCCACCATCACCGCCATCACATTGGCATCGAGGGTGGCGATCGGATCGGTGATGAAGCGGCGGATCAGCAGGATGATCAGCCAGATGGAGAACAGGCTCATGGCGACGGCGCCGAGCGCCAGCAGGATCTTCTGCCGCGCCATCAGGGCGTCGAAATGTTCGCTCGGGACGGTCAGCGTCGCGTAAAGTGAGGGGCCGAGGTGCACGCTTGCCGAAAGGTCGTCGGTAATCGCCAGCGGCCACGGCTGGAGCACGATGTCGGAGCCGTATTCCTTCTTCAGCGCCTGCTGCATGTCGAGGAAACGGTCCGGCTGGATCGCGACTTGCACAAGCAGAGCGCTTGTCTTCTTGCTCGGCAGGGGGCGGGCGAAAGCGACTGGATCGAGGAAGAAGGAATAGACGATGCGGGGCCTTTGCCCGGCGTCGTAGATGTAGGTCCAGTCTGCCAGCTTGTCTTCACGGATCAGCCGGCGCGCGAGATTGAGCTGGGCATCGTCGATCTGGGCAAAAGGATCCCAGCTGTTCTCGAAATAGTATTCCGACTTCAGGTCTGACGTCAGCAGTGCCAGTGAGACGTAGCCGGTTGGATCATCCAGAAGCGATTTGACGCTCTCCTGCAACCGGACGCCGAGCGCGTTGGCGCGGTAGCTTTCATCGGTTTCAGACACATATTGGCGTAGCGAATTGCCGTTCAGAAGCGCGTTGAGAAAGCCCTTGCTGCGGCCGATCTCGTTCTGGAAGACGGCGGCCGCATGTTCGAGGCGTTGCGACAGCTTGGCGTGTTCGAGCGCGCGGATCGAGCGGCTCTGGGTGACGTGGACCGAGACCGCTGCCAGCAGATAGCCGGCAAGCACCACGGGAAAGATCAGGATGAGCGCGCGTTTGCCGAGGTTCACTGGAAATTCGCCAATGTGCTGATGATGCGCCGGCGTAGTTGTACCGACTCTGTGGACAGTTCCTGCTGATACTGGCTTTTGGCCAGGATGTCGGGTGAGGGGTAGATGGCCGGGTCGGCGCGCATGGTTTCAGGAAGAAGTGCAAACGCCGCCTTGCTGGCCGTCGGCATATTGAGCGCCTGCGCGTTTGCCGCAGCACTTCCCGGCGAGCCGAGATAGTCGAGTAGCGCCAGCGCCCTGTCCTTGTTTGGTGATTTGGCGACGACCGACATGCAGTCGAGCCAGGAGAGCGTACCTTCCTTGGGAACGGCGTAGTGCCAGAGGCCGGGGGTGCCGGCTTTTTCGTTCAGCACGTGCTGGTCGCCGCTATAGCCAAGCGCGATATAGATATCCTTGCTGACCGCTGGATTCTGGATCGAACTGATGACGTATTCGTAGGTCAGCACCGAAGGCGCCTGTTCCTTCATCATCGCGAAGGCGGCTTTCAGCGTCGTGCTGTCATTGGTGTTGATCGATTGGCCAAGCAGCATCAAAGGCGCGACGAAGGCCTCGTTGTGGTCGTCGTACATGGCGACGTGCTTGGCAAGCGCCGGAGCCGGGCGCATGAGGTCCTGCCAGGACGTCGGCACGGCCGTCACGACATCCGAGCGATAGAGGATGCCCATCGTGCCCCAGAGATAGGGCAGGCCGTGTCCCGAACAGCGCTTGCGCCAGCTTTCGTCATAATCCCGGAGCGAGGCGACATTGGTCTCGTCGAGCTTCTCGAGCACGCCCTTGCGACCGAAGAGAGCAGCGCTGTTTTCGCCTGTGACCACCAGGTCGACACGGTTGTTCGGATCGGCCAGCACCTCGTCTCGCGTGTCGCCGCTGTCGTAATAGACCTGGTGCACCGCGACGCCTGTAATCTGCGTCCAGCGGTCCAGGATCTTCTGGTCGATGTAGGATTCCCAGATGAGGAGATTGAGCGTCTCGGCCGGTGCCGCCGTTGCAAATAGCAACGTCGCCAGAAAGGCCGGAATCGCCGTTCGCCCCTGCATTGTATACCCCTGCCCAAGCCCGTCCGACGACCGTAGCGCGCAAAAATTGATGAATGATTACGTAGGGCTGCGACGAATAGCCGGGTGTCGAATGTCGGTTGCCGCACAAACGGAACCGGGCGCCGCGTGGCGGCGCCCGGTTAAGGAGGCAGGTTGATTTTCAGCCGGCAAGACCTATCTCGCCGGGATCTTCGGCAGCAGCACCGTGAGGATCCCGAGCAGCGGCAGATAGGAGCACACGGTATAGACGAACTCGATGCCCTGTCGGTCGGCAAAGATGCCGAGCACGGCTGCCCCCATGCCACCGAAGCCGAAGGCGAAGCCGAAGAAGACGCCGGCAATCAGTCCCACCCGTCCCGGCACCAGTTCCTGGGCGAAGACGACGATCGCCGAGAAGGCCGAAGAGAAGATCAGGCCGATGACAACGGAAAGCACGCAGGTCCAGAACAGGTTCGCATAGGGCAGCATCAGGGCGAAGGGGATGACGCCGAGGATCGAAAACCAGATGACGAAGCGGGCGCCAAAGCGATCGCCGATCGGCCCGCCGAGGAAGGTTCCGGCAGCCGCTGCACCCAGGAACAGGAACAGCATCAACTGCGCCTGCTGCACCTCGACACCGAACTTCTCGATGACGAAGAAGGTGAAGTAGCTGGAGATGCTCGCCATGTAGATATTCTTTGTGGCGGTCAAAAGCACGAGGACCGCAACCGCCCAGATCACCCGGCCCCTGGGCAGGGGAAGAGCGCGACTCGGCGCCGGGCGGCTCATCGTCGTGCGACGATGGCGCACATACCAGGTGCTGACCCAGGAGAGCACGAAGAACCCGATGATCGCGACGATCGAGAACCAACTGAGGCTGCCCTGGCCGAAGGGAATGACGATGAAGGCGGCAAGCAGCGGCCCCATGGCGCTGCCGGCATTGCCACCGACCTGGAACAGCGACTGCGCCAGGCCGTGGCGGCCGCCCGAGGCAAGCCGGGCGATGCGGGAGGATTCCGGATGGAAGATCGCCGAACCGATGCCGATGAGGCTCGCCGCGACGAGCAGCACCCAGAAGTCGTGCGCATTGGCAAGCAGGATCAAGCCACTGCAGGTCGACAGCATGGCAAGCGGCAGCGAATAGGGCAGGGCCCAGCGATCGGTAACGATGCCGACGATCGGCTGCAGCATCGATGCCGTCAGCTGGAAGGTAAAGGTCAACAGGCCGATTTGTACGAAGTCGAGCGAATAGTTGGCCTTGAGCAGCGGATAGAGCGCGGTCAGCAACGACTGCATGATGTCGTTCAGCATGTGGCAGAAGCTGACAGCCAGGATGACGGAGAAAGCCGTCTTTTCCGGCGTGAAGCCGGCGGTTGAAGTCACTGAAGACATGGATGTTCCTGCCGTCTTAAGGGTTGTGTTCGGCGTGGGCTATCTGTACTGAGGTTGCGATTGGCCTGCTTTTGTGATGTGGTCGATTTCTTTCGCGAGTGGGCCAATTGTCGAACCGTCGGTTTCCCCTGCCTCAGTTGCCGGACGAGGATCATTTCCGAAATCTCGACTGGGTCGAAACGGGGAACGCGCCCGTGCTCGCGCTCGGACGCGACTACAATGCGGGTCTGCTGGTTCCCTTCCACAGCCACACGCGCACCCAACTCTGGTGGGCGCGAGGGGGTGTCGTGTTGATGCGCACCGAGCGCGGACGGTGGATGGTTCCGCCCGGCCACGCCCTTTTGATCCCGGCAGGCACCGAGCACTCGGCCGAGATGATCAGCGACGTGCGCATGCATTCGATCTATTTCGCACCGGAACTCCTGCGCGCTGACCGGCCGATGGTCATGGAAATCAACCCCCTGGCCGGCAGCCTGGTCGATGCGCTCGTCAGCGTCGAAAACGAGACGATGTCGGAGCGACGCGAGCAACTGATCACCGATCTTCTTCTGGAGGAAATCGGCCGGCTGCAGGAGAGGCCGCTCGGCCTGCCGTTCCCACGCGACGAGAAGCTTGCAGCCCTTTGCCGTCAGTTCCTTCAGGCGCCGTCGGCAGGCGCCAGCATCGACCAGTGGGCCGACCGCATGGGGCTCAGCCGGCGCTCGTTCACGCGGCTGTTTCGCAACGAGACCGGTGTCAGCTTCGTCACCTGGCGACAGCAGGCCTGCATCTTCGCCTCGCTGCCGCTGCTTGCCGATGGTGAGCCGATCACCAACGTGGCGCTCGATGCCGGCTACGAGAACGTCGCAGCCTTCACCACCATGTTCCGCCGCATGCTCGGCAGTCCGCCGAGCGTTTATTTGAAGACCTATCTCGGCCAGTAATTGGTGGTCCGTGTGCGGAACATGGCAAAGGAAGGTTGAATTGACCTAGTTAACGGAATCGTAGCAACAACGGCCAATAAGTCGCCCTGTGCCAATCCACCCAGGTGGCCTCAGCGCATCGGCACGGTCAAAACCTCGCCCCGGCGAATGATTCTTCCGGAGTTGTTTCTTGCGTATCCGTTCTCTTATTCTTTTTTCTGGAACCCTCTTGTTGTCTGCGAGCGCCGCTTCGGCCGGCGACGGCCGGTACCTGTGGTCCGGTGACTGGTACCTGAAGGTCGGCGCCACCGGCTTTCTCGGCCCGAAATATGAAGGCGCCTCGAAGCGCATGCTCCAGGCGGCGCCGTTGATTTCGCTCGGCAAGGCCGGCAGCACTGTCCGCTTCTCCTCGCGCAACGACAACATGTCCTATGCGCTGGTCGACCAGGGAAGTTTCCGTGCAGGCGTCGTCGGAAAGTTCATCTTTGAACGGGATGCCGATACGTCGAGCGATCTGAGCGGGCTCGATCCGGTCAAGTTCGGCGGGGAGCTCGGCGGCTTCGCGGAGGTCTACCCGACGGACTGGCTGCGCGTGCGCGCCGAGGTCCGCCAGGGCATCCGCAGCCATGATGGTGTCGTCGCCGATATTGCCGCAGATGCCTTTACCGATATCAGCAGCACCGTTCGCATTTCCGGCGGGCCGCGCCTGACGGCCGCCACAAGCGACTACTACGACGCCTATTATGGCGTAAATGCCCGCGAAGCCGCGGCCTCCGGGCTCAGCCCCTACAACCCCGGCGGTGGTGTCGGTTCGGCCGGTGTCGGTGCGGCCATCACCTGGCAGGCGACGGACAAGCTCGATACCAGCGCCTATGCCGAATACAGGCGTCTGCTGGGGCCGGCCGCCGATTCCAGCCTCGTGCGCGAACGTGGCAGCCGCGACCAGTTCATGGTCGGCCTGTCGGCGACCTACCGCTTCGATTTCAGTCTCCCCTGATACGTTTGGCGATGCGGCAGGGCCGCGGCGATCTCGCCGCTTGACCGGCCGGGCAGGCGGCGTCAAACAGGGGCATGAACACGTTCTCCGCCGATTCCGGACGCGTCCATGACGCGCCATCCAATAACTGGGTCTATCGCGCGCTGCCGCGCGCACTCTGGCCCTATGCGCAGCTTGCCCGCTGGGACCGCCCGATCGGCTGGCAGTTGCTGCTCTTGCCCTGCCTCTGGTCCGCGGCGCTCGCTGCCGGTGCGGCGGCCGCATCCGGCCAGTTCTCGCTCGGACGTTTCCTGTTCCATTGCTTCCTGTTTTTCGCCGGCGCAGTCGCCATGCGCGGTGCCGGCTGCACCTATAATGACATCGTCGATCACGACATCGACATGGAGGTTGCCCGGACACGCTCGCGGCCGCTGCCGTCGGGGCGTGTCTCGCGTCTCCAGGCGAAAGTGTTCATGGTGCTGCAGGCGCTCGTCGGCCTCGTCGTGCTCTTGCAGTTCAACAGCTTCTCCATCGTGCTCGGCATCCTGTCGCTGGCGATCGTCGCGATCTATCCCTTTGCCAAGCGCTTCACCGATTGGCCGCAATTCTTCCTCGGCCTCGCCTTTTCCTGGGGCGCGCTGATGGGATGGGCCGCGGAATTCGCCACATTGTCGCTGGCATCCGTGCTGCTCTATGGTGCGGCGATCGCCTGGACGATCGGCTATGACACGATCTACGCCTATCAGGACAAGGAGGACGACGAACTGATCGGCGTGCGTTCGACGGCAAGACGGTTCGGGGACAACCCGCGGCCGTGGCTGATCGGCCTCTATGGCATCGCGACGCTGCTTCTGTTCCTGTCGTTTCTCGCTGCCGGAGCTGGCGCAGTTGCCTATCTCGGGCTTCTGATCGCAGCGACGCTGCTGATCTATCAGATCCTTGTCTTGAACATCCACGACGCGGCGCAGTGCCTGCAACTGTTCAAGTTCAACGGGATCGTCGGTCTGATTATCTTTGTCGGGCTGGTGTTGGCGCTTGTCATTCGCCTGATATGAAAAATCCTCCGTCGCGACGGAGGATCGTCTTCATCATTTGGAGTCGGCCCGCGGTTGCGGGTCGCCAATAAGCGTTACGCCCAGCTGATCTCGCGGGCTGCCTTGCGCTTCTTCGCTTCGTGACGCGCACGGAAGCTGGACAGGATGGCGGCAACGGCTGAGGCGATGTGCTTGCGCATCGGGTTTCTCCTTCTCTCGTCATCTTGGCTATGAAGCCGATATGGCACGAAGAAGGCGATGGCACTGTTTCCGCGGGAACATCTCCGACAATTCTCGGGAAAATTCGGGTACGGTTGTCCGTTGGGAAAACCTCCAAGGGACGAGGGGCGCGAGGCGGGCGAATGCGGTGGGCGCGCCTTGCCGCAGGTCGCTGAAGCAGGCACTGCCTAGAACAAACGACAACAGCCGGCCGCAGGGAACGGCCGGCTGTTGCGCTGGAGGTGCTGCTGCGGAATTAGCTCCGGGCGATGATCTCGCGCCCGTCGATCCTCATGTGGACACCGAGCGTGCCGGTTGAGCGGCGCACCAGGAAGCGCGGACGGCGGTCGGCGAAGAAGGAGTGGCGGCGGCGCGGCTTGACCGGAGCCGTACGCACATCGCCCAGATGTTCTTCCAATGGTCTTGCCACGCCATCCGCTTCGACCATCAGCATGGGAATGCGATAGGCCTCCGCCCAGGCACGCCAGTCGGCGGCGATGTCGGACAGGTCGTGTGCGACGAGCAGCGGTACGCAGAGGTCCGGGTCGTCGTGATGAAGTTCAAGCGTCACTGTAACGTCTCCGTCGCCGTGATCGATCGCGCGTGCCGCTACCCCTTTGAATGCCCGCGCCGGCAATGCGATCGAAAGCGGCAGGCCGCTTGATGGTAGCACCTTGCGCAGAACAGCGCCACGCTCGTCCAGGCTGATCGTGACATTGCCCGTATGACCGCGCAAAGCGTAGCTTGCCTGTTGTGGAAAGCGCTTCGGATCAAGACGGAGCGTGTTTTCGACCCATGCGGGTTGAGAGAGTGTGTTGCGCATTTCAAATCGCCCTTGTTTTTCCTTGAGAGCCGGTTTCCGGTCTTCTCGTCGGGACTTTTCGTCCTCTATGGGCTGGAGAATAGGCGCCCCCCTTTCCGAACGACTTAAGAATCGCGGTTAAGAAAACTTTGCGTTTTTCGATGGTTAGCAAAAGCCGACCGGCCAGGGTTTCCGTTTCGTCAACGCGTTCGGCGGCTTTGTTCCGATCCCGGGCAAGGGCGACTGGCTCGAAGCGGCGGGCGAAAAGCCACACACAAGCCAGTCCTGCAATCATGACGCGTCAGAATTCTGTTTCGGGGGTGGTTTGGCCGCCCCATGGGTAATCGACGGGGCCAGCCATGGTATCGACCTATCTCGACTACAGTCGCATCACGCGTGATTTGCGCAGCAGCCTCAATCGTGTTGCCCAGCAGCCGCAGATCGCGCGCGAGGCCCAGTACTACAAGGACAACATCGGCAAGGTGAAAACCGTCGACGCGTTCCTCGACGACTACCGGCTCTACTCCTACGCGATGAAGGCGCATGGCCTGGAGGACATGACCTATGCCAAGGCCTTCATGCGCAAGGTCCTGGAAAGCGATCTGAAGGACGACAACAGCTTCGCCAATCGTCTCACGGATGAACGCTATCGCAATTTCGCAGAGGCCTTCAATTTCAGCTCGGCAACGGCAGTGGCTCAAACCAGCGCACAACAGGATGCGCTGATCGGCCTTTACAACGATCGCATCACCAATCTCGACACGGTCATGCGGCAGGAGATGGCCTATTTTGGCGCGGCCATGGATCTGGTCACGGATGTCGACCAGTTCCTGGGTAACGAAAAGCTGCGCTCCTTTGCATTTCAGATCTTTGGCCTGGACACAAAGACCTTCTCCTACACGGAAGTCCGCAATGCGCTCACCAGCGATCCTGCAACCCTGACCGCGGACCAGACGGCTGCCAAGACGAGACTGACCGAGGCATCGAAGCTTTTGACGGACCTCGGCGCGCGCGATACGGCCCTTGCGCAGATCACCAGCCTGACGCAGCAATTGGCGGCAGCGCCCGATGCCGACAAGCCGGCTATTCAAACGAAGATCGACGAGCAGAACGCGATCGTGGCGGATCTCGACGCGAGGCTGCCGCCGCGCGATGAGGCACCCGCACTGCAGCAGCAGCTCTCGCTGGAAGTGTCGACACTCGACAGAAAGCTCAGAAGTCTCGAGATCTATATCCAGCTGGCGCAGACTTTCAATTTCGACGCCGACGGCAGCGTGCCGGCCGGCCAGAAGGCAATCAGCGATGAGAAGAAGGCGCTGCTCAACGAGGCCTATGTGTTCGTGCGCCCGGGCACGACCCCGTCGGGCGGCTCGCGCCTGACCGGTGCTGGCGCACTGCTCAACAAGGAGTATTACGAACAGAAGATCGGCAGCATCACCAAGGTTTCGGACCTCGTCGCCGATACGCGCCTGTTCAACTACGTCGTCACGGCTTTCGGGCTGCCGTCGGCGACGACGATGAAGTCAACGGTGGAGAATATTCTCACCAGCGACATCAATGACCCGGAAAGCTACGTGAACAAATATGGCGGTGAATACAACGCCGCCTACAAGAAGATGCTTGAGGCCTTCAACTTCCAAACCGACGGTACCTTGCAGGCCGGCAAAACCGCGCAGACCGCCGACCAGATGAAGACGACATCTGATGGCTACATGGTGCGCTACAACGACAAGAGTGACTCTGAGGACGAGGCCCTCATCAAGCGCTTCAAGCTTGTGGTCGGAACAATGAAGTCGGTCGACGAACTGCTGGCCAGCACCGATGTGACCAACTTCGTCCTGCGCACCTTTGGGCTCGACGGCGAGGGGTTGAGCTCCAGCACGCTGAAGCGGGTCCTGACCAGCGATCTCAACGATCCGAAAAGCTACGCCAACTCGTTGCGCGACGAGCGCTACGTCAAACTCGCCAAGGCGTTCAACTTTAATCCCGACGGCACGCTCGGGGCACCGAAACTGGCGCAGAGCGAAGCTGACATCATGAACACGGCCAAGGCCTATGTGATTGCCAAGTCGCGTTTCGGTACGGACGAAGAAAAGAAGGTCGCCAAGGAGAAGGCCCAGGAGGAGGCAAAGTACTATGCCGCCGAGATCGAGAAGGTCGAGACGCTCGACGCCTTCCTCAGCAATCGGCGCCTGGTCGATCTTGTCCTCGTTAGCGCGGGCATCGACCCGGAGACGGTCAAGACCGACTATCTCAAGGATATGTTCGCGTCCGACCTCGACGACCCCAAGAGCTTCATCAACACCGATCCGAACGGGCTGAAGTATCGCGAGATCGTTGCGTCCTTCAATTTCGACAAGGAGGGCAAGATCGTCCGCGGCGAGGCGGGACAGATCCAGACCCGGCGCGGGCTGATCACCACCGCCGATCTTTTCCTCAACCAGTCGCTCGAAGAGAGCGAAGGCGCCGACAACGGTGGCATTCGCCTGGCGCTCTACTTCAAGCGCAAGGCACCCGACATCAATACGGCCTACGATATCCTGGCCGAGCCGGCACTCTCCCAGGTGATCAAGACCGCCTACAGCATGCCGGAGGGCTTGCAGAACGCCAAGATCGAGGCCCAAGCCGCCTATATCGAGCGCGTTGTCGACATCAAGGACCTGCAGGATCCCGAGAAGCTTGAAAAGCTCCTGCAGCGGTTCACGGCGCTCTATGACGTCGAGAACAACACCGACGTCTCAGCGGGACTGGCGATCCTCAGCGGTAGCGCTGGAAGCGGGGTCAGTGCCGAAACGCTGCTGTCGCTCTCGCAGTTGCGGGCAGGCGGTCGCTAATCGGAGGCAGCCTGCTGAACGGCATTTCCAGGCATGCCGCTCTTCAGTTTGCGGCAGGCGTCACTTTGCGCGCAGCACCTTGTCGGGGTTCATGATACCGGCCGGGTCGAAGGCGTGTTTGATCCGCTGCATCAGGTCGATTTCGATCGGCGCACGGATCTCGGCGAGTTCGTCGCGCTTCAGTTGACCGATGCCGTGTTCGGCAGAGATCGAGCCGTTGTAGCTGAGCACGATGCCATGGACGATGGCGTTGATCTCGCGCCAGCGGTCGAGGAAGGCCTGCTTGTCGGCTCCAACAGGCTGCGAGATGTTGTAGTGGATATTGCCGTCGCCCATGTGGCCGAAGGAGCAGATCCGCGCGCCGGGGATCGCTTTCAGAACGGCGGCATCCGCCTCTTTCATGAAGGCGGGAATACTTGAGACCGGCACCGAAACGTCGTGCTTGATTGAACCGCCCTCGGGCTTTTGCGCCGGCGACATGCTTTCGCGCATATGCCACAGCGCCTTGGCCTGGGTCTCGTTGGCGGCGATCACGGCATTTTCGATGAGCCCGGCGGCAAAGCCTTGTTCCATCAGGTCCTGCACCATCCGTTGCGCGCTTTCGGCCGTGTCGGAGGTCGAGATATCGACCAGCGCATACCAGGGATGGACGGTGTCCATCGGGTCGCGAACGCCGGGGATGTGTTTGGTGGTGAATTCGACGCCGAGCCGCGGCATCAGTTCGAAGCCGGTCAGCGCAGGACCGCAGAGGCTGGAGGCCTTGTCGAAGAGGGCGAGCGCGTCTTCGACACTGCCGACGCCGGCAAAGGCCACCTGGTGCCCGAGTGGTTTGGGGAAGAGTTTCAGAACGGCGCCGGTGATGACGCCGAGCGTGCCTTCGGCGCCGATGAACAGGTCGCGCAGGTCATAACCGGTGTTGTCCTTCTTCAGCCGGCGCAAGCCGTCCCAGATCTCGCCGGTCGGCAACACCACCTCAAGGCCGAGGCAAAGCTGGCGCATGTTGCCATAGGCGAGCACAGCGGTGCCGCCGGCATTGGTGGACAGGTTGCCGCCGATCCGCGCCGATCCTTCTGAGCCGAGCGACAGCGGGAACAGCCGTTTGTGATCATCGGCCGCCTTCTGGAGTTCGGCAAGAATGCAGCCGGCGTCTGCCACAATGACGTTGCCCACCGGATCGATGTCGCGGATCCGGTTCAGTCGTTCGAGAGAAAGCACGACATCCGCCTGGCCTTCGCGCGGGATCTGCCCGGCGACGTGGCCGGTGTTGCCGCCCTGGGGCACGATCGCCGTGCGGGTCGCGCTGGCGAGTTTCATGATCCGCGAGACCTCGTCGACCGAACCGGGGCGAAGCACCATCGGCGTCGTGCCTCGGTATAGCCCGCGGGACTCGACCAGATAGCGCGCCTTGTCGGCTTCGGCCGTGAGCAGGTTGGCGCTGCCGACGATCTCGGCGAAGGACGCAATCAGTTCGGGAGAGGGGAGCGTGGTCATGGCCTGCCTTCGCTTTGCGCCGTGGGCGCAGTTTTGGACCGGGGATCCGCAGCAATGCCGCGATCCTATCCGTGATCGCGGCTCGATCGTTAGAAGGGCACGCGCGAAAAGCGGTGCGCCGCAGACGTCACTCTCTCGGGGCGGCTGCCCGCTGCAGCCGGTCGATGATCGCTTCGCCCAAGCCATCCGAAGGGATTGGCCCGAAGGCGATCGTCCGCGCGCCGCTCGCATCCGCACGCTTCATGTAGTCGAACAGGTTGGCGGCCGCTTCCCTCAGGTTGCCGGTCGGACTGAGGTCGAGCACGATGGCTGCCTGTTCCTCGCCGCTGATCCGGCCGCCGCCGAAACGGACCAATGCTTCCCCGGGGCGAACATCGGCAGCGTCGAGCCTGACGGCCGCGCCCGGAGCATAGTGGGAGGCGAGCATGCCCGGCGCTTCGATCGTCGCGCCCGCCGTTTCCGGCCGCTCTACGGGGCGGTCGAGCAGACGCTCGATCTCGGCGGCGTCAAGGCCACCTGGACGCAACAACCGGATCGCATCGTCTTCGACCTTGATGATGGTCGACTCAAGCCCGATCTCGGCCGGGCCGGCATCGAGGATCAGCTTCAGTTTGGCACCGAGATCGGCTTCCACATGGGCAGCACTGGTCGGGCTGATCTTGCCGGACGTATTGGCGCTGGGCGCCGCAAGCGGCCGGCCATACCGGCCGATCACCCGCCGCGAAAAACCCTCGGGCATGCGGATGCCGAGTGTGTCGAGGCCGGCTGAGGCAAGTGCGTGAACGGTACTGTCCTGCCGCTGCCGCAGGATCAATGTCAGCGGTCCGGGCCAAAAGGCCTCCGCCAGCCGCCGGGAAATCGGGTCGAACCGCACATGAGCTTCCGCCATCGCCATGTCCGAGACATGCGAGATCAGCGGGTTGAAGCGCGGTCGCCCCTTCATCTCGTAAATACGGCTGATCGCATCGGGATTGGTCGCGTCGGCCGCAAGGCCGTAGACCGTCTCGGTTGGAATGGCGACCGGCTCGCCCTCGGCAAGAACGGCGCAGGCGCGCTCGATCGCGCGATCCGGTTCCTTGCCAGTGTCTATGATGTCAGCCATGCCGTGCCCCTTCCGGAAGCTTCCTTAGCGGACACACAGGGAAAACAGAAGATCTTCTTTCAGCACAAGCTGTCGTCGGCTCAGAGGCTGCGGATGATGCGGCGCAGCGCATCATCGCGGGCGCCCAGCATCAGCACGTTCTTCAGCGCCACCTTGGGATCATCGGTACGGAACAACAAGCCATTATCGCGGATGTTGCGGTTGATGACCATTTGTCCTTCGTCGGCGTTCGGTTCGATGGCGACGGCGAAATACATGCGTGAATAGCCGGTCTGGATCCGCTCGAAGAAGTGCTTTTCGTCGCCGAGTTCGCAGAAGAAGTTGGCGAAATAGAACGACCAGGTGATGTCCTTGGCAGGCGCAACGGGGGTGCGCGCCGCCGTCACGTGGCAATAGCCGAGGTGCGGCCGCCCGGCGAGCGTGCGGTGGAAGATCATCTTGGGGAACTGGATCGATGAATGGAAGCCGTTGATGCGCTTGTGCGTCGTGTCGCCGGCGGTCGCCAGTTTCTTGCCGGTCCGGTCTGCGACTTCCTCGTAGCTCAGATACCGGCGCTCGCTCGGCATCCATTGACGGCGGTTGATCCGGCCGGTGCGCAGGAACTCTGTATGGACAGCCGCCTTCGCCGGGGTCGCCGGCGGCCTTTCGGCCGCTGCATCGTAATACTTGAACTTGCTCATGATCGTCAGCGCGCCATCTGCCTGTTGGACCCACTCGTCCGCCGGCAAGGCTAATGGCTTATGGTTAATGAAAGATTTCGCCGCGAGGTGATGGAGAAGTCGGGCGGGTCATGAAGTCATGTCGCAATCTGGCGAAGCTCTCACGCGCTCGCGCCATGCCGGGCCGAAAACGCGGCAATTGCCGGTTTTTTGATCTATCTATCTGTTTATAAAGCGAAACATTCTGCGGTTTCGCCCTTCGTAACTTCATTGATGCGTGTCGTCTTTCTGGAAACGGATGTCGCTATCTGGCAGCTGCCGGCATGGGTTCCACGCTTACATATCCTCACTCAAGGTGCCGCCTTTAAGGGAGGGCGGAGAATTGGGAAGCCGGTCAAATCCCGGCGCTGCCCCCGCAACGGTGGTGGAGCGAAAGCCTCGGCAAAAGGCCACTGGACGGTTTCGTCCGGGAAGGCGCCGGGCAGGTCCCCAAAGGACGGCTCCTGAGCCCGGAAACCAGCCTTGACAGACATAACCGTAACGGGTTGCGGCGGGCAGCCGGATCGGAGCCTCAAACGCATGGGCATGCGCCCGTGCGGGTTCCTGTCCTGCCTCTCCGAAACATGGCGCATGAGGACAGGACATGGACATCAGGAACGATATGCTTCGCAGGCTGAAAGGCCGACGTGACGGCTACAGCCTCGATCGGGCCTTCTACATCGATCCCGACTACTACCGGCAGGATCTGGAGAACATCTGGTACAAGGACTGGCTGTTCATCGGCCATGACTGCGAGATCCCGAGGGCCGGCAATTATTTCACCGTCCAGGTGGGAGATTTCCCCGTCGTCATCACCCGCGATCGCCAGGGCACGATCCGGGCACTTCACAATTCCTGCCGCCACCGCGGCTCTCGCGTCTGCACGCAACACAAGGGGTCATCGGCAAAGCTTGTCTGTCCCTATCACCAGTGGACCTACGAGCTCGACGGCAGCCTGCTCTTTGCGCGCCAGATGGGCGAGGACTTCGACAAGGCGGCCCACAGCCTGAAGCCGATCCATTGCGAAACGGTCGGCGGCTACATTTTCATCAACCTGTCTGAAAATCCGATGGACTTCGCGGCCTTCCGCGAACTGGCCTTGCCCTACCTCGCGCCGCATCGCCTCGGCGAAACCAAGGTCGCCTTTGAAAGCACGATCATCGAGAAGGGCAACTGGAAGCTCGTCTGGGAAAACAACCGCGAGTGCTACCATTGCGCCGCCAACCACCCGGAGCTTTGCCGCACCTATCCGGAAGCGCCGACGGCAACCGGCGTTCAGGGCGCCAAGGACGATCCAGTGATTGCCGCGCACTGGGCAAAGTGCGAGGCGGAAGGGCTTCCGAGCGAGTTCAAGATATCGCCGACCGGACAGTTCCGCGCCGCCCGCATGCCGCTCGTCGACGACGCCGAAAGCTATACCATGTCCGGCGCGCGCGCCGTCCGCCAGGCCCTGTCGGCAGGTGTCCACCAGCAACAGATCGGTACGCTTTTGATGTTCCACTATCCAACGACCTGGAACCACGTGCTCGCCGACCATGCCATCACCTTCCGCGTCCTGCCGCTCGGCCCGGAACTGACGCAGGTGACGACGAAGTGGCTCGTCAACAAGGATGCGGTCGAGGGCGTCGACTACAACCTGGAAGAACTGACCCACGTCTGGACCGAGACCAACGACCAGGACCGTCAGATCGTGGAGGAAAATGCCTTTGGCATCCGCTCGCCTGCCTATCAGCCCGGCCCCTATTCGCCGGAGCACGAAGGCGGCGTGATGCAGTTCGTCGAATGGTACTGCAAGTTCATGGAGCAACGCCTCAAGGGCGATGCCGCTCCGCTTTCGAGGGTTGCCTGACATGCAGATGGCGTCCTCCTTCCACCACTTCGATGCGCTGCACGTCTGGATCGACCGGCAGCAGCTGCTCGAATGCACCTCGGCGGTCGTCGAGACAGCCGATGTCATGACCTTCACCTTCCGGGCGGAAAAGCCGGCCTGGTTCCGCTACCTGCCCGGGCAGTTCGTCACCCTCGAACTGCCCGTCGGCGACGAACCGGTCATGCGCACCTACACGCTGTCGTCGACGCCGTCGCGACCACTCTCGATCGCCGTCACGGTTAAGGTGCAGGCCGACAGCATCGGTACCCGCTGGATGTTCGACCACCTGAAACCCGGCATGAAGCTTAGGGCATTCGGTCCGCTCGGGGATTTCAGCTTCGTGCGGCATCCGGGTGACAAGTATCTGTTCATCTCGGCCGGATCGGGTATCACCCCGATGATGTCGATGACGCGCTGGATGGCGGACTGCGTGCCGGAAACGGACGTGACCTTTATCTCCTGCGCCCGGCGCCCGGACGATCTGCTTTTCCGCTCCGAGCTGGAAGTGCTGGCGACACAGATGCCCGGGCTCAACCTCGGCTTTATCGTTGAAGGACACGAGGCGCGGCACGGCTGGCACGGCCTGCGCGGGCGCATCGACGGCACCAAGCTGCCGCTGCTCGCGCCGGATTTCCTGGAGCGCACCGTGTTCTGCTGCGGTCCGGAACCGTTCATGCGCGGTGTGCGCGAAATGCTGAAGGCGACCGGCTTCGACATGAGTCGCTATCACGAGGAGAGCTTCCAGCCGGCGGCAGCGCCTGCGGCCGAAGAGATCGCAGTGCGCGCCGGTGTCGGCGGCGATGGCGAAGTGCAGGCCGCCAAGGTCGTCTTCACCATGAGCGGCAAGGAGGTCGAAGCCAAGCCGGGCCAGACAATCCTGCAGGCGGCGCGTGCCAACGGGGTGAGGATCGGGGCTGCCTGCGAGGGCGGCATCTGTGGCACCTGCCGCGTCATGAAGGTCGCCGGCGAGGTGGATATGAACCACAATGGTGGCATTCTCGACGACGAGATTGACGAGGGCTACATCCTCGCCTGTTGTTCGCGCCCGCTTGGGGATGTCCAGATCGAAGCCTGACGCTGTGGCTCGCGACGTGCCGCTCAGCGGGCGTTGCAGGGCAGCAGCCTGACGGCGACGCGCCTGAGGCTGTCGGTGTCGGCGGAGCTATGGGGACACTGGATGGGTGCTTCACTGGCGGCGATCGCCACTTGCAGCGCGCGCTCGTGACGGCCGAAATCGATCGAGCCAGTCACCAGCATGTCGACGCCGCTGCCGGCGCCGCTTGTCGCGCCCGCGCGGCTGACGAGCAGTGGTTCGGTTTCGAACGCGGCCTTCGCCTCGGCAATCGCGCTGACGCCGCTTCCCTGTTCTGCCTTGGCGACAAGGGTCAGCGGTAGCGGCTTTTCGGGCAGCAAGGCCCCTTGCGCCCAGATTGCCTTCAGCGCCGCCGGTGGCATAGCGGCGACGTTCACGTCGATGTCGGCGAGTGTTCCCGGGACACGATAGGGGCAGCGCCGCTTGCCACAATTGATGCCTGAAGAGAACTGCCACAGCGCATAGCTCTCCCAGTTGCCCATCGGGAAGACCTGGCGGATATCCGGCTTGTAGCGCGCGTACCAGAGTGGCAGCCGCGACAGCAGCCGGTACCGCGAGCGGTGCGTGGCGATGTACTTGGCGGTGACGTGGTTGGTGTAGAGGATCGGATAACGCCCGGTCCGGGTCTTGATGTGGCCGGCAAAGATCGCCGCGTCCTCGAGCGACATGTATTTTTCCGGGTCGATCCCCTCGATGTCCAGCACCATCAACTCATCGTCGCGCGGCTCTGCGTAGTCGAGGAAGTGGTTGGCCTGATCTACCGGATTTCCTGGGCGTGCGAGGTGATAGGCGCCCCACAGCAGCCCATGCGAGCGGGCGAGCATGCGACGGGTCTGGTAGAGCTCGCGGCTGACGGCGTATTTGCGCCACATGGTCTTGCAGTGGTTGAAGGTGTCGCCGTTGTGGTCACCGGTGCAGGAGAAGCTCTCGGGCAGGCCATCGGATGCCTTGGCGATGAAGCCGGAGATGCGCTTGTCCTCAAGCATCACTTCCCAGTCGATGCTGTTCATTTCATAGGCATCGACGATGATGGCGTTTGACTTGGTCTTCCAGGGCTCCAGTTCACCGGCGCGAACCATCGCTGCCGCGAAAATCAGACCCAGGAAGGTCCCGAGGCGCAGAATCATCCCTGTCGTGGAGATACACCGCTTGGCCATTCTATGAGATTGCCGACATTACCGTTAATGCATCGTAAATCTCAGTCCCCGCAGCGACTGTGCTGGAGACCGAAGCGAAAGTATAGCGACCTCTGGCTGTATATGAGCGTTGCCTTGTGTAGAGCTGGATGTGCCGCGCGCTTGCAGACGCACAGGCGAGGCGCTCTGCAAAACCCCAGATCGCTACGCTGTTCGCGGGCCTGCGACCGGTCCCACAAGAGGCGGAACCTCCCTTATCCACGCCCGAAGATGGAACAAAACCGGTAGTTTACGCGTTTTCGGTCGATTTCGGATCTCCCGGCTGAGGGGCATCCCCGGATCCAGGTCGGTCCGGGATGAAATCAAACAGAGATGAAACGGTGCCTCAATGTCTCGAGAGGCCGGTCCGTGCGTTCGGTTATGGAGGTTTTTGATGACGAATTCGATGAAATCCGGCACAGGCAGATGGATTGCGCCGCTCATGGCCGCGGCGGTACTGCTGACATCAGCGGCACCCTCGCAGGCGTTTGTGCCGGCGCCGCCGCAGGTCGAACAACAGAACAATGCGGTGAACGTGCAATATCGCCGGCCGGGTATGGAGCGTCGAGGCGGCTATTACTACTACAACGGCTATCGCGGTTATAACTATCGGAGGCCCGGTTATCGCTATTACAATGGCTGGTGGTACCCGATGGCTGCCTTCGGTGCCGGCGTGGTGATCGTCCAGCCGCCGCGCTACACGCGGCCCGCACCTGTCTATGGAAGCCGCCATGTGCAGTGGTGCTATGACCGCTATCGTTCCTACAGGGCCTACGACAATACCTATCAGCCCTATGGCGGTCCCCGCCAGCAGTGCTATTCGCCCTATAGCTGATGCCCGGCGGCAGGGTCGGAGACCTGAGCTCCGGCCCTCGCGTTTTTCCGCTCACAGAATGCCGATCCGTCTCAGGATCCACCAGGCGAATGCCATCGACAGTCCGATGAACAGGGCCGCGTAAAGCGTGCCGGTGCCGTCGGCGAAGGGAAGGGCGCCGGTGTTCATGCCGAAGAAACCGGTGACCAGCGTCGGCGGCAGCAGGAAGGCGGTCATCAGCGACAGGATGTAGAGGTGGCGGTTGGTCTCCGACGAGATCTTGCTGTCGATCTCTTCGTGCAGAAGCCGCGCCCTTTCCTGCAGCGCGAAGACGTCGCGATCCACGGCTTCAAGCCGGTCGGAGAGGCGCTCGGCCGCATCGATGAAACCGGGTGGCACCTCGTCTTCATCGGATGCTGCGGCGCGTCTGAGCAAGGCGAGAATCGTGCGCAAATGCCGGTGCAGCCGAACGACGGTCCGGCGCAGCGGTGCCAGCCCCGGCTGCTGGCGATGGCCGGCCTCGCCATAGACATGATCCTCGATGACGTTCAGGTCCTCGGTGAGTTCCAGAACCAGCGAAATCAGCGTGCGCTGGAACTCGACCACGATCATCTCGAACAGATCGATCGGCCGGGCGCATTTGGCACTCTTTTCCACCGCGGCCTTGACGCGATCGATGCTGCGCAAGGGATGCAGGCGGGTGGTGATGATGATCCTGTCGCTGACGGCGAAATGCAGCCAGCCGATCGTCTTGGTCACCGCGTCGAAGGTGCGCTCGAAGTCGACCAGCGTCCCGTGTACGATGTCGTCGGAGACGGTTATCGCCGCCTGCGTGTCGTGGCTGGTGAGCGTCGCGACCGCATGTGGCGGCAGATTGCCGATCCGCTCGATCAGGGCGGGCGTGCGCGCGTCGGAGAGCGCCAGATGAACCCATACCCACCCGTCGCCGGAAAGCAGGCTGTCGACCGAGGCGTCGGTGGCGATGCGCTGGCAGCGGCTTTCGCCCGGCAGGAAGCGATAGGCCCAGACGATGCCGGGTATTTCTGGGGAAATCAGGTTCATCTGAACGCCTTGGCGAGAGCCTTGAACCTTGGCTTCTATGCCTGCTTGATGACAGTTTTGTTACAGTCGGGCGCCGCTTCCTTCTCGGGATGGCATGCAGGATTGACGTTGACGTTTACGTAAAAATCAATAGTGTTCGGCGCAACGAGGAAGCGCTCTCACGCACCTTGGCTATCTGGGAGGATCATCATGTACAAGGCACCCGTCGACGAGATCGCGTTCACGCTGAAACACGTGGCAGGCATGGGCGAGGCGCTCAACTCCGGTGCGCTCGGCGAGCTCGGCGAAGACGTGGTCGATGCCATCCTGTCGGAAGCCGGCCGTTTCGCGACCGATGAGGTCGCGCCGCTCGGCGATGTCGGCGACAAGCAGGGTTCGCGTCTGGTCGACGGCAAGGTTCAGACGCCGGATGGCTGGCGCGACCTCTACCACAACTGGATCGGCGGTGGCTGGAACGGTCTGACGGCGCCCGAAGAGTTCGGCGGCCAGAACCTGCCGCACATGCTGCACGTCGCCGCCATGGAGATGTGGAATGCTGGGTCCATGGCCTTTGCACTTGGGCCCACGCTGACGATGGGTGCGGTCGAGGCGCTGGAAAAGCACGGTTCAGAGACACTGAAGGCCACCTATCTGCCGAAGATGGTCTCGGGCGAATGGACCGGCACCATGAACCTGACCGAACCGCATGCCGGCTCCGACCTCGGTGTCTTGAAGACCCGCGCCGAGCGCCATGGCGACGGCACTTACCGCATCTTCGGCCAGAAGATCTTCATCACCTGGGGCGAACACGATTTTACCGACAACATCATCCATCTGGTGCTGGCACGGCTTCCCGATGCACCGGCAGGCACGCGCGGCATCTCGCTGTTCCTGGTGCCGAAGTTCCTGGTCAATGCAGATGGTTCGCTTGGCGAACGCAACGACCTCTTCTGCCATTCGCTGGAACACAAGCTCGGCATCCACGGCTCGCCGACCTGCACGATGATCTATGGCGACGGCAAGTTCGGCGCTGAGAAGGGCGCGATCGGCTACCTGATCGGCGAGGAAAATCGTGGTCTTGCCTGCATGTTCACCATGATGAACAACGCCCGCCTTGCCGTCGGCATGCAGGGTGTGGCCATTGCCGACGCCGCCACCCAGAAGGCGATCGCCTTTGCCAAGGAACGCACCCAGGGCAAGGCGCCGGGCTGGACGGGGCAGGGCATGAGCCCGATCATCGAGCATCCCGACGTCGCCCGCACGCTCCTGACGATGAAGGCGCTGACGCAGGGCTCGCGCGCGATCTCCTATGCCTGCGCCCACGCCGTCGACATGACGCATGCTGCCGAAGGCGAAAAGGCGAAGTTCTGGCAGGAGCGCTCCAGCCTGCTGACGCCGATCGCCAAATCCTTCTCGACCGACGCCGGCGTCGACGTCGCCTCGATGGGTATCCAGGTCCATGGCGGCATGGGCTTCATCGAGGAAACCGGTGCTGCCCGCTACCTGCGCGATGCCCGCATCGCCCCGATCTATGAGGGCACCAACGGCATCCAGGCGATCGACCTCGTCACCCGCAAGTTGCCGCTCTCCGATGGGGCGCATGTGCGTGGCTTCATCGCAGAACTGCGCGAGATCGCGACAGCCGTGCGCGCCTCGAACCGCGAGGGTTTCGGCGAAACGGCCGCACGTCTCGATGCCGCTTTCAACGATCTCTCCGAGGCAACCGAGTGGCTGATTGCAGCGACCGCCGGCGGCAAGATCGCTGAGGCCCTGGCCGGCGCCACGGCCTACCAGCGCCTGTTCGGCCTGGCGCTCACCGGCGCCTATCTCGCCAAGGGCGGTCTCGCCGAAGTGGCCGATGGCAAGGAAGACCAGCGCATCGCGCTCTGCCGCTTCACCGCGGAAAACCTCTTGGCGGAAACTGCCGCCCTGAAGGATCGTGTCGTCAACGGTGCCGACAGCCTCGCCGTCGCCCGCGCCGTTCTGGCTTGAGAGGAAGACCCATGACCGACCACGTGCTCATCGAACGGCCGGAAGCCTATCCCGGCGTCCAGGTGATCCGCTTCAACCGGCCGGAAAAGAAGAACGCCATCACCCGCGACATGTACGCGAAGATGACCAATGCGCTGACCGTCGCTTCAAGCGATCCGGCGGTGCGCGCGACCGCTTTCCTCGGTACCGATGGTTGTTTTTCCGCCGGTAACGACATGGCCGATTTCCTTGCCTTTGCCATGGGCGGTTCCATGGGCATGGAAGTGATCGAGTTCCTGAAGGCGCTCGCCACCGCGGCCAAGCCGATCGTCTCTGGCGTCGACGGCTTGGCGATCGGCATCGGAACGACCATCCATCTCCACTGCGACCTGACGATCTCGTCGGAGCGTTCGGTGTTCAAGACGCCCTTCGTCGATCTGGCGCTGGTGCCGGAAGCGGCCTCGAGCCTGATCGCGCCGCGCATCATGGGCCACCAGCGGGCTTTCGCGCTTCTCGCCGCAGGTGAGCCACTGACTGCTCGTGAAGCGGTTGACGCGGGACTGATCTGGAAGATCGTCGCGCAGGATGCGGTGGAGGAAGAAACGCTGGCGCTCGCCGGGCGCCTTGCCAAGAAGCCGCCGGAAGCGCTTCGCATCGCCCGCGATCTCGTGCGCGGCGACCGCAGCGACGTTTTGGCTCGGATCGACGAGGAGGCGAAGCACTTTGCCGCGCAACTGAAGAGCGCCGAAGCGCGGGCCGCCTTCGAGGCCTTCATGCGTCGCTAGGGCTTCTGCCCTCAGGAAACGGCCTGCAATCACCAAGTCGGGTGCCCTCGTGGCGCCCGTTTTGCGTTCGGGGGCAAGCGCTTAGCCGATCGACGGTAAAGATCTTGTTTCCGCCGGCATCGCGAACTTGCATGTGTCAATTTTAATCGCTTCTTAAATAGCAATCGCTAGCGTGCGGCGCGATAGGCCTACCCTCATTCGGGTGGTCCCCCAGCCGCATGAAGCATGGCTGGCTCCGCCTTCTGGCATGTTCAACGTTTTCCGTAGACGTCTGCGCTCCGTCAACCTGACGGGCGACCGGTGCTGCGCGAAAATTATCGAGAGCTCATGTCCGGCGGTCGCCGCCGGCACCCATTGGGAGCCCAACTTGTCCAAGCGATCGAACCTCATGACGCGCATCCTCGTTGCCGCGTCTTGTGTCGTCGTCGGCGCCTTTGCCGGCTTTTCCGTTTATATCGACACGCTGCAGCGTGGCACCACCACCAAGGCCGTCGAGGAGAACATTGCCTCCTCCGGCACGCAGGCCGCTCAAAGCGTCGCCAAGTGGCTGAACGGCCGCGTCACGCTGACCGCAATGGTGGGCGACGCCACCGGCAACGTCGCGGACGACAATGCCATCCAGCCTATCCTCAAGAACGACGTGTTGACCAGCGAGTTCATGTCGACCTATGTCGGCAACGAAAGCGGCAAGTTCATCACCTGGCCTGACAATCCGATGCCCGCCGGCTACGATCCGCGCCAGCGCCCCTGGTACCAGCAGGCCGTCAAGGCCGACGCCCGCGTCCTGACCGAGCCCTATGTCGACGCCTCGAGCGGCGCGCTGATCATCAGCGCCGCCGTGCCGGTCAAGCGCGACGGCAAGCTCTATGGCGTTGCTGCCAGCGACTTCTCGCTCGACACGCTGGTCGCGATGATCAAGGGTGTCGACGTCGGCGGCGAAGGCTTCGCCTTCCTCGCCAGCAAGGACGGCCAGATTCTCGTTCACCCCGATGCCAAGCTCGTCACCAAGTCACTCGCCGACGCCTTCCCGACCGACACGCCGTCGATCGGCTCCGGCATCATGCACACCGAACTCGGTGGCAAGCCCATGCTGGTGAGCTTTGTTCCGGTGCAGGGTCTGCCCTCGGTCGAATGGTATGTCGGTTTCGTCATCGACGCGGACGCCGCTTACTCCGCGATCGACCAGTTCCGCATCGCCGCCACGATCGCCACCATTCTCGCCGTCGGCGTGATGATCGTCTTCCTTGCGACCTTCCTCAACCGTCTGGTCATCCGTCCGGTGACTGACATGACCGGCGCGATGGACAAGCTCGCTTCGGGCAACCACAACGTCGAAATCCCCGGCGAAGATCGTACCGACCAGATCGGTTCGATGGCCGCAGCCGTTGCC
The DNA here is from genome assembly GCF_037026475.1 of Ensifer sp. MJa1. Lineage (NCBI taxonomy): Bacteria > Pseudomonadati > Pseudomonadota > Alphaproteobacteria > Hyphomicrobiales > Rhizobiaceae > Ensifer > Ensifer sp. MJa1. Next base: position 342,720 of record NZ_JAKUMO010000003.1, on the reverse strand, counting down.
GTCTTCAAGTCTAACGCGGTCGAGCGTGCCCGTCTGGAAAGCGAAGCGGACGCCAACCGGTCGCTGTCGGAGCGCGAGCGTCTGGAGCGCGAAGCGCAGAAGGCGCGTGATGCAGCTGACATCCAGCAGGCCGTCGATGGGCTGGCGACCGGCCTTGGCCGTCTTGCCGAGGGCGATCTCGCCTACCGCATCGACAACCCGTTCGCCGATCGTCTCGATCGTCTGCGCGCCGACTTCAACAACTCGGTCGCCAAGCTGCACGACACGCTCCGTGCGGTTGGCGCCAACGCCCGCGGCATCGATGCCGGTGCCTCGGAAATCCGCTCGGCCGCCGACGATCTTGCCCGCCGCACCGAGCAGCAGGCAGCCTCCGTCGAGGAGACCGCAGCGGCACTCGAAGAGATCACCACGACGGTCAAGGACTCTGCCCGCCGCGCCGAGGAAGTCGGCGCGCTCGTTGCCCGCACCCGCGCCGGTGCGGAGAAATCCGGCGAGGTCGTTGCCAATGCCGTCGAGGCGATGCATGCGATCGAGAAGTCGTCCGGAGAAATCTCCAACATCATCGGCGTCATCGACGACATCGCCTTCCAGACCAACCTGCTGGCACTCAATGCCGGCGTCGAAGCGGCGCGTGCCGGTGAAGCCGGCAAGGGCTTTGCCGTCGTCGCCCAGGAAGTGCGCGAACTCGCACAGCGTTCGGCCAATGCCGCAAAAGAGATCAAGGCACTGATCACCACCTCGGGCAACCAGGTACGCAACGGCGTGACGCTCGTCGGCGACACCGGCAAGGCACTGGAGACGATCGTTGCCGAAGTCCAGGAGATCAACAAGCATGTAAGCGCGATCGTGACCGCGACACGCGAACAGTCGACCGGTCTTCAGGAGATCAACACGGCGGTCAACACCATGGACCAGGGCACGCAGCAGAACGCGGCCATGGTCGAGGAACAGACGGCGGCAAGCCACGGTCTCGCGTCCGAAGCCGCCTCGCTCAATGCGCTGCTGGCCCAGTTCAATCTCGGCGAAACGCAGGGCACATACGTCGCTGCCAGCACCCAACGTCGCCGGGCAGCATAGTCTCCGCAGCCATCGAGCAAGCAAAAGGTCCGGGAAACCGGGCCTTTTCTTTGCGCGCTACATCAAGATTCTCAGCTTTCATTGCAAGATCACGAATGAGACGCTTGTTTCTTAAGCATTGATAAAGCGGTCGCGCATACCGTTTCTTCGCTGCGAAATGACTTCGCTCGCACGTCGCCGCTCCGCATTCTGTCTCGCGATGTGTTCCAGACACCTGTCCCAATGCTCGCAATGAATGTTTTGGCCGCGCACGACCGAACGGTTGAAGCGCGAGGGAGACGTACGGTGATCCTTAAGACTGCAACGGCAAGAAACATGTTTGCCATCGTGATGACCGGCCTTTTGACCTCGATGGTCACCGCCGCCGTTGTCTTCTGGCTGTCCTACCAGCAACTGCGTGAGCGCAGCATCGCCGAGATGACCAATGCGGCATCCGCAAGTGCCCGCAGTGTCGAGACGAAGTTTGCCGAGGCAAAGACGCTCGCCAACAACATCCGCTCCGCGCTCTATGCGGTGAAGGGCACTGGTGAGCCGTCGCGCGCCGAAATCGAAACCCTGATGAAACGCTGGATCGTCGACAACCCGCTCGCCGTCGGCATGAGCACCGGTTGGGAGCCGAACGCCTTTGACGGCAAGGATGCGGAGTATGTCGGAAAGACCGGCCACGACGCGACCGGCCGTTTCGTCCCCTATATCGCCCGCTCCGGCGACAAGGTGATCCATGAGCCGCTCGCCGACTACGACAAGCCGGGTCCGGGCGACTACTACCAGATTCCGAAGAAGACCGGCCTCGACATGGTCACCGAGCCCTATGTCTACCCGATCAACGGCAAGGACGTGCTGATGACCTCGATCATGGTGCCGCTCAAGAAGGACGGCGCCTTCGTCGGCGTGGTCGGCGTCGACATGGCGCTCGGCGAACTGTCGACCGAACTCGGCAAGCTGAAGCCCTTCGGCACCGGCTTCGTGTCGCTCCTGAGCAAGGACGGCAACATCATCAGTCACCCGGACGCCAACGTGCTCGGTAAGGTGCTGAAGGACAGCCCGCTGCAGGCGGAAGGTTGGGGGCAGCTTCTGGCAAGCACCGGCCATGCCTTCGTGCTGAAACACACCGATGGCAGCGAACATCTCGCAGTCGCCGTGCCCGTCAACCTGTTGCCGGATACTGTCTGGTATGTCGTGGTCTCTGTCCCCGAGGCGACGGTCTTCGCCGGACTGTCGCAGCTCGCGATGATCTCGATTGTCGTCATTGCCGTAGCCGCCGCGATCATGATCCTCGTCGGCTGGACGCTTGCCAGCCGCTTCCGCAAGCGCGTCGCGGGCGTCATCGGCGTGACCGGCCAGATCGCTGCCGGCGAGACCGATGTCGACCTGTCCGAGGCCGAGCGCAAGGACGAGATCGGCGACCTTGCCCGCTCGCTGCGGGTTCTGCGCGATGCGACGATCGCCAAGATGCAGCTCGAAAGCGAAGCGGATGCCAACCGCTCGCTGTCGGAGCGCGAGCGTCTGGAGCGCGAGACGCAGAAGGCGCGTGACGCAGCTGACATCCAGCAGGCCGTCGATGGGCTGGCGACCGGCCTTGGCCGTCTTGCCGAGGGCGATCTCGCCTACCGCATCGACAACCCGTTCGCCGATCGTCTCGATCGTCTGCGCGCCGACTTCAACAACTCGGTCGCCAAGCTGCACGACACGCTCCGTGCGGTTGGCGCCAACGCCCGCGGCATCGATGCCGGTGCCTCGGAAATCCGCTCGGCCGCCGACGATCTTGCCCGCCGCACCGAGCAGCAGGCAGCCTCCGTCGAGGAGACCGCAGCGGCACTCGAAGAGATCACCACGACGGTCAAGGACTCTGCCCGCCGTGCCGAGGAAGTCGGCGCGCTCGTTGCCCGCACCCGCGCCGGTGCGGAGAAATCCGGCGAGGTCGTTGCCAATGCCGTCGAGGCGATGCATGCGATCGAGAAGTCGTCCGGAGAAATCTCCAACATCATCGGCGTCATCGACGACATCGCCTTCCAGACCAACCTGCTGGCGCTCAACGCCGGCGTCGAAGCCGCGCGTGCCGGTGAAGCCGGCAAGGGCTTTGCCGTCGTCGCCCAGGAAGTGCGCGAACTCGCCCAGCGTTCGGCCAATGCCGCAAAAGAGATCAAGGCGCTGATCACCACCTCGGGCAACCAGGTGAGGAGCGGTGTCAGCTTGGTGGGCGACACCGGCAAGGCGCTGGAAACGATCGTTGCCGAGGTCCAGGAGATCAACCGGCACGTGAGCGCGATCGTCACGGCGACACGCGAACAGTCGACCGGCCTTCAGGAGATCAACACCGCGGTCAACACCATGGACCAGGGCACGCAGCAGAACGCGGCAATGGTCGAGGAACAGACGGCGGCAAGCCACGGTCTCGCCTCCGAAGCCGCCTCGCTCAACGCGCTGCTTGCCCAGTTCAATCTCGGTGAAACGACGACCGCAAGCGGCGGGCGTCGTCGCGCGGCTTGAGCGGAGTTTGGCTGTCTCGGCCAGTGTGTAGAAACAAAGGCTTAGGCATATCGCCGTGACTCAAAACGGCAAGCGCTTCAAGTCAAACGGAAAGGCCCGGAAAACCGGGCCTTTTCATTTCTCCAGCGTCACCACCGCCTCGACATGGGCAGACCACAGGAACTGGTCGATGGGCGTCACCGAAGTGATTCGGTAGCCGGCGGTGGTCAGGATCGAAAGGTCGCGGGCAAGCGTGATCGGGTTGCAGGAGACGGCGACGACCTTCTTGACGCCGGAACGTGCGATCTCGTGACATTGCGTCTCGGCGCCGGCGCGCGGCGGATCAAAGACGATGGCGTCATAGACCTTCAGTTCCTGTGCCATGACCGGACGGCGGAAGAGGTCGCGCTTCTCGATGGTCACGGGTTTGAGCCCTTGCGTGTTGCGGGCGGCGAGATCGAGCGCCTTCAGCGCCTTGTCCTCGCCCTCGACCGCATGCACCCGCGCCTTGCGAGCGATCCGCAGTGCGAAGGTGCCGCAGCCGGCAAAGAGATCGGCGACGCGTTTGGCCTTGCCGAGATGATCGAGCACCAGCTTGGCCATTGCCTCTTCGGCCTCTGCCGTCGCCTGGGTAAAGCTGCCGGGTGGCGGCGAAACGGAAACACCGCCGAAATCGATCACCGGCTTTACCGGTTCGACGATGATTTCGCCATTGAGGCTCACGCGGGCGATGCCGCTCTCGCCGAGCACCGCTTCGACGGTGCGACGGCGCTCGCGATCGTCAAGCTTCTTGATACCGTCGACAGCGAGATCGAGACCAGACAATGTTTCGAGCACGGTGATGCGGAATGGCTCGGCATTCACCGCCATCGCGGCGCCTATCTTGGCGATGGTCGCGAGCTTCGAGACGATGCCCGGGCTCGCGATCGGACATTCCGAAATCGCGACGATATGGTGGCTTTCCGCCTGGTTGAAGCCGAGAAGCAGCTCCTTTTCGGTCTTGCGGGCGGTAAACACCGCGCGGCGGCGCTGGCCCGGCTCAGCCGTGATCAGCGGCGCCACCTCCGGCTTCAGTCCCTTGGACTTCAGGGCGGCGATAACGAGGTCGCGCTTGAAACCATGATAGAGCGTGTCCGACGCATGCTGCAGCGTGCAGCCACCGCAGGTGCCGTTGACGCCGTCAGGTCCGAAGTGCCGACAGTGCGGCTCGACGCGCTCGGGCGACGCTTCCCGGAGCGAGATCAGCGTGCCGTGCGACTTGTTGACGGCCAGCGCAACACTCTCGCCGGGCAGGGTGAAGGGCGCGTAGATCGGCCCATCGGGGCCGTCAGCGATACCGTCGCCCTGGGCGCCCAGCCGCTTGATGGTGACGGCCTCGGTGCTCATGGCTTTTTACCCGCGAGCAGGAACTCGACATTACCGTCGCCGCCGGCAATCGGCGAGGGGATGAGGCCAAGGCTCTGCCAGCCCATGTCCTCGACAAGCCAACGCTCGAGTTCGGCGGCAACCGCCGGCGCACTGTCGGGATCCTTGAGCAGGCCCGCCTTGCTGATCGCGTCACGCCCCGCCTCGAACTGCGGCTTGACCAGCAGGATGCAGTGCGCGCCCGGAAGCGCCATGTCGAGTGCCGGCGGCAGCGCAAGCTTCAGCGAGATGAACGAGACGTCGGAGACAACGAAGGTGACTTCGCGGTTGCCGATGTCGTCCTCTGTCATGGCGCGGGCGTTGAGACCCTCGATGCTCGTCACACGCTCGTCTTCGGCGACACGCGGATGGATCTGGCCATGGCCGACGTCGATGGCAACCACATGCTCGGCGCCGCGCTTCAAGAGCACCTCGGTGAAGCCGCCAGTCGAGGCGCCGATATCGAGACAGCTTTCGCCCGCGGGATCGAGCGCGAAGTGATCGAGCGCTGCGACAAGCTTCAAGGCCGCACGCGAGACATAATCCTGCGCCGGGTCCTCGATGGTAATTGTTACGCTCTCGGCAAACATGGACGCGGCCTTGGTGACCGTGCGGCCGTCGACCTTGACGGTGCCGCGCTGGATTGCGTCACGGGCGCGGGCACGGCTGGCGACCAGTCCCGTGTTCAGCAGCAGCTGGTCGAGACGGACGCGGTTCTTGTGTTCTTCATTCTGACGATCTTCTGACATGTGTTTCTCATGGCGACTTGCCGCCGCAATGGCAAGCCCCCCGCGCTCGGAGCAACGGCCTGCCTTGGGCTCAACTTTTAGGAAACCCTAAAAAACAGGGGAATATTCACCTATCCTTAAATGATGGGTGCGAATTTGCTCTGATGTCGCACCTGCATGATGCAGGACCTCCGCCCCTCGCCGGAACTCCCGACAAAACCTGATTTTTTCCTCACCTGACGCCTTTGGGCGCAAGGAGTTGCTGCATGCCGCGCTTTCACCTCAGGCTTTCCCATCGCATCGGTCTGCTCGTGCCGATCGCCGTCGCTGGTATCCTCGCGATCGTCGCGATTTTCGTCGTGGAGAAACGGATCGAGGAGGGTTACCGCCATAAGGTCGAGGTCCACCGAGATGCCGAGCGCACCTTGCTGACGCTGGAGGTGCAGTTCCTGCAGACCCGCCGCGCGGAAAAGGACTTCCTGCTGCGGAGGGAAGACAAGTACGCCGCGTCCCATGCCGAAACCGCCGCGCAGGCCCAGGAGACCATGACTGCTCTTGGCAAACTGCTCGACAGTTCGTCGACCCGTCAGCAGCTTCAGACCATCTCCGAGGGCTACGCCAGCTACCTGAAGGCTTTCGGGGCCGTCGCCGAAGCCAATCGCACGCTTGGTCTCGATCCGGCCAACGGCAAGGAAGGCGCGATGCGCGCTGCCGTGCACGCGATCGAGGAACTGCTGAAGCCGGTGAAGGACAAGGGGCTGAAGGCGAGCATGCTGACCATGCGCCGGCACGAGAAGGACTTCATCATGCGCCGCGACCACAAATACGTCGAGAAGCACGCGGCTGAAGTGAAGTCCTTCGCCGCGACCCCGGCGGAAGCGTTCGGCGGTGCCGAGGTGCAGGGCAAGATCCTGACCGCACTCAATGACTATGCCGCAGCCTTCAACGACTATGCGGCGCTCGCCGAAGGCGAGTCCGAGCTGCGCTCGGCAATGTCGAAGGCCTTCGCGGACGTCGAGCCGGTTTTTGAACAGATGTCGGGTGTCATCGAGAACGAAAAGGCCGAAGCCGAAACGCAGAGCGTTGCCACGCAGAAATCGATCGAGGCGATCGCGCTTGCGGCAGTACTCGCCGCCATCGCCGTGATCGCCGCGACGGTCTTCCTGGTCGGCCGCACGATCTCCCGGCCGATTGTTGCAACGACCCGCGCGATGACACGTCTTGCCGAGGGCGACGTCGCGTCCTCGATCCCCTATGCCGGCCGCAAGGATGAGATCGGCGAGATGGCCGGTGCCGTGGAGATCTTCCGCCAGGCTGCCATCGCCAATCGCCGGCTGGAGGCCGAAGCAGCGGAAAACCGGGAGCGCGCCGAGGCTGAACGCATCCGCCTGCAACAGGAAGCGGAAGCCGCTGCACAGGCGCGCCTGGTTCAGGCAACCTCTGGCCTTGCCGGCGGTCTCCGCCGCCTGGCCGCCGGCGATCTTGCCTTCCAGCTCAACGAACCTTTCGCGCCCGATTTTGAACAGTTGCGCCAAGACCTCAACCAGGCCGTCGCCCAGCTCGGCGATGCCTTGTCGGCTGTTGCCGATAGCAGCCGGTCGATCGACGGTGGTTCGCGCGAAATCAGCGAGAGCGCGGATGACCTGTCGCGCCGCACGGAGCAGCAGGCGGCTGCCCTTGAGGAGTCGGCAGCCGCACTCGACGAGATCACCGCCAACGTCACCAACTCGACCAAGCGGGCGGAGGAAGCCCGGCACGTCGCCGCCGAAGCCAATGCAAGTGCTGCCAAGTCCGGAAGTGTCGTTGCGGACGCAGTCGAGGCCATGCGCCGGATCGAGCATTCATCCGGCCAGATTTCCAACATCATCGGTGTCATCGACGAGATTGCCTTCCAGACCAACCTGCTCGCCCTCAACGCTGGCGTCGAAGCGGCGCGCGCCGGAGAAGCCGGCAAGGGGTTCGCTGTTGTTGCCCAGGAAGTCCGTGAGCTTGCCCAGCGCTCGGCACAAGCCGCCAAGGAAATCAAGGAGTTGATCCGCAACTCGAGCGTGGAGGTCGAAGGTGGCGTCCGGCTGGTGCGCGACACCGGAGCGGCGCTGCAGGCGATCGGCGATCATGTCGCGACCATCAACGAACATATGAGCGCGATCGCCGTTTCGGCACGGGAACAGTCCGTGGGCCTTAGCGAAGTCAACACCGCCGTCAACCAGATGGACCAGGTGACGCAGAAGAACGCAGCGATGGTCGAGGAGGCGAATGCGGCGAGCGCCCAGCTCGCCAACGAAGCCGTCCGACTGCGTGAGCTGATTACGGGCTTCACGCTGCCCGGCAGCGCCCGCGTTGCAACGACCACCGAGCTGCGCACGGTCGCCCGTGCGATGGCTGCACCCGCCGCGACCGCGCCGCGCTCCAGCCACGCCCGCCCCCTGTCTCGCGGCAATGCCGCGGTGGCGCAGGACGACTGGCAGGAATTCTGATCGATACCGCTGACAACGAAAAACCCCGGTCTTGAGCCGGGGTTTTTCGTTTCAGATTGGTCTGCGAGGGGGCTTAGCCGGCCGCGCCGATGCCGATATCCTGTTTCTGGCCGAGCGCCTTAAAGACGGTCGAGACGATGCCGGCGCGGTCGAGGCCGGCGGCGGCATACATGGCCTCCGGCTTGGCCTGTTCCATCCAGATGTCGGGCATGACCATCGGGCGGACCTTGAGGTCGCCGTCGAGCAGGCCGTCTTCGGCGAGGAACTGCAGCACGTGGCTGGCAAAGCCGCCAACGGCACCTTCCTCGATAGTGATCAGCACCTCGTGGTTGCGGGCAAGATCACGGATGAGGTCATGGTCGAGCGGCTTTGCAAAGCGCGCATCGGCGACCGTGGTCGAAAGCCCGGCGGCATCGAGATCCTCGGCGGCCATCAGACAGTCGGCCAGGCGGGTGCCGAACGATAGAAGCGCGACCTTGGAACCCTGCTTGACGACGCGGCCCTTGCCGATCTCGAGGATCTCTCCACGTTCCGGCATTTCGACGCCGACACCTTCGCCGCGCGGATAGCGGAACGAGATCGGGCCAGCGTCATAGGCGGCAGCGGTGCGCACCATATGCTTCAATTCTGCTTCGTCGGCGGCCGCCATCACAACGAAGCCAGGAAGTGTCGCGAGATAGGTCGTGTCGAACGAACCCGCATGCGTCGGTCCGTCGGCGCCGACGAAGCCGGCACGGTCGATCGGGAAGCGGACGGGCAAGCCCTGGATGGCGACATCGTGCACCACCTGGTCGTAGCCGCGCTGCAGGAAGGTCGAATAGAGCGCTGCGAACGGCTTGTAGCCCTCGGCGGCAAGGCCTGCGGCAAAGGTGACGGCGTGCTGTTCGGCAATGCCGACGTCGAAGCAGCGCGACGGATGCACCTTGGCGAACTTGTCGAGCCCGGTGCCGGACGGCATGGCGGCGGTGACCGCAACGATCTTGTCGTCGAAGCCGGCTTCCTGTGTCAGCGCATCGGCGAAAACGGAGGTGTAGGCCGGCGCATTCGGCTTGGCCTTCGCCTGGGCGCCGGTGATGACGTCGAACTTGTTGACGCCGTGATACTTGTCGGCGGCGGCTTCTGCCGGCGGATAGCCCTTGCCCTTCTGCGTCACTACGTGGATCAGCACCGGGCCCTTGGCGTTGTCGCGCACGTTGCGCAGCACCGGCAAAAGGTGGTCGAAGGAATGCCCGTCGATCGGGCCGATATGGTAGAAGCCCATCTCTTCAAACAGCGTGCCGCCGGTGACGTAGCCGCGGGCATGCTCGACCGCGCGGGTGATGGCGCGGTCCACCGTCTTGCCGAGATAGGCGGTCAACTTCTTGCCGACCTCGCGGATGCCCATATAGGTGCGGCCCGAGGCAAGGCGCGCCAGATAGGCGCTCATCGCGCCGGTCGGCGGCGCGATCGACATGTCGTTGTCGTTGAGGATGACGATCAGCCGGGCGTCGAGCGCGCCGGCATTGTTGAGCGCCTCATAGGCCATGCCGGCCGAAAGCGCACCGTCGCCGATGACGGCGATGACATTGCGGTTCTTGCCATCGAGATCGGCGGCGACCGCCATGCCGAGGCCGGCGGAAATCGAGGTCGAGGAGTGCGCAGCGCCGAAGGGATCGTACTCGCTCTCGGCGCGGCGGGTAAAGCCGGAGAGACCGCCTTCCTGCCGCAGCGTGCGGATGCGGTCGCGGCGGCCGGTCAGGATCTTGTGCGGATAGCACTGGTGGCCGACGTCGAAGATCAGCCGGTCATGCGGGGTATTGAACACCTTGTGGATGGCAATCGTCAGCTCGACGACGCCAAGACCGGCGCCAAGGTGGCCGCCGGTGCGCGATACCGCGTCGATCATTTCTGCCCGGACTTCTCCGGCGAGCTGGGGCAGATCCTTGTCGTCGATCTTCTTCAGATCGTCAGGATAGGTCACCTTGTCGAGCAAGGGAGTAGCCGGCATCGGATTGGTTGGCAGTTGTGTCACGCTGCATGCCTCATGCGCGCCCCAAAGGTCGGGCGCGCGATAGTTGGTGGGTACCGTCGAAGCGGCTCTTTAGACGCAATCGTTGCTGAATGCAAAATTAGGCGTTCCTGCGTCGTGGACCAAGAGACTAGCGCATGATTCTGTGAATCGAAATCGTTTCAAGCAGCCTGAGGCAATGTTGCGCGGTTTCCCGCAGTCACCCCGCTCCGCCTTCGGCCACATTCAGCCCTCGGGCAGGGGGACGAACTCCTCCTCGTCGCCGGGCACGATGTCGAAGCGGCCGGTGCGCCATTCTTCTTTCGCCTTGTCAATGCGCTCCTTGGAGGAGGAAACGAAGTTCCACCAGATGTGGCGGGCAGAGCCGAGCGCTGCGCCGCCGAAGAGCATGACGTGACAGCCCTGTGGCCCCGCCGTCACCGTGATCTCGTCGCCGGCGCGAAAGACCAGCAACTGATTGTCAGCAAAGTGGTCGCCGGCGATGATCGCCTCGCCCGAAAGGATGTAGAGCGCGCGCTCCTCCCAGTGGGCCGCGAAGGGTGCACTTTTGCCGGGCGCTATGTTGAGATCGACATAGATGGTGTCGGTAAAGACCGAGACCGGCGACTTCGCGCCCTCGAAGTTGCCGATCACCACCCGCGCCTTGATGCCGTCGTCGCTCATATGCGGCAACATGCGTTCTTCCGTGTGGCTGAAGATGGGGTCGATTTCTTCCTTGTGGTCGGGTAGCGCCAGCCAGGTCTGCAGGCCCGAGATCGAGCGTTCGTGGCCGCGCTGGTTTTCCGGAGAGCGCTCGGAATGCACGATGCCGCGTCCGGCGGTCATCAGGTTTACGTCGCCGGGTCGGATGACCATCTCGGTGCCAAGGCTGTCGCGATGCTTGATCTCGCCGTCGAAGAGATAGGTGACGGTCGAAAGGCCGATATGCGGGTGCGGGCGCACGTCGATCGCCTCGCCGGCGCGCAACAGCGCCGGCCCCATCCGGTCGAAGAAGATGAAGGGGCCGACCAGCCGGCGTTTCGCCGTCGGCAGTGCGCGACGAACCTGTAGTCCACCGATGTCGCTGGTGCGCGGAACGATCAGGTGTTCGATGGCGTCGCAGGCGGGTTTGTCGCCGGCGAGCGGATCGGGGCCTGGAAAGAAGGACATGGCGCGTGCTCCCGTTTATGCTGTCGCATCAAGTACTAACGCCTGCATGCACAGGCGGATAGGGGCGAAGCAAAGACGCAGCGTTTCCGCGCGACGATCAATCCGACACATGCAATTCCAGGAAAAGTGTGAAGCGGTTCTCCGTCCGGAATTGCAACGAAATGGCCTAGTCCGCGTCGAGCGGCTCCACGCCCTGCGGTTTGCCGGCGCGGTCGAGGCGGATCTTCTCGATGCGATCTTCGGCAGCCTTCAGAAGCGCCTCGCAATGCTTCTTCAGCGCCTCGCCGCGCTCGTAGATCTCGATCGACTTGTCGAGCGCCACATCACCGCGCTCCAGCGCCGAGACGATCCGCTCCAGTTCCTCGACAGCCTGCTCGAAGGAGAGGGTGGAAACGTCCGGTTGCGTGGTGGTGTTCATGTCTACCCTCTCATCAGTCGCAAAATGTGCAGGCCGGCCGATTCGGCGAGCCCCTGAAGGTCATAGCCGCCTTCAAGCAGACTGACCATGCGGTTGCCGGCGCTGCGATCGGCGATCTCGTGCAGACGCCCGGTCGCCCAGTCGAAATCCTCGGCGACGAGGTTGATCTGCGCCAGCGGATCGCGATGGTGGGCGTCGAAGCCTGCGGAGATCAGGATGAAGTCAGGCCGAAAATTGGTAAGCGCGTTAAGAACGCGGGACCGGAATGCTTCGCGGAAGTGCTCGCTGCCCATATTGGGCGATAGCGGCGCGTTGACGATGTTGCCCTTGATGCCCGTCTCGTCCTTGGCGCCGGTGCCGGGATAAAGCGGCATCTGGTGGGTCGAGCAGAACAGCACCGACGGGTCATCCCAGAAAATATCCTGTGTGCCGTTTCCGTGGTGAACGTCCCAGTCGACGATCGCGACCCGCTCGGCCCCATAGGCCTTCTGCGCATAACGGGCGGCAATCGCCACCGTATTGAACAGGCAAAAGCCCATGGCCTTGTTCTTTTCGGCGTGATGTCCCGGCGGGCGGGCGGCGACGAAGGCATTGTCGGCCTCGCCGGAAAAGACTGCGTCGACGGCGGCAGTCGCCCCGCCGATGCCGGTCAGGGCGGCGTCCAGGCTCAAGGGGCTGGCATAGGTGTCCGCCTCGAAATGGTTGAGGCCTTCCTCGGGGATGGCGCGCTTGACGTCACGCAAATGCTCTTCCGGATGGGCGAGCAGGACGAGGTCCTCGCTCGCCTTCTTGGCCTCGATCCGCTTGAGATCGGCAAAGTTCGGATGCTCGAGCGCGAGGTTCAACGCCTTCAGCCGGTCCGGCCGCTCGGGATGCCCCTCCGGAACCTCGTGTTCCAGAAAGACCGGATTTTCGTAGAGGAACGTGGTCATGCCCGAAACCTAGTGCTCTGACCCATGAAGGTCCATGGCAAGGCAGCCGAAAGGCAGAATTTTCAACAGCGGGGATCGAGAAGCAGCTTGCCGTCGCGGCACGGATCGGCCTGGTGCCGAAGTGCGGCATCGATCCGGCTCAAGGGGTAAACCTCGGCGATCCGGCTCGAAAAGAGGCTGCTTCTCAAGCCCGCGAAACTCTTTGAGAAGGCCGCTTCGATTGCCGGTCGCCCGGCCGAGTGCACCCAGGTGCGCAGCCACAGGAACGAGAAACGGATGTCCGGCCGCGCCTGGATCGCCGCCTGCGGCACCGGAATGCCGCTAAGCGCGCCGTACTGGATGAAGGCGCCGCCCGGCTCGAGGGTGCGAAGGATCAGGTCGCCGGCAAAGGGACCGCCCACAGCGTCGATGATGGCGTCGAGGCGGAGTTGCGGCACACGGCTCTCGTCGCCCAGCACGACCGCGACGGGAGCCGCTTGGGCGAGCCGATCGGCGCTGCGCTCGCTGCGCACGATACCCGTGACATCCGCGCTTTCGCCGGCAAGCAACTTCAACAGCATGCCGCCGATGGCCGATCCTGCCGCGGTGACGCCGATCCGGCGCCGTTCGAGCGAGCCGAAATGGGTTCGCAGTGCTTCGACCAGTTGCAGCGCCGTCAGCGGATTGACGTAAGCTGTCGCCGCATCCCTGTCGTCAATGTCGTCGGGCAGGCGGAAGCACCATTCGGCCGGGCGCAAGAGATACTCCTGCCAGAGGCCACTGGCGCCGATCGGGATCACGCGATCGCCAGCTTTCAGCGAGCTCACGCCGGCGCCAATACGCGTCACGATGCCGAAACCCTCGAAACCCGGCACGAAGGGCAAGGTAGTGCGGGCGCTATAGGCGCCGGTGACGGGGATGAGATCCGATGGGTTGATGGCCGCGAGCGATACCGCCACCTCGACCTCACCCGGTCCCGGCGCGTGACGCTCTGCATCGACCAGCGCAATCACTTGCCGGGGATCGCCGAACTGGCTAACGAGGGTGGAGCGCATCGTCAGGGAGCCTCGCATGGACGGCAGGGAGCTGGAGAACGTCACGGACATCCGTATTCCGTTTCGCGATATAGACATGCACGGGCACATGCACAATGCCGCCTACTACGCCCATGCGGAAGCAGCCCTTTCCAGCCTGTGGCGCCACCGTCCCCACGTCGTCAACGAGCCGAGCTACCTCGTTCGCCGCTCGGCTTGCGTCTACCATCGCGGCCTGCGCTACGACGAACCTGCCCGCTTCACCGTGAATGTCGCCAAGATCGGCGGCAGTTCCATCAGCTTCGCCGTCAAGGTCGAGGCGCGTGGTCAGCTCGCGGCGGAGGTGGAGGTGGTCTGGGTCGCGGTCGATCCGCAGCGGCATACACCCTTGCCGTTGCCGACCGCAACGCGGGAATGGCTGGCGGCCTATGCCGTCTAGACACTTCGTCAGGTCCACCGGGTGAAGTGCTCTGACTATTCGAAATGATCGCAAGACGGACGGAGAGCCGCACACGCTTTTTCTGGACTTGCCTTAAGCGAGTTGCCTGCCGCGAAACAGCGTGACGACACCCATGCCGCCGCCGACCCCCATCATCGCCAGTCCCTCGGTGCCGGAAGGGGCGGACCGCATTTGCGAAAAGAGCCGAACCGTGAGGATCGCGCCGGAGGCGCCGTAGGGATGGCCAAGCGCGATGGCACCGCCGTCCAGATTGACCTTGGCGGCGGGGATCTCGAGCTGGTCAAGACTACCAAGCACCTGCGAAGCGAAAGCCTCGTTGAACTCGATGAGATCGACTTTAGCGGGATCGAGGGTTGGCTGCCGCACCATCAGCTTCTGCAGTGCCGGAACCGGGCCAAGACCGAGCAGGTCGGGATGGACGCCGGCCGTTGCCGCATCGATGAACTCGAGCGCGAAAGGTGTGCGCAGCCGTTCTGCCTCGGCAAGGCTTGTCACCAGCACGACCGCAGCACCATCATTGATCGGGCAGGCATTGCCGGCAGTCACCGTACCGCCCTCGACGAAGACCGGCTTCAGCCGCGCGAGCGTTTCGCTCGAGGCGTTGGGACGCGGGCATTCGTCGCGCAGGACGGGGCCCGCCGCAGTCTCGATCGCTACGATCTCGCGGGCGAAGCGACCGGAAAGTTCCGCATCGACCGCGCGACGATGGCTCTCGAGTGCAAAAGCATCCTGGCGCTCACGGGAAATGCCACAGGCGGCGGCGACATTCTCGGCCGCTACCCCCATCTCCGGATCGCCGATCTCGTCCGGCGCCATGCGGGCGCGCTTGACCGGGGTCAGTTCGCCGCCGCGCTCAAGCGGCGGCCTCAGGCGGATGTGCGCGCGGCTGGCGCTCTCCGTACCGCCGGCGAGATAGAAGCGCCCGGCACCCGCCTGGATCATCCGCGCGGCGAGCGTGATCGCCTCGAGCCCTGACCCGCATTGTCGGTCAACCGTCACGCCTGGCGTTGATACCGGCAACCCGGCCTCGAGCGCCGCGAGCCGCGCCAGGTTGCCGGCGCTGTTTGCAGCATTGCCGAGGATGACGTCATCAATATCGCTGGCGGGAATCCCGACCTCTTCCAAGATGCGGGCCATCAGCGGTGCGGCGAGCCGCGACGGCTCGACGTCGCGAAGCGTGCCGTTCACGCGGCCGATCGGCGTCCTGAGCGCTGCAATGATCACCGGTACGCGCGAAGCGTTAGTCGATGCGTTCGAGGCCATCGTTGTTGTCCGCGATCCATTGTCTGATTGTGCCAGTCGCCACCTTGCCCGAGCGCGTCATCGGCATCTTCCGGCAAAGCCAGACGCGACGCGGATGCTTGTAGCGGGGAAGGTGCGCGGCCAGGTGGCGATCAAGTGCGGCCCGGTCAAAGGTGTTGCCTTCCGGTTCGATGACGGCGACCAGTTCGCTGCCGAGATCCGGGTGGTTAAGGCCGAGCACGAGTGCAGCGTGAACGCCCGCGTGGGCAAGAAGCGTCGATTCCACCTCTTGCGGGTAGATGTTGTTGCCGCCCGACAGCACCATGCCGCCGGTGCGTCCGAGAAGATGCAGCGTGCCGTCCTCTTCGAGAAAACCGAGGTCACCGACTGTCGCAAGCCCGCCGAGGCGACGGAAACCGGCACCATCAGCCACCCCGAGGTAACCGTCGGAGATGAGCCTGCTGTCGACGAAAATAGTCCCCGTTTCACCCGTTGGCATTTCAGCCCCCGCGTCGTTGAGGATATGAAGGGTGACGCCGGGAAAGGCGTGGCCGACGGCAGTTGCCGAAGCCGCGTCGCTCTCCGTGGCCACGCTGATGAAACCCAGTTCAGAGGCGCCATAATACTCGATGACATGCGACCCTGGAAAGGCAACGGCCGCGCTTTCCCGGTCACTCGCCGTCAGTTTTGCGCCGGCGACCGTAATGTGTGTGACGGACGCGAATTGCCTGCCCTCGGCAGCGGCGCTCAGCCGCCGCAGCATCGTCGGTACCAGCACCAGGCGCTTCACCGTTTGCGCTTCGATGAGACGCAGCGATTGCGCCGCATCGAAATGAGCCGCGCCGACGAACTCGGCGCCGGCAACAAGGGTCTCGGCCAGCGCGTAGAGCGTTAGCCCATGCGCCAGCGGACCGGGCGCGAAGCTGCGGGTGCCGCGAGAGATCCCGAAGAAATCCTGACCGGTGACAAGGCTTTGTCGCCAAGAGCCACGATCGCGGACGATCGCTTTCGGCACACCTGTCGTGCCCGATGTGAAGACGATCAGCAACGGTTCGCGATCCTCGCCGACTATGAGCGGCGCTTCTCTTGCCCCCGGTGCGTCTTCGCTGAAACGCCGCGTCTTCCCGCTTGCCCGAGCCTCCAGATGAAGTTCGTCGCCATCCGCGGAGATGACGAGGTCTGGCGACAGAAGCTCGCGCATGGCCTTTCGGGTTGGAGCCGGCAGATGCGGGTCGATCAGCGCGACACAGGTGCCGCGGTTCGTGGCGGCAAGAAAGGCGGCTGCAAACAGTGGATGATTGCCCGCCTCAAGCGCTATCAGGCGTGCGCGGTCGCCGAGCAGGCTGCGGGCTGGGCTGTCGGCGATGAGATCACCGATAGCGGCGGCGAGTTGTCGGCCATGCCGCGCCAGCACGCCAAAAGTGAAAACCCGGCCCTCCATCTGGAAGGCCGGGGTATGCGGATGTTCCTCCGCATGGCGATTGATCGCTTCGGCAAACGGCATTGGCTCAGGCGCGAGCGTTTAACAGCGGATAGCCGGCGTAGACGGCGCGTGCCGCCAGGGTCGCGATTGCCGCTTTCAAGAGATCGCCGGGAATGAAGGCGAGCGAGCCGGTGGCCACCGTCAGGAGCGGCGTGCCGGTGACCGCAGAGACCCAGGGCATGCCGATCGCATAGAGCACTACGATGCCGCCGACAACGGAGGCGAGGAAGAAGCCGATGAGTTGGCGCGTCTCCGCCTGGCCCTCACGGATGCTGCGCTCGGCAATCAGGCCGGTGACGAAGGTGGCGACGACCCAACCGATGATGAAGCCGCCGGACGGGCCGGCAAATACGGCGAGACCGCCGCGGCCGCCGGAAAGCACCGGCAGGCCGATGGCGACCAGAAGCAGGAACAAGAGGAAGGCAAGCGCGCCGCGCTTGGCGCCGAGAATGCAGCCGGCGAGCATCACGCCCATGGACTGGGCGGTGATAGGCACCGGAATGAAGCCGAGCGTGATCGGCGGGATAAGGCCGAGGACCACGACGATTGCGGCAAAGAGGGCGATGAGGACGAGGTCTCTGGTGTTCATGAAGGTCCGGTTCCCTGTGTATTAGAATTGTCGCATCTATTGGCGTCGAAAACCGCGCGCGTCAATCGCTGCGGCAATCGTATCGGCATCTTTAAGCGTCAGGATGATCAGTGGCCCGATGATCGTCAACGGCCGGACCGGAAGGCCGCGAGCCCGATGCGCCTCGCGGATCGCCTCGTAGCGTGCGAAGATGTCGGGCACGAAGCGCAGCACCAGCCCCAATGCCAGGCTGACGTCGGCCGCCTTCAGCCACCCCAATCGTTCGAGCGGGGACAAGAGGATGGTTATCTCGTCCATGAAGGCGCTGATCGTTGTCGTCGCCGTGACAGCGGCGGCAAACAGCACCAGGGCCATCAGGCGCAACGTCAACGTCGCGACTTCCAAAACGGGAAGCAGGAAGAGGTTGACGGCGGCGAGGAAGAAGATCGTCACGAAGACGAAGCCGACGCGCTTGAACGCTTCTTTTGCCGGCAGTCCGACAGAGAGGTAGAGACCGGTGGCGACGACGAAGGCGAGGGCCTGAAGGACCAGCGACGCGCTGAGGAAAAGCACGATGCTCGATGCGACCAGCGCGATCAGCTTCACCCTGGCCGATAGGCGGTGCAGCAGGCTGCTGCCCTCTATGTGCAGGCTCGTCAGCATCCGGCGATCTCGTGGTAGCGGCGGATCGCATCTTGCGGGTTGCCGTCCGCCGCGAGCCGACCCTCGTGGAAGAGCAGCAGCCGGTCGACGTTCTCGACGAGAGCAAGATCATGCGTGATCACGACCGTATCTTCCGGCAGGCCCTCGATCGTCTCGGCGACGCGGCGCCGGTTCCTGAGGTCGAGCTGGTTGGTCGGCTCGTCGAGGATGAGGATCTTCGGATCGGTGACGACGACGCTCGCCATGGCGACGAGTTGGGTTTCGCCGCCCGAAAGTTCGTGCACACGTCGCCGTGCCAGATGCTCGATGCCGAAGCGTGACAGCGCGCCTTGTGTACGCCGGTCGATTTCGTCGGTCTTGAGGCCACGGTTCTTCAAGCCGAAGGCGATGTCCTCGGCAACAATCGGCATGATCAGCTGGTGCTGCGGGTTCTGGAAAATGAACCCGGCCTCCGAAAGCACGGCGCGATCGTCCTCGACCGTATTCAGGCCGTTGACCGTCACCCGGCCGGAAGAGGGTTTGACCAGGCCGTTGATCAGTCGGGCAAAGGTGGTCTTTCCGGAGCCGTTAAGGCCGATGATGCCGATACGCTTCTCGCTCAGCGTCAGGGTCAGCGGATGCAAAGCCACCCTCTCGCCAAAGCGCACCGAGCAATCGGCAAAGCGGATATCCATTCCGTTCCTCGTGGTCTTCGGCAGGCGCAGTTTTCGGGTTGCTCTATAGGCCAAGTCCGACAACAAGGGCAATGCGGTCCGGACCGAAGGCTGTATTTGAATTATGGGAATAAAAGCCTATTCTTGAAGCCATGACGATTCGCCTTTCCAACAGCGACGCCCGTCGCATCTTCCTCGCCAAGCAGGGTCTTTCCGGCGCACCCAACCGCGCGCTCGGCAAGGAAGGGCTTTTGCAGCTCATCCACGATATCGGCTTCGTGCAGGTCGACAGCATCGCCACGGTCGAGCGTGCCCACCACCAGATCCTGTTTTCCCGCAACCAGACCTACCGCAGGGAACATCTCACGGCGCTTCTCGAAGATGACCGCGACCTCTTCGAACACTGGACGCACGACGCCTCGATCATTCCGAGCAGTTTCTTCCGCTACTGGAAGCACCGCTTCAAATGGGAAGGCGAGACGATTGTCGAGCGCTGGAAGGCGTGGCGTGGCGAGGGCTTCGAGAGGGGGTGCGACGAGACCTATCAGCGCATCGCCGAGGGTGGCCCGGTGCTCGCGCGCGATCTCAAGGAGGCCGAGCATGAATCCGGTGGCTGGTGGAACTGGCATCCGTCGAAGACGGCGCTCGAAGTGCTGTGGCGGACCGGAAAACTGGCGATCGCCCGGCGCGAGAATTTCCAGAAAGTCTATGACCTGACCGAAAGAGTGATCCCGCAGCACCATCACGAGGGCGACGTCAGTCACCCGGAGTTTGTCGACTGGGCCTGCCGCAGCGCGCTCGATCGACTGGGGTTTGCGACCCATGGCGAGATCGCTGCCTTTTGGGACCTGGTGTCTCCCGACGAAGCCAAGACCTGGGTGGCCGAGCATCGCGACGAACTTGTCGAGGTGCAGATCGAAGCGATCGACGGCGGGCGACCCCGCGCGGCCTTTGCCTTTGCCGGCTTTCCGGTAACGCTCGGCGATATCCCCGATCCGCCCGGCCGGGTCCGGGTGCTCAGTCCCTTCGATCCGCTCCTGCGCGACCGCAATCGCACCGAGCGCCTGTTCGGATTCTATTATCGCATCGAGATCTTCGTACCCGAGGCCAAGCGCGAATATGGCTACTACGTCTTCCCGCTCATCGAAGGCGACCGGCTGATCGGCCGCATCGACATGAAGGCGGATCGCAAGCGCAGCAGTCTCGATGTCCGCCGGCTATGGTTGGAAAGGGGGGTCCGGGCGTCGGTCGGACGTTTGGAGCGCATCGATGCCGAACTCGAGCGGGTCGCCCGCTTTGCCGGTGTCGAAAAGGTGGAGCGCCTCGAAGGCTGGAACTCTTCGCTTACGTGATATTTTCCTTGGCTTGAACCCGCCGCCTTCCTAAATGGAGGCCATAGATATCTTGATGCGGGAGCGCACTGCCATGAACACCGATCTGATGAGCCTTTTCGATGCCGACGAGGCAACGGTCCGCAAGGTTCTCTCGGAAACGCTCGCCGGCGCCGACGACGGCGAACTGTTCCTAGAGCATGCCCAGGCCGAGGTGCTGTCCTTCGACAACGGCCGCTTGAAGGGTGGCAGCTTCAACACCGACCAGGGTTTCGGCCTGCGCGCCGTTGCCGGCGAAGCGGTCGGTTACGCTCATTCCGGTGAGCTTTCCCTTTCTGCACTTCGCCGCGCTTCCGACGCGGTGGCGCAGGTGACGCGCGGTTATGCCGGCTCCTATGCCGCAGCCCCGCAGCGCACCAACAAGAAGCTCTACGGCGACGAGAACCCGATCGGCGAACCGAGCTTCGAGGCGAAGGTCGCGCTGCTTCAGGAAATCGACGCCTATCTGCGCGCCAAGGATCCGAAGGTTCGTCAGGTCACGGCATCGATCGCCGCCAGCTGGCAGGTCGTCGATATTCTCAGGGCCGATGGCCATCGCGTGCATGACATCAGGCCGATGACCCGCATCAACATCTCCGTCGTGACCGGTGACGGCGACCGCCAGGAAAGCGGCTCCTTCGGCACCGGTGGCCGCCGCGGCTTCGGCGATTTCGTCACCGAGGAGAATTGGAAGTTGGGCGCCGACGAGGCGCTGCGCCAGGCACTCGTCAATCTCGAAGCGATCGATGCGCCCGCCGGCACCATGGACGTGGTGCTTGCCTCGGGCTGGCCGGGCGTCATGCTGCACGAAGCGGTCGGGCATGGCCTCGAAGGCGATTTCAACCGCAAGAAGACCTCGGCCTTTGCCGGCCTGATGGGCGAGCAGGTCGCTGCCAAGGGCGTCACCGTCGTCGACGACGGCACCATCGAGGCGCGCCGCGGTTCCATTTCCATCGACGACGAAGGCACGCCCTCGGGCTACAACGTGCTGATCGAAGACGGCAAGCTCGTCGGCTACATGCAGGACCGCCAGAACGCCCGGCTGATGGGCATGCAGCCGACCGGCAACGGCCGTCGCCAGGGTTACGCCCATGTGCCGATGCCGCGCATGACCAACACCTACATGCTCTCGGGCGACAGGACGCCGGATGAAATCATCGCTTCGGTGAAGAAGGGTATCTACGCCGTCTCCTTCGGCGGCGGCCAGGTGGACATCACCTCCGGCAAGTTCGTCTTCGGCTGCACCGAGGCCTACCTGATCGAGAACGGCAAGATCGGCGCGCCGGTCAAGGGCGCCATGCTGATCGGCAACGGCCCGGACGCGATGAAGCGGGTGACCATGGTCGGTAACGACACCAAGCTCGACACCGGCATCGGCAATTGCGGCAAGGCCGGCCAATGGGTGCCGGTCGGCGTCGGCCAGCCGCACCTGCGCATGGACCAGATCACGGTTGGTGGCACCCAGGCGTAAGATCCGGTGGTGGTCTTCAAGCTCTCCTTTCTATCGCCGGAGACCGCAACGCCAAGCCACGAACTGAGGTTCGAAGGCGACGCGGAGAAGATCGCGCGGGCTTAGGTCTGCGGGAAGGTGTTTTCCAGATCATGCCTATTACCATTTGGATCGAAAGGATCTGGCGCTGCTGGAGTCGGTCGTCGGGCTTGCCTTGCCCGCGACCGGCGAGAAGGCCCTGCTTCAACGGCCGCATTCAATTGATACGACGCCCTACCTGGTTCATACCAACTACGAACTTCCGCTGATGCTCGAAGGGCGCAAACCCTTTGCATATTTCTGTGATGAGCCGAAATCGCCCTGGTTGCAGGAAATGCGAGCGCGCTTTGCACCGCATGTGGACGCGGGGACTATGGTTTTAGACACGTTCGAGTTCGCGCAGATGTGCCCGACCACGGCCGGCGGCGAGAAAGAGCAACGCACCCTCTACCTCACCTATGCGCTGCCGGGCGAAGAGTGGCGTTTCGAGCGCTTCAGAGAGCGCTGCCATTGGCTCTTTTACAACTGGCGTCCCTGGACAGATGAGGACGAGCGCGAGGAAGGCCTGCTCCTTGGCTATAGCGAGGAGCAATGTGACTGGTGGCTCGCCAACCGCTTCCGCAAGGTTTTCGCGCAAGCGTGACGAAGGCTAACTCTGTCGCCGTCGACGGTTACCCGCGCGACGGCAGCATCATGCAATCGTACGAACGCTGCTTCAGTGCATCGCAGGCCGCCGCCGCTGCGTCGCGGCTAGAAAAGCCGATGAAGCGCGCGCGGTAGATCGCATTTGCGCCCTTGCCGACGGCCTCCGTGTGGGGTTTGGCCCCGGCCAGAGGCGCGCCGCCTTCGGCGCGTGCCTGGGCAAGCAGCATGCGCGCCGCCTCGGCCGAAGGGGCTGCTGAAATCTGGATCTGCCAACCGCCGCCGGCGACCGGCGCCATGGCACTACTTTCGATCTCAGCCACTTCAGTGGGGCGCTCCGCAGGGATCGCGGTCGCGGACGTCGTGGCGATCAACGCCGCAACGGAATCCTGCTTTGCCCGCTGGGGCGCCGTGTAGGGCATCGGGACGTCCGATGTCGTCGATGTCATCTCGACCGGCGCTTCGAGCACCTTCCTGCCGCGCGTGGATGCGATGAACTGCCGCTCGCCTCCTGCCGCCTTGCCGAGGTGACGATCGAGCAGCGCCGCCATCTTGGCATCGCGGCTGCGCGCGGTGCGTCCGCCAAGCACGACGCCGACCACGCGGCGATTGCCGTCCTTGACGGCGCTGACCAGGTTGAAGCCGGACGCATTGGTATAGCCGGTCTTGATGCCGTCCATGCCTTCATAGCGATACATCAGGTTGTTGTGCCCGCGGACCTTTCGGCCACGGAAGTTGAAGCTCTCGGTCGCAAACAGCCGATATTCCCTGGGGAAGTCGCGCATCAGGGCTACGGCGAGCGTCGACATCTCTCGGGCGGTCGTCACCTGCTGGCTCGCGGGCAGACCCGAGGCGTTGATGAAAACGGTCTTGCTCATGCCGAGCTGCCGCGCCTTGGCGGTCATCATCCTGGCAAAATTCGCTTCCGTCCCGCCGAGCCTTTCGGCCATCGCCACGGCCGCATCATTGCCCGAACGCACGATCATGCCAAGCACGGCCTCGCGCACGGTGATCGTCATGCCGGACTTGAGGCCGAGGCGCATCGGCGGCTTGGCGGCCGCTGTCCTGGAAACCTTGATCTTGCTGTCCCAGGAGAGTTCGCCGCGCCTCAGCGCCTCGAAGGTCATGTAGACCGTCATCATCTTGGTCAGCGAGGCCGGATGGTTGAGCACGTCGGGGTTTTCGGCCGAAAGAACCTTGCCGGTTCGCGCGTCCAGCACCAGCGAGGCGGTCCCGGCGAGTGCGGTTGCGGTCCCCAGGGCGAGAGCGAAGGTCGCCAATAGGAGGCAGCGCAAAGTTTTCATGTCGATCCCCGTCGAGAAGCGCCAGCGGTCATTGGCGCGAAGCTGTTTCGTTTTGTGACAAGATCCGTGACTTTGCTGCAACTTTAGGGCGGAATATGCCATTTCCATCCCGTTTTCGCGGCTGTGGTAAATGGACCATGAACGGCGGCGCTGTTCAACAAGGTTTAACGCCCCCGGCGCTAACCTTCCACCCCTATACGCTGCGCGGGGGAACATGGGCCCGAACATCAAGAGCATGATCAGGACGGTAGTCCGCCGTACCGCGATCACCGGCGGGCTGGAACTGGCCAATGGCTTGCGCCGTACCGGGCTCATGGCCGGGGCGCGAGGGCAAGGGGCGATCTTCACGCTGCATCATGTCCGGCCGAAACCTCTGCGTGCTTTCGATCCGAACGCACATCTGGAGATCACACCGGCGTTCCTCGACGCCGCGCTGACGACATTGAAGCGCGACGGTTATCGCTTCGTCGCGCTCGAGCAATTACCCGAAGCGCTCGCAAAGTGTGATGGGCCGATCGCCTGCTTCACACTCGACGACGGCTACCGGGACAATCTCGATCATGCGTTGCCGGTCTTCGCGCGTCATCAGGCGCCCTTCACCGTTTTTGTCGCCGGCGGCTTTGTCGATCGCACCCATACGCTGTGGTGGGAAACGCTTGCCAATCTTCTTGGTGCAAACGATATCTTGCGCTTCGATTTCGGCAACGGCGCCGAGACGCTATGCACAGGCACATCTGTGGAAAAGCAGGTGGCCTTCAACCGGCTTGCGGCCTTCGTTCACGACCGCGACGAAGCGCAGGCCATTACGGCCCTCAATGTCATCGCGCTCGAATGCGGCGTCGATCCGCTGGCACTGACCGACCGGCTGACGCTAGACGATGTCGGGCTTCGACGGTTGACGGAAAATCCGCTTGCAAGCCTCGGGGCCCACACGATCAGCCACCGCTCAGTGGCGCGCCTTGAGGAGGCGGAGGCGCGACGCGAGATCCATCAATCCGCATTGCGGGTCGAGGCGATCACCGGCAAGCGTCCGCTGACCTTCGCCTATCCCTATGGCGACGCGCAGGCGGTGTCGGCACGCGATCATCGCCTTGTCGCCGATCTCGGTTTCACCCTGGCAGTCACGACGCGACCCGGCACGCTTGTCGAGCGGTCGCTGTCCAGCCTTCATGCCCTGCCACGCATTTCATTGAACGGCCATTTCCAACGGGCGCGCTATGTCTCGGCGCTGGCGTCCGGCATCCCCTTCCGCTGAACTGAAAGCGGCCCTCGGTTGGGGTGCACGGCCCTTGCGCCTCAAGGATACATGCGCACCTTTTCCCAACCGCCTTCCGGCGTTTCGCGGCGGAACTCCATCCGGTCATGCAGGCGGAACGGGCGGTCGTGCCAGAACTCGATCGAGGTCGGGCGGATGCGGAAGCCGGACCAGTAGCTCGGGCGCGGGATTTCGCCGATCGCGTGGCGGGCTGTGTATTCGGCGACGGCCTTTTCGAGCGCAAAGCGGCCTTCGAGCGGGCGCGACTGTTTCGACGCCCAGGCGCCGATGCGGCTGCCGCGTGGCCGGCTCTTGAAGTATTCGTCGGCCTCTGCGTCCGACACGATCTCGACCGGCCCGCGCACGCGCACCTGCCGCCTCAACGATTTCCAGTGGAAGCACATGGCCGCCTTGCGCGCGCCAAGGATCTCCTGGCCCTTCTGGCTCTCGAAATTCGTGTAGAAGACGAAGCCGCGCTCGTCGAAACCCTTGAGCAGCACCATGCGGACATTCGGCAGTCCGTCACTGTCGACCGTGGCAAGCGCCACTGCATTCGGGTCGTTGATCTCGCTGCCTTCCGCGTCTTTCAGCCATGTGCCAAACAGGGAAAAGGGTTCATTTGATTCGGTGAAGTCACCGCTTGTTAACTCATTCGCCGCCATATTGCGTTCCAATGCCGTGATGTCTGGCGCGGAAATGCTTCGGGATGAGCCCGACCGGTGTTTCCGCATCGAAAATGTCGGAGCCTGTATGTTGACCTTGTCAAACAACGTGCAGCTCCAGCGAGTCTGACAGGATTGCCGTGCAAGACATAGCAAAGTGGATCGTCGCCAAGAAGGGGTATTCCTTCGCCCTGCTGCGTGGCGCGGCAATTTGCCTGCCTGTCCTGGCGCTCTCCGGCTGCATGGGCTCGGGCCTTGATCTCTTTAGTGGCGGCGTCGATCGCACGGTTTCGACCGGCACCGTGCCCGTGGCCAAAACCTCCGACGGCCTCTCCGACGCGGTGATGGTTCGCGACACGGTGACATCGGCCGATCTCGGCGGTGGCGCGGTCAATCCCATTCCCTGGGCCAATGCGACGTCGGGCAGCGCCGGCGTCATCAGCACCATTCAGGAAGATCGCGCCAGCGGCATGCTGTGCCGTCGCTTCACCACGACACGTCATTCCTACGAAGGCATCGCCAAGTTCGACGGCAGCACCTGCCAGGGCGGCGATGGCGCCTGGTACCTGACGAGCTTCGGCCCGCGCCCCTGAGCAGGCGTCCCAATCCTCTGGCTGAAATCGGCGATTAACCACATTTGCGCAAAACCGCGGACGAAGAGGGCAAGAACCTTTGCCATCGACGCCGGCCGAGCCGCAGCTAACCACTATTTAGCAAGTTGTCCGGATCATCGGCGCTTGAATGGGTGGGCGAAGATGACGCCTTCAATCTTGGGGCAAATGGCGGTTATCAGGGAGAAGCCGCCGATCAGAGAAGATGGTAGAAGCCATGCGTGATCCCTATGCGATCCTCGGTGTTCGGCGCAATGCCGGTCAGGACGAAATCAAGGCGGCTTGGCGTTCGCTGGCCAAGGCCGTGCATCCGGACCACAACCAGGACGATCCGACCGCCGCCGAGCGCTTCGCCGAGGCCGGAAAGGCCTATGAACTGCTGCGCGATCCGAAGCTCAGGAGCCGCTACGACTATGCGCGTCGCGAAGCCGAGCTTCGCCGCATGGAGGCGATGAAGGCGAAGATGCGCGGGGCGCAGGAAGAGGCGCCGGTCGACGCGGAGACCGCGGAAGACGCGATCTCGCAGATTTTTGGCGCGGAGGCCCGCGCCAAGTCGGCCCGGCCTTCGCCGAAGCCTACACCAAAACCATCGCCCAAGCCGGCGCCGAAGCCGGCAGCTGCAAGGGAACAGGAGCGCCCGGCACAGCCCGCGGCCGACCCGAAGCCAGAGCCGGCTGCCGAGCCGCAGGAGGAAACTGCTGCGGCCAGGATGGAGATGCCGCTGATGCAGCGGGCCGCAGCCCCGGCCGCCGAACTTGTTGCCGCCATCGTGCGGCGCATCCGTGGGCGGGCGGCAAAAACCACGGAAAAGGTACCTGATCTTGCGATCGATCTTGCCGTCAGCATCGCAGATCTGATCGAACGCCAGCGTTTGACGGTGGAACTTCCTGACGGCGAGAGCGTCAAGGTTCAGATCCCCCCGGCCGCGATCGACGGCCAGCAGATCCGCCTGGCGGAGCAGGGGTACCGCGTCACCGGCATGACCCGCGGCGACGTCGTCGTCACGCTCCGGATCAATCAGGACGGTCCATTCCGCACCCAGGGCCTGGATTTGTTGACGACGATGCCGATCGATCTTCAAGGTGCCGTTCTTGGCTGCGAGCAGGTCATCGAAACGCCGGTCGGGCCGGCAACGGTGGTCGTGCCTGCCTGGTCCGGTTCCGACAAGATTATCCGCCTGGAGGGCCGCGGCTTGCCTGGCTCCTACGGGACGCATGGCGATCTTCTGGTCGAGCTTCGCCTGATCCTGAAGGAGATGCCGGACGACAAGGTGACCGACCTGATGCGGTCGCAGCGCGACGGATTATATTTGTGACACTCCATTTGTGACAGTTTGCTGACACACTGAAGCAATATTACGGGGACTAACAGTTCCTGATGTCGGCCGCGCTTGAACCACCCTTGCGCCTATGCCATAGGCAATTCTCGACAATTTGACGCACCCGTTCAGGTGTGTGCGTCTGCAGCATTTGTGACCATTGGCACCGGCGGCGGCCGTTGCTTGACATAGTATTGGGGACTTACCATGGCTCAGGCATCCGGTCTGATGAAGGGCAAGCGCGGCGTCATCATGGGCGTCGCAAACAACCGTTCCATCGCATGGGGCATTGCCAAGGCCATCCACGCACAGGGTGGTGAAGTCGCGTTGACCTATCAGGGCGATGCGCTGAAGAAGCGGGTCGAGCCGCTGCTGGAGGAAATCGGTGGCTTCATGGCAGGCCATTGCGATGTCAGCGACGAAGCCACTATCGACGCCGTCTTTGACACCCTGGAAAAGAAGTGGGGCAAGATCGACTTCGTCGTGCACGCCATCGGCTTCTCCGACAAGGATGAACTGACGGGCCGCTACGTCGATACGACGCCCGAGAACTTCGCCAAGACGATGCAGATCTCGGTCTATTCCTTCACCTCGGTTGCCCGTCGCGCTGAAAAGCTGATGACCGATGGCGGCTCGATGCTGACGCTGACCTATTATGGCGCCGAGAAGGTCATGCCGAACTACAACGTCATGGGTGTCGCCAAGGCAGCGCTCGAGGCGAGCGTAAAGTATCTGGCGGTCGACCTTGGCCCGAAGAACATCCGCGTCAACGCCATTTCCGCAGGCCCGATCAAGACGCTCGCAGCCTCCGGTATCGGCGATTTCCGCTATATCCTGAAGTGGAACGAGTACAACGCGCCGCTGCGCCGCACCGTCACGATCGAAGAAGTCGGCGACGTCGGCCTCTACATGCTCTCCGACCTGTCGCGCTCGGTCACCGGTGAAGTCCACCACGCCGACAGCGGCTACCATGTCGTTGGCATGAAGGCCGTGGACGCGCCCGACATCTCCGTGATCAAGGACTGACCGGAGCTGTCCGACAGACTTCTGCCCGGAGACATGTTGTGCTGATCTATGTGATCCGTCACGGACAGACCGACTGGAATGCCGAAAGCCGGCTCCAGGGGCAGAAGGACATCCCTCTCAACGATTTCGGTCGCCAGCAGGCGACCGGCAATGGCGTGGCGCTATCAGGCATTCTCGGTGCCGATGCCGCGCATTTCGACTTTGTCGCCAGCCCGCTTGGCCGCACGCGCGAGACCATGGAGCGCATAAGGCAGGCAATGGGGCTTGATCCCAGCGCTTACCGCACCGACGAGCGGCTAAAGGAAGTTTCCTTCGGCGACTGGGAAGGGCACACGCTGCCCGAACTGAAGCGCTCGTCGCCGCAGCGCATTGCCGAGCGACGCGCGGTGAAGTGGGATTTCATCCCGCCCGGTCCGGACGCCGAGAGCTACGAGATTCTGTCCTGGCGCATCGCTGCCTGGCTGAAGGATGTAACGAAACCGACCGTCTGCGTTAGCCACGGCGGCGTCATCCGGGCACTGTTCAAGCTTTTCGGGGAAATGGAAGCGGAAGAGGCTGCAACGGCGGCGATCCCTCAGGACCGCCTGTTGCGAATTTCCGGAAATGCCATCGGCTGGATCTGACGGCCGCAACAAAAGCCCAGTCCTCAACGCTCCCACAACGAACATTCCATCCGGAACGGCGCTGCGGCCTGAAGAGCGGGCTGAGACTTACTGTACGATTTCGAGGTCGTTGATGACCCGCTTTCCATCGACTTCCGTATAGAAGACCAGAACCTTCACGCCGGCCTTCAGGCCTTCGAAGTTGAATTCCTCCGGAGCCTGGTAGCTCTTGCCGTCATCGAGCTGGAGGCTGAGGCGGTCCGTGTCGACACCCGTAATGGTAGCTTCCACGTCGGCGCTTTCGGCCAGGGCGGACAAAGGCGAAAGCATGCTTGCTGTGGCCATGAGCGCGGCAATGACAAAACGCATCCTACTTGCCCTCTTCAACGATTCTGCGAATACTCTTGTCATCCCTTTGATCCCCGATTGTGGCAAAAATTGCCTTGTGATTTGGCTTTTGGCCGGCGCACCCCCGTTTTTTTGGTGGATTGGCCGACGCGGAAAGACTGGCTGGCGGCACCGTATTTTTCAAGCCGGTGCGGGCTGAAGTCGGCGAGGGGACCGACCGGTATCCCCATGAATCATAGGGTTTTCCAAGGATTTGTGACGAAAGCCAATCTTAAGACTCGCTCGCTACCTTCGGTTGGGGATTGAGGGGAAGCATGTGAAGATCATCGACGTTCTGCGCCAGCGCATTCGGGCGGCCGCCAGACTTGCGAAACCGTCGCTCATACCGGCGGCGATCGCCGGCATCGTCGTCTTCACCGGCGGCACCATCTATGAGCAGCAGAACCGCGAAAACTTCCAGAACGACCTGAAGATTGACGTCGAAAACGAACTGAACCTGATCGCCAACCGGCTGCAATCGGAGGTAAACACCAACATTGCGGCGCTGAACGGTTTTGCCAACAGCATCGGTGTGCACCCGGCGATGACGCCTGATGATTTCACCGTCATGGCGACCAAGCTGCTTCTGCAGAACCCGCAGATGGTCCGGGCGTCGGCCGCACCGGGCGGGGTGGTGCGGATCGCTTTCCCGCGCGAGAGCCAGCAGTGGTTCGTTGGCACCGATTTCAGCAAGTTCGGCGCGACACGGCATGCCGTCGAGCGCGCATCGTCGACCGTGCGCCCGGTGATGATCGGCCCCATTCGCCTGCCGAGCGGGCGAAATGGCTTCGAACTTTTCTTGCCGGTCTTCTCCAAGATCCAGGGGCGCATGGAGCGCTGGGGTTACGTCGAGGCGATGATCGACGAGAAGGCGCTCTACCGGTCGGCGCGCCTGTTGGAGGCCGGTGGAGAGATGCCGGAATTGGCCGCCGATCACCGGCACGTCGACGTTCTTCTGGCGATCCGTGACATTTCCGAGCCGGAACGCATTCAGGACGCTTTTTTCGGCGACGACGCGCTGTTTCGCAAGGCACCTGTGACCCGTCGGCTTGACCTGGCCGGGGGCGCCTGGGAGCTCGCCGCCATGCCGGTCGACGGATGGGGCCAGCTTCCGCAAAACAGCGGCAGCATCCATGTGGCAATCGCTGTGTCGGTAGCGATCGTGGTTATCCCGATCCTGCTTGCCGGCGGCCTCGTCAACGAACGGCAACGCAACATCGCCAAATTGAAGGCGCGGGAGGGCGAGCTGATGACGCTGTCGCACCGCCTGAACCTTGCGCTCGATGCATCCAAGATCGGGATCTGGGAGATCGATGTCGAGACACAGCAGCGCTCCTGGGACGACCGGATGTTCCATCTGCACGGACTTGAGGCTCACCTGGACGAGCCGACTTACGAGGAGTGGCGCGCGACGGTTCATCCCGATGATATCGGCATTGCCGCGACCGCGCTTTTCCGCAGTCTCGATGACGGGTTGGAGTATCGCTCGCAGTATCGCGTCGTTCTTGCGGACGGCACCCTGCGCCACATCCGCAACGTCGGATCGAGCCATCGCGGTGCCGATGGTCGCGCAAAAGTGACGGGCATCAGTTGGGACGTCAGCGACGATGCGCTGAAGAACGAGCGGCTGGGCACAGCCAAGGCACAGGTCGACCAGCAGAATCTCGAACTCGAGCAGGCGCTGAAGGGCCTTTACGAGCGGGAGCAGGAACTCGAGCTCCTGTCGCGCCGGCTCGATCTCGCGCTTGATTCCTATCGCTGCGGCATGTGGGAAGCGGATCTCGACAACAATGTCGCCTATTGGGACGAGCGCATGCATCAGCTCTACGGGCTGGTCTATACCGACGGCGCCACCAACGAAGAGACATGGCTTACCACGCTTCATCCGGATGACCGGCAACCGGCCCTGGAGGCCGTCAACCGCGCCATCGCGGCCGATGAAACCTATGTCCATCAGGCGCGCGTGGTGCTGGCGACGGGGAACGTCCGCCACATCCGTTCGGTGGGTAAACTCCATGTGGCGCCGGATGGCGCGCAGAAATTCGTGGGCATGGCGCTCGACGTTACCGATGACGTGCTGATGACAGAGCAGTTGCGGGCCGCCAAGGCGATGGCGGACGCCAAGAACGCCGAACTGGAACAGGCGCGGGTCCGCATCGAGCACAATGCGCTGCACGATCCGCTGACTGGGCTCGGCAATCGCCGCATGCTCGACAAGGCGCTTGAGCGCCTGACGATGGCCGCCGGCAGCGATGACATCGCCATCCTCCATATCGATCTCGACCGGTTCAAGCAGATCAACGACACGCTCGGCCATGCGGCCGGCGACGCCATGCTGATCCACGCCGCCGAGATCCTCAGGGTCAACACCTCGCCAGGCGACATCATTGCCCGCATCGGCGGTGATGAGTTCGTCGTCGCGGTCACTGGCGCGCCCGGGGAGGCGGCGCTCGCGGCGCGTTGCGACCGGATCATCGCCGCAATGCGGCAGCCGGTCGACTACAACGGCTTTCCCTGCCGCTTCGGCGTCAGCATCGGCGTGGCCATCGGGCGAGGTTCGGAAATCGACGCGCGCAAGCTGCTGGTCAATGCCGACATTGCGCTCTATCGCGCCAAGGAAGCCGGTCGGAACCGCTACCAGTTCTTCACGGAAGTGCTGCAGGCCGAAGTCGTCACCGCCAAGCGCATCGCCGACGAAATCCTCGAAGGCATCGAACGGGATGAGTTCGAGCCCTGGTATCAGCCACAGTTCGACGCCACGACGCTGGCGCTGTGCGGCGTCGAGGCCCTGGTGCGCTGGCGGCATCCGCGTGAAGGCATCCTGACGCCGGACCGTTTTCTTGGCATCGCCGATGAACTCAACGTGACGGCGATGCTCGACCGGCTCGTGCTCGAAAAGTCCCTGGCCGATCAGATGCGGTGGGCTGCTGCCGGCGTCAGGGTTCCGAAGATCTCGGTCAATGTCTCGGCCAAACGACTACAGGACGATGACCTGCTCGCCTCGCTCGAAGGCTTGAGCATCGCGCCCGGCCAGATCTGCTTCGAGCTGGTGGAATCGATCTTCCTCGACGAAAGCGACGATGTCGTCGTCGCCAATATCGACGGTATCAAGAAACTCGGCATCGACATCGAACTCGACGATTTCGGCACCGGCCATACCTCGATCGTCAGTCTGCTGAAGATCAAGCCGAAGCGGCTGAAGATCGATCGTCAGCTCGTCGTCCCGGTCCTGAGCGCACGGCGGGAACAGGCGCTGATCCGCTCGATCATCGACATTGCCCGGTCGCTCAACATCGAAACGGTCGCTGAAGGCGTGGAAACAATGGCCCATGCCGAGATGCTGGGCATTCTCGGCTGCGACGTGCTGCAGGGCTACGCCTTCTCCAAGCCGCTGAGTGCCGACAGGTTCCTTGCCTTCGCAACCGATCGCGGCCTGCGGCTCGCCTCGTGACACAAGCGCCGTCGCACGGCGTAAAAGTCTTTCCCCTTCAGCGGCTTTCCACTAAGAGAGGGCATCGACGTTGCAAAACGTACGGATGTTGCTTGCTTAAGGTCCGGTAGCCTTCATGTCGCATAACACTTTCGGTCATCTCTTCCGCGTCACCACCTGGGGCGAGAGCCACGGGCCGGCGCTTGGCTGCGTCGTCGATGGCTGCCCGCCCGGCATTCGCTTCACGCTCGCCGAGCTCCAGGGCTGGCTTGACAAGCGCAAGCCCGGCCAGTCGCGCTTCGTGACGCAGCGCCGCGAGGATGATCTCGTCAAGGTTCTCTCCGGCGTCATGTTCGACGAGGACGGCGAGACGATGATCTCGACCGGCACGCCGATCTCCATGCTGATCGAAAACACCGACCAGCGTTCGAAGGATTACTCCGAGATTGCCAAGCGGTACCGCCCCGGTCATGCCGACTATACCTATGATCTGAAGTACGGCATCCGCGATTATCGCGGTGGCGGACGTTCGTCCGCGCGCGAGACGGCGGCACGCGTGGCCGCCGGCGGCGTCGCCCGCAAGGTCGTTCCGGGCCTCGTAGTGCGCGGCGCGCTCGTCCAGATCGGCAAGCACAAGATCAACCGTGCCAACTGGGATTGGGCCGAGGTAAACAACAACCCGTTCTTCGCGCCGGATCCCGAGATCGTTCCGGTCTGGGAAGAGTATCTCGACGGTATCCGCAAGGCCGGATCCTCGATTGGCGCCGTGGTCGAGGTGGTCGCCGAAGGCGTCCCGGCCGGTATCGGCGCGCCGATCTATGCCAAGCTCGACCAGGACATTGCCTCCAACCTGATGTCGATCAACGCTGTCAAGGGCGTCGAAATCGGCAATGGTTTCGGCGCCGCCGAAATCACCGGCGAGGAAAACGCCGACGAGATGCGCATCGGCGCTGACGGCAAGCCCGTGTTCCTGTCAAACCATGCCGGTGGCATTCTCGGTGGTATCGCCACCGGTGAACCGGTGATCGCGCGTTTTGCCATCAAGCCGACCTCGTCGATCCTCACAGAGCGGCGGTCGGTCGATAGCGATGGCAACGAGGTCGACGTGCGCACCAAGGGGCGTCATGATCCGTGCGTGGGCATCCGCGCCGTGCCGATCGGCGAGGCGATGCTTGCCTGCACGATCGCCGATCACTACCTGCGTGACCGCGGCCAGACCGGCCGCCTCAAGTAATCCTGCTCCAAGTAAAGCGGCCCAGACAATTCGGGAAGAACACCATGTCCTATGATCAGAAGCGTGTCGTCGATGCCATCCGCGCTTTCGAGGCCGGCGAGATCGTCGTCGTAACCGACGACGACGGCCGCGAAAACGAAGGCGACCTGATCGTCGCGGCGGTGCACTGCACGCCGGAGAAGATGGCCTTCATCGTGCGGCATACGTCAGGCATCGTCTGCACGCCGATGCCGCGCGAAGAGGCCAAGCGGCTGAACCTCAACGCCATGGTCGCCGAGAACGATTCCGCCCATACTACGGCATTTACCGTTTCCGTCGATTTCAAGCATGGCACGACCACGGGGATTTCGGCGGATGACCGCACCCTGACGGTGCGCAATCTCGCCAATCCCAATGTCGGGCCGACCGATTTCGTCCGCCCCGGTCATATCTTCCCGCTGGTGGCGCGCGAAGGTGGCGTCCTCATGCGCTCGGGTCACACCGAAGCCGCCGTCGACCTCTGCAAGCTTGCAAGCCTGCCGCCGATCGGCGTCATCTGCGAACTTGTCAACGACGATGGCACGGTAATGCGCGGTCCGCAGGTGGCAAGCTTTGCCGAAACCCATGGCCTGAAGCAGGTGTCGGTCGCCGACCTCATCGCCTATCGCCAGCGCAAGGAAACGCTGATCGAACAGGGCGGCTCCTTCGATATCGAAACGCCCTATGGTTCGGCCAAGGGCCATTCCTATTCTCTGCCCTGGGATCCGATGCAGCACTTGGCCGTCGTCTTCGGCGACATCCGCGACGGTGTCGATATTCCGGTCCGGCTGCACCTTGAAAATGTCGGTGCCGACGTCTTCGGCAAGGACTGCCAGATCGATCGCATCATGAAGCGCATCGCCGATGAGGGCAGGGGGGTCATCGTCTACCTGCGCGAAGGATCGGTTGGGGTCGGCGTTTCGCAGACGGCCCGTAAGGGCAAGCACGAACGCGAAGGGCATGACGAGGCGCAGGCCCGCGAGAGCGAGTGGCTGGAAATCGGCCTTGGCGCCCAGATCCTCAAGGACCTCGGCATCAGTTCCATTCGGCTGCTGGCCTCGCGTGAGCGCCACTATGTCGGCCTCGAAGGCTTCGGCATCAAGATTGCGGGAACCGACATCATCTAAGGCCTCAAGGACGCTACCGTCTTGAAAGTGAAAAGCCCGGGTCTGCGATCCGGGCTTTGTCCTTTGGGCCGGCAGGTGCCAACAAAAAAGCCGCGCAAGGCACGACGCGCAAGGCGCGGCTCCTGTCGTTCCGGAGATCTCGCAGCCGATCAGGGCAGCGCGTCGTAGCCTTCGCCGAAGCCCTTGAGGTCGACCGGAATGCCGATGCCTTCTTCCGGCGACTGGAAGACGATGAAGGTTGCCGTCGC
Source organism: Ensifer sp. MJa1 (assembly GCF_037026475.1). NCBI lineage: Bacteria > Pseudomonadati > Pseudomonadota > Alphaproteobacteria > Hyphomicrobiales > Rhizobiaceae > Ensifer > Ensifer sp. MJa1. Next base: position 307,253 of record NZ_JAKUMO010000003.1, on the reverse strand, counting down.
GCCGGAGCGGAAAGTCTTCAGCAATTCGTCCTCGAGCACCACTTCGGCATAGCAGCCGTCAGAGAAGCAGCGCACGAAATAGGCGCGGCCGATATCCTTGCCGTCGACATTGAGGCCGAGGCCGTTGGGCAGGAGAACGCCGAGCGGGGCCAGCACGCGCAGGATCTTCGCCTTGCGGTCGGCCGTCTTCAAGACGACAACCGAGAGGCCGACTTCCGGCCGGTCTTCGGCAATCACGTTTTGCATCAGCGCGCATTGATTGGCGGAGGCCCCCGGCGGCTGATCGCAGACGATCGACCACGCGCCATGATTGGACTTGACCGTGCCGGGCGCGCCGGCTGGCTGCTGGGCCAGGCTCTGGGCGGGCATAGCGAGGACGGCAAGGCCGAAGGCGGCGAAGGCCGACAGTCGGGAAAAGAGGGGCAGGCCCATGTAAACCTCAAAACGTCGAATCATCAGGGCTATTCTTGAAGCGCGCAGGAATAAATGAAAAGCCCTGCGGGGCACATTCCAGCGCCATATGGCGGAAATTGGGCGGGTTAAACACCCCTTCCTGTGCGTTGCCTGGCATGCAACGTGCAATCGCGCCGCTCAGGGCGCAGAAGACGCCATATAAGTCGATTCGCGACGGCTTCTAAGGGGTGCCTGTGTGAAAAGCAGCGTTTGTGCAAAAATGCCGCATAGGGTTGATTGGTCAGATGTTGCGGCATCGGACAAACTGTGGTTTGAAGCGCAGCAGTATCGCAGGGATTCTGCGTTCCGGTTTGATCCTGATCAAGCGCATTGGGGAGACACATTGTGAAAAACAAGGCTTATGCAGTTCTGGCAGCGCTTGCCTGTCTGCTTTTTGCTTCTAGCGCCTTTGCTGACAAGCCTGTCGAATGGCAGACGAATCTTCAGACGGCCGCGACGGGCATCATGGAAGAAATCACGTGGTTTGAGCATTATACCCTGTGGTTCATCATCCCGATTACTCTCTTCGTTCTCCTCCTCTTGATCATCGTCGTGGTGAAGTTCCGCGAGGGCGCCAACCCGGTTCCTTCCAAGACCAGCCACAACACCGCGATCGAAGTTGTCTGGACCGTCGGTCCGGTCATCATTCTGCTCTTCCTTGCCATTCCGTCCTTCCAGCTCCTGACCGCGCAGCTGACGCCGCCGGCCAATCCTGACCTGACGGTCAAGGCGACGGGCAATCAGTGGTACTGGTCCTATGAGTATGAAGTCGGCGAAAGCCCGCTCACCTTCGACAGCCTGCTGATGAAGGAAGAAGACCGCGCCGCCCTCGGCAAGGAAGACAAGAAGGAATATCCGCGCCTGCTCGCCGTCGACAACGAAGTCGTTGTTCCTGTCGGCAAGACGGTTCGTGTCCTCGTCACTGCCGCTGACGTGATCCACGCCTTCGCAATGCCCGCCTTCGGCGTGAAGATCGATGCCGTTCCCGGTCGCCTGAACGAAACCTGGTTCAAGGCTGATCGCGAAGGTCTCTACTACGGCCAGTGTTCCGAGCTCTGCGGTAAGGACCACGCTTACATGCCGATCGCCATCCGCGTGGTTTCGCAGGAAAAATACGACACCTGGCTCGCAGCCGCCGCTACGAACATCGGCGATGCGAACAAGGCGCTCATGGCGTCCATCGACGCGGCAAAGACCGTCGACGTCGCCGCTAACGCCGCACAGTAATCGGAAGGGGAGCTCGACCCATGGCTGGAACAGCCGTTCATCACGATCAACGCCATGATCACTCCGATCATGGCCACGCAGACCACGCGCACAAGCCGCTGAGCTTCTTCCAGCGCTGGTTCCTGTCGACCAACCACAAGGACATCGGCACGCTCTACCTGATCTTCGCGATTTTCGCGGGCATCATCGGCGGCACGCTGTCGATCTTCATGCGCGCCGAACTGCAGGAGCCGGGCATCCAGATCTTCCACGGTCTGGCGCAGATGGTTTACGGCTTCGAGGGCGACGCTGCCATCGACGGCGGCAAGCACATGTTCAACGTGTTCACGACCGCGCACGCGCTCATCATGATCTTCTTCATGGTCATGCCGGCGCTGATCGGCGGTTTTGCCAACTGGATGGTGCCGATCATGATCGGTGCGCCGGACATGGCTTTCCCGCGCATGAACAACATTTCCTTCTGGCTGATCATTCCGGCCTTCCTGCTGGTGCTGCTGTCGATGTTCGTCGAAGGCCCGGCGGGTGCGTACGGTGCAGGGGGCGGGTGGACGATCTATCCCCCATTCTCGACATCGGGCATGCCAGGGCCGGCGATGGACTTCGTCATCCTCGGCCTGCACATTGCCGGTGCGTCGTCGATCCTCGGTGCGATCAACTTCATCACCACGATCCTGAACATGCGCGCTCCGGGCATGACGCTGCACAAGATGCCGCTGTTTGCCTGGTCGGTTCTGATCACCGCCTTCCTGCTTCTGCTCTCGCTGCCGGTTCTGGCAGGCGGCATCACCATGCTGCTCACCGACCGCAACTTCGGCACGGCCTTCTTCGCACCTGAAGGCGGCGGCGACCCGATCCTGTTCCAGCACCTGTTCTGGTTCTTCGGTCACCCGGAAGTGTACATCCTGATCCTGCCGGGCTTCGGCATTGTCAGCCACATCGTCTCCACCTTCTCGCGCAAGCCGATCTTCGGTTACCTCGGCATGGCCTACGCCATGGTCGCGATCGGCGCCGTCGGCTTCATCGTGTGGGCGCACCACATGTACACCGTCGGCATGTCGCTCGACACGCAGCGCTACTTCGTCTTCGCGACGATGGTTATCGCTGTCCCGACCGGCGTTAAGATCTTCTCGTGGATCGCGACGATGTGGGGTGGCTCGATCCGCTTCACAACCCCGATGGTCTGGGCAATCGGCTTCATCTTCCTGTTCACCGTCGGTGGCGTCACGGGCGTTCAGCTCGCCAACGCCGGCCTCGACCGCTCGCTGCACGACACCTACTACGTGGTTGCTCACTTCCACTACGTTCTGTCGCTCGGCGCCGTGTTCGCGATCTTCGCTGCCTGGTACTACTGGTTCCCGAAGATGACCGGCTACATGTACTCCGAGTTCGTCGGCAAGCTGCACTTCTGGGTCATGTTCATCGGCGTGAACCTGGTCTTCTTCCCGCAGCATTTCCTCGGCCTTGCCGGTATGCCGCGCCGCTACATCGACTATCCGGATGCCTATGCCGGCTGGAACATGGTTTCGTCCTACGGCTCCTACATCGCAGCCGTCGGCGTTCTGATCTTCCTCTTCGGCGTCTTCGAAGCCTTCGCCAAGAAGCGCGTCGCAGGCGACAATCCGTGGGGCGAGGGCGCGAACACTCTGGAATGGCAGCTGTCTTCGCCGCCGCCGTTCCACCAGTGGGAACAGCTCCCGCGCATCAAGTGACTGGCAACGAACAGAAGCCGCCGGTTCCGGCGGCTTCACCCCGCCGGGAAACCGGCGACACACGGCCGTCGCGGCCGGGACGAAAGCAGGAACAGGACATGACGGTCATCGACAATCACGAAGCAGTCGGCATGGAAGGCGTGGCGCGCCTGTCCGAGGCCTCTGCGCGCGATTACTTCGAGCTCCTGAAGCCGCGTGTCATGTCCCTCGTCGTCTTCACGGCCTTTGCCGGCCTGGTGCTCGCGCCGGGCCATATCAATCCCTTCATCGGTTTCATCGCCATCCTCTGCATCGCTGTTGGCGCCGGCGCCTCCGGCGCGCTCAACATGTGGTATGACGCCGATATCGACGCGGTCATGAGCCGTACCGCCAAGCGCCCGATCCCGGCAGGCAAGATCCTGCCGCAGGAAGCGCTGGCCTTCGGGCTGACGCTGTCCGCCTTTTCCGTGATCATCCTCGGGCTCGCCGTCAATTGGCTCGCAGCCGGGTTGCTCGCCTTCACCATCTTCTTCTACGTGGTCATCTACACGATGTGGCTGAAGCGCTCGACGCCGCAGAACATCGTCATCGGCGGTGCGGCTGGTGCTTTCCCGCCGATGATCGGATGGGCCTGCGTCACCGGCGCCGTCTCGATCGAAAGCATCGTGCTGTTCCTGATCACCTTCCTGTGGACACCGGCGCATTTCTGGGCGTTGGCCCTCTTCAAGATGGGCGACTACGGCGCCGTCGGCGTGCCGATGATGCCGAACGTCTGCGGCCAGGCGACCACCAAGAAGCAGATCGTCATCTACGCCGTCTTGACCGCGCTCATCGGCATCTGTCCCACCTTGCTCGGTTTCGCGAGCATCGGTTACGGCATCTTCGCAACGGCCCTCGGCCTCGGCTTCATCTGGTACTCGATCGGCGTGCTGCGCATGCCTGAGACGGACGAGCGCATGCTGCCGGCCAAGAAGCTGTTTGCCTTCTCGATTATGTACCTGTTCGTGATCTTCTCCGCCCTGATGGCGGATCACCTGATCGTCAATATCTGGCTGAACGCCGGGAGTATTGCCTGATGGAAACCGTCAAGCTCACTGAAGCCCAGAAGAAGTCGCGCCGCGGCCGCAACATTGCGCTCGGCTTCGTCCTCTTCGGCCTCGTCGTCCTGTTCTACATCGTCACGCTGATCAAGTTCGGCAACGGCATGGTCAACTGAGGCAGGCGGGCATGACGAATTCTAAGGAAACCAGCAACAAGCCGCGCTCCAACGGCGTCGTCGTCGGCACCTGCCTCGCCTTCGTTGCCGGCATGGTCGGAATGGCCTATGCGGCGGTGCCGCTCTATGACATGTTCTGCCGCGTCACCGGCTATAACGGCACGACGCAGCGCGTCGAGCAGGCGTCCGATGTGATCCTGGACGAGAAGGTGAAGGTCACCTTCGACGCCAACACCTCGGGTGGCCTGCCCTGGGAGTTCAAGCCGGTCCAACGCGACATCGACATCCGCATCGGCGAGACCGTGCAGGTGATGTACAAGGCGAAGAACCTGTCGTCGAAGCCGACGACCGGCCAGGCGACCTTCAATGTCACGCCGATGCAGGCGGGCGCCTATTTCAACAAGGTGCAGTGCTTCTGCTTCACCGAGACGACGCTGCAGCCGGGAGAGGAGATGGAGATGCCGGTGGTATTCTTCGTCGATCCGGAGATCGTCAAGGCGGTGGAGACGAAGGACATCAAGACGCTGACGCTTTCCTACACCTTCTATCCGCGCGAACCGTCAAAGCCGGTGGCGCAGGTGAAGACGGAAGAGAACAAACTTTGACTGGAGGTCCTTTTCGGCTATGCCGGAAAGGCGACAAGAGAGAGACATATCGGGGATTACTGACATGGCCGGTGCGCATCAGAAGAATCACGACTACCACATCATCGACCCGAGCCCCTGGCCGTTGCTTGCCTCGATCGGCGCCTTCGTCATGGCGTTCGGCGGCATCTGCTACATGCGCTATCTGTCGGGCAGCTCGCTGAAGATCTTCGGCCTCGAGCTTGCCAACGTCTGGATCCTGCTCGCGGGCCTCATCATCGTGCTCTACACCATGTTCGGCTGGTGGTCGGACACGGTGAAGGAAGCCCATGAGGGTCACCACACGCGCGTCGTGTCGCTGCACCTGCGCTATGGCATGATCATGTTCATCGCTTCGGAAGTGATGTTCTTCGTCGCCTGGTTCTGGGCCTTCTTCGACGCGAGCCTGTTCCCGGGCGAAGCCATCCAGGCAACCCGCGCTACCTTCACCGGTGGTGTCTGGCCGCCGAAGGGCATCGAAGTGCTCGATCCGTGGCACCTGCCGCTCTACAACACCGTCATCCTGCTTTTGTCGGGCACGACGGTCACCTGGGCGCACCACGCGCTGCTGCACAACGACCGCAAGGGCCTGATCAACGGCCTGACGCTGACGGTGGTGCTCGGCGTGCTGTTCTCCTTCGTCCAGGGCTACGAATACGCGCACGCACCCTTCGCCTTCAAGGACTCGATCTACGGCGCCACCTTCTTCATGGCGACCGGCTTCCACGGCTTCCACGTTCTGGTCGGCACCATCTTCCTGCTCGTCTGCCTGTTCCGTGCGCTCCGCGGCGACTTCACGCCCAAGCAGCACTTCGGCTTCGAGGCAGCTGCCTGGTACTGGCACTTCGTTGACGTCGTCTGGCTGTTCCTGTTCTTCTCCATCTACATCTGGGGAAGCTGGGGCGCACCGATCGCTCACGGCTAAGTTCGCAGCATCTAGATCTTTCGAACAAGGCGGTTGCAGCCATGCAGCCGCCTTGTTCTATTGGTGGTGTGGCCGCAGAGCGGTTTGAGGAGGAACGGGAATGAGGTTGGCCTTGGTGGCGGCGGCGCTTGTGGTGTCGGGCGGTTTGCCCGCCGTGGCGGCCGATAGCGCGGACAGGGTTGTCGTGCACAAGGAGCGGCGGCTGTTGCAGTTCTTCCAAGGTGACCAGGTGATCCGTGAATACACGGTCGCGCTCGGCGGCAACCCCATCGGTCACAAGCGTCAGGAGGGCGACCAGAGGACGCCGGAGGGGCTTTATTCTCTCGACTGGCGCAATCCCGGCAGCGGTTACTACAAGTCCATCCACGTCTCCTATCCGGCTCCGGCCGATGTGTCTGCCGCTGCCGCGAACGGTGTCTCGCCGGGTGGCATGATCATGATCCATGGCCAGCCCAGTTATTTCGGCTGGCTGGCCTTTTTGACGCAGCGCTTCGATTGGACGAATGGCTGCATTGCCGTTACCAATGCCGAAATGGAAGAAATCTGGGCCCTGGTGCCCAACAGCACGCCAATCGAGATAAAGCCGTGAGTGAAGACAAGGCACATTTCCCGCCGGTTGACCCGGTGATGACCGGGATCAAGGGGCTTTGCCCGCGCTGCGGCCAGGGCAAGCTTTTCGATGGGTTTTTGAAGGTCAAGCCCGCCTGCGCAAGCTGTGATCTCGACTACAAGTTCGCCGATGCCGGCGACGGCCCTGTAGTGTTCGTGATCCTGATCGTCGGCTTCATTGTCGTCGGCGCGGCGCTTTGGGCGGAGGTCAACTTCAACCCGCCGCTCTGGCTGCATTTCATCTTGTGGATCCCGCTTGCGGTGATCTTCAGCCTCGGCCTGACGCGGATGCTCAAGGGCATCCTGATCAACTTGCAATACCGCAACAATGCGCGTCCCGGCGAGATCGACCGTGGCTGAGATCGCGACCAGCAAAAAGAGTGGCCTGATCGGCCGCATCGGCACGTTGCTTCTGCTGGTCGCGACATTTGCCATTCTCGTCTCGCTCGGTACCTGGCAGATGCAGCGGCTGTACTGGAAGGAAGGCTTGCTTTCGGCCATGGCCGAGCGCAGGTCTGCGCCACCGGCGACGCTTGCCGAGATCGAGAAGATCCTCGCTGATGGTGGCGACATCGACTACCGCACGGTTTCGGTGACCGGCGGGTTCGACCACAGCAAGGAGCGGCATTTCTTCGCGACGTTCAATGGCCGCACCGGCTACTATGTCTTCACGCCGCTGACGCTGGACGACGGCCGCTTGCTCTTCGTCAATCGCGGTTTCGTGCCGTTCGAACAGAAGGATGCCGCGACCCGGCTTGCCGGAGAACTTCGGGCCTTCGTCGGCGTTCATGGTGTTGCAAGGCCGAAGCTTGACGGAAAGCCGTCGTCTCTCGTTCCGGACAACGACCTCGCCAAGAACATCTTCTACTGGAAGGATCTCGACACGATGGCGTCTTCGGTCGGCCTTCCCGCCGACAAGGTCGTGCCGCTGTTCGTCGATGCCGATGCGACGCCCAATCCGGGCGGTCTGCCGGTTGGCGGTGTCACCCAGTTCGATCTGCCCAACAACCACCTGCAATATGCGCTGACCTGGTATGGGCTGGCAGCGGCTCTGGTGTTGATCAGCGGCATCTATGCAGTGCGGCGCGGGCGATAGCCGCGCGTTTGCCGTCATGCTAACCGTGTTTGACGAACGGCGGTGGGAGCAATTATGACGATCATTGCAAACACACTGATTGCTTTGACCGGCTTGCTGCATATCGGCTTTCTGGTGCTGGAAATGTTCCTGTGGACCGGGCCGAAGGGACGGGCCGTGTTTCGCATGACTCCGGAGCAGGCAGAAACGACGCGCGTGCTCGCCGCCAACCAGGGGCTCTACAACGGCTTCCTCGCCGCTGGCTTGTTCTGGTCGCTGCTGCAGTTGGAACCGTCCTTTGCCTTCCAGCTGAAGGTGTTCTTCCTTGTGTGCGTGGTCGTTGCCGCTATATATGGCGCGTGGTCGGTCAAGCCGCGGATCCTGTTGATCCAGGGTGGCCCGGCGATCGCGGCACTCGTTTTCCTTCTATTGGCATCCTGATCCATGGCATCTTCAGCGGCAGCAAAATCCCCGATCACCATTCGCCTCTGCGGTCCGCGCGGCTTCTGCGCCGGCGTCGACCGGGCGATCCAGATCGTCGTCCTGGCGCTGAAGGAGTTCGGCGCGCCGGTCTATGTTCGTCACGAGATCGTGCACAACCGCTACGTGGTCGAGGGGCTCGAAGCCAAGGGCGCGATCTTCGTCGAGGAACTCGACGAGATCCCGCCGGAACACCGCAAGCAGCCGGTGGTCTTTTCCGCGCACGGCGTGCCGAAATCGGTGCCTGCGGATGCGGATGCCCGCAACCTCTTCTATCTCGATGCCACCTGTCCGCTGGTCTCCAAGGTGCACAAGCAGGCGATGCGCCACCATCGCCTCGGCCGCCATGTCGTCTTGATCGGCCATGCCGGCCATCCGGAAGTGATCGGCACCATGGGACAGCTGCCGGAAGGTGCGGTCTCGCTGGTCGAGACCGTCGAGGACGCCGACGTCTACCAACCGGTCGACCCGGACAATCTCGGCTTCGTCACCCAGACGACGCTGTCGGTTGATGATACCGCCGGTGTCATCAAGCGGCTGCACGAACGCTTCCCCAACCTGACGGCGCCGGCCGCTGATTCAATCTGCTATGCCACCACCAACCGCCAGGAGGCGGTAAAGCAGGCAGCCCCCGGCTGCGATCTGTTCCTCGTCGTCGGCGCGCCGAATTCGTCCAACTCCAAGCGTCTCGTCGAAGTCGCCTTGAAGGCCGGGGCGAAGAAGTCCGTGCTGGTCCAGCGCGCGTCGGAAATCGACTGGGACGAGATTGGCGACATCTCTATCGTGGGCCTGTCGGCTGGAGCTTCGGCGCCCGAAGTGATCGTCAACGAAATCATCGAGGCGTTCCGTGAGCGCTACCAGGCAACCGTGGAACTCGCCGACACCGTCGAGGAAAACGAGAACTTCCTCGTCAACCGCGAGATCCGTCACGTGCCGCTGACCGCCGCCGACATGGCCTTCGTCAACGGCGAGTAACCCGTTTTTCTTGCCCCACATTTCTTGAGAGTGGAAATCCTTGGCAGTTTACACCGATATCACGGAAGACGACCTCTCCCGTTTTCTCACCGCCTATGACGTCGGTCAGTTGACCTCCTACAAGGGGATTGCCGAGGGCGTCGAGAACTCCAATTTCCTGCTGCACACCACCAAAGGCTCCTACATCCTCACGCTCTACGAGAAGCGCGTGAATGCCGACGACCTGCCGTTTTTCCTGGGGCTGATGCATCACCTGGCCGAGCGCGGCCTGTCGTGCCCGCTGCCGCTGCCGCGCGCTGACGGCCAACTGCTCGGCGAACTCTCCGGTCGCCCGGCCGCGGTGATCTCGTTCCTCGAGGGCATGTGGCTGAGAAAGCCGGAAGCCAAGCACTGCCACGAAGTGGGCAAGGCACTTGCTGCCATGCATGTGGCCGGTGAGGGTTTTGCGCTGAAGCGCGCCAATGCGCTTTCCGTCGGTGGCTGGCGGCCGCTCTGGGTCAACTCCGAGGCGCGCGCCGACGAGGTTCAGCTTGGCCTCAAGGACGAGATCTCGAGCGAACTCGAGCATCTCGAACGCCATTGGCCGAAATCGCTGCCGGAGGGCGTCATCCATGCCGATCTCTTCCCGGACAACGTCTTCTTCCTCGGCGACCAGCTTTCCGGCCTGATCGACTTCTATTTCGCCTGCAACGACTACCTCGCCTATGACGTTGCCGTCTGCCTCAATTCCTGGTGCTTCGAGAAGAACGGCTCCTACAACATCACCAAGGGCATGGCGATGCTTGCGGGCTATGAGAGCGTGCGCAAGCTGACGCCGGCCGAAGTCGAAGCCTTGCCGTTGCTGTGCCGCGGCTCGGCGCTGCGCTTCTTCCTGACCCGCCTCTACGACTGGCTGATGACCCCTCCAGGCGCGCTCGTCGTCAAGAAGGACCCGCTCGAATACCTGACCAAGATCCGCTTCCACCGGGCGATCTCTTCGAGCGCTGAGTACGGCCTACGCCGCGACGAGGGCCGGGCATGAAACATGTCGATATCTTCACCGATGGTGCCTGCTCGGGCAATCCGGGGCCGGGCGGATGGGGCGCGGTTCTGCGTTACGGCGAGGTGGAAAAGGAGCTCTCCGGTGGTGAGGCGGAAACGACCAACAACCGCATGGAACTGCTGGCGGCGATCTCGGCCCTCGACGCGCTGAAGAGCGCCTGCGAGGTCGACCTGCACACCGACAGCAAATACGTGATGGACGGCATCTCCAAGTGGATCCACGGCTGGAAGAAGAACGGCTGGAAGACCGCGGACAAGAAGCCGGTGAAGAACGGCGAGCTCTGGCAGCGGCTGGACGAGGCGAACCGTCGCCACAAGGTGACGTGGCACTGGGTCAAGGGCCATGCCGGACATCCGGAGAACGAGCGTGCCGACGAGCTCGCCCGCAAGGGCATGGAGCCCTACAAGAAGGGGCGCCGGTCGGACTCTCTTCTCGTGAAATGAAAAACGGGCCGATGAGGCCCGTTTCCAATTGCAGTTATGTCTGCGCTCAGAGCTGTTCGAGCATCGCCGCAGCACCGGAAACGGTCGCCTGGCCCGGGCTTTCTTCGAGATTGAGCGACTTCACCACGCCATCTTCCACCAGCATCGAATAGCGCTTCGAGCGGATGCCGAGCGTGCCGGCCGAGAGGTCGACGTCCATACCGAGCGCCTTGGTGAAGGTCGCGTTCCAGTCGGAGAGGAAGTGGATCTTGCCCATGCCGCCCGACGCGGTCGCCCAGGCGCCCATGACGTGCAGATCGTTCACCGCAACAACGGCGATGTCATCGATGCCGCGGGCGAGGATCGCGTCGCGGTTTTCGAGATAGCCGGGCAAATGGTTGAGCGAGCAGGTGGGCGTAAACGCACCGGGAACGGCAAAAAGCACCACGCGCTTGCCAGCGAAGAGCTGATCGGTGGTGATCTCCACCGGACCGTCGGCGGTCTTTTCCTTGAAGGTTGCGGCTGGCAGCTTGTCTCCGACGGCAATGGTCACGGCACTCTCCTTGCGTTGCTTGCGTCTGCATTTCTCCGCTCTCGTCGGAGAACTTGGCGGACTATAGAGGCGCCCTAATCAAAGGCAAGGGTTGTCTCCATGCTGCGATCCCGAGCGCGTATCGTGACAACGATTGGCTTGCCCTTGAGTTCCCTCTCCTTGCCGGTGAGCCGAACGGGGACCGATGCGCTGACGTCGGGGTCGTCCTTGACGACGATATCCGGCTTGCCGAAGGCGAAGCCTGTCGGTCCGGCGAGAAACAGCTCCGGCTCACCGCTGCCAGCGGGCAGCCGCATGGTGACGTGCAGCATCGCCCTGTCGGCGTCATAGCGGCTCGCCGTGACGGCGAAATCCGCGGACGGTGCTTCGGGAAGCGCGGCAATCGCGTCATTGATGCGCGCGCCATCGAGCGGATTGTCAAAGACATCCTGCTTCAACGCCAAGGTAAGCTCGCCCTGGACCGGGATGCAGATGTCCTCGCAGATCCCGAGAAACACCGAGGCGCGGATGTTGATGTCGCCGGCAGCTTGGGTCCGCTTCAAGGTGAGCGGAAAGGCGACGGAGTGGTCATAGCCGACATAGCGCACCACCCCATCGTCGAATGTCTTTGGCACCGGAAAGCCGATCTTTTCGAGAACAACGCCGCCGGCGGGATCGAGCGTCACCTGCGGTGGGATGCCGCTTGCGCCCGGTTCCCGCCAGTAGGTTTTCCAGCCGGGGTTGAGCTTGACTTCGAGCGCTGCCGGGATTGTGCCGTCCGCCTCAGGAGCGGTCGCCACCAGGCGGATCATGCCGCCGGGGGAAGTGACCCACTCACTGGTGGCTGCCTTGGCGCCGGTCGGGAGAAAAAAAGCCGAAACGAGACTTGCCGCGACGATGAGCTGGCCCATCTTCTGGAATGTGGTGCACTGGAACATGCCGAAAGCATTATCGCTTTTGCCGATGTGGCTCCAGTCGCTCCAAAGAAGTGACGATCATAATCGCTTGATCGGACACGGCGAAGTGAACGCCGTGCGTGCAATATTTGCGGACCGCGACGCTGAGGCGCTTTTCATTTCGCGGCGAATTGATAGGCTGTTCCCATGAAACCGACACCGATGCCGCAAAAGAAGCGAGAGCGGGGTTTTCTTGACGGTCAGTTCCTGATCGCCATGCCCGGGATGTTTGACGCCAATTTTGCCCGGACGGTCATCTTCATCTGTGCCCATTCCGACGATGGCGCGATGGGTTTCGTGCTCAACCGGCCGCAACAACTGACTTTTCCGGACGTGCTGCTCCACCTCGATATTCTCGATGAGGACGAGGCCATCCGGCTTCCGCCGATCACCCGAGATTTCCAGATCCAGGCGGGCGGCCCGGTCGAAACCGGACGCGGCTTCGTGCTCCATTCCGACGACTATCTGAGCGATTCCAGCATCCCCGTCAGCGACGATATCTGCCTGACGGCGACGCTCGATATCGTCCGCGCCATTTCCCGTGGCGAGGGGCCAGTCCGGGCGACCATGATGCTTGGCTATGCCGGTTGGGGTCCGGGCCAACTCGAAGCGGAGATCGCCCAGAACGGCTGGCTGACGTCGCCCGCGCGTGAAGAACTGATCTTCGACAAGTCGCTCGACGACAAATATGACCGGGCGCTGGCATTGATGGGCGTTTCGGCCGCCATGCTCTCCGTGGACGCGGGCCACGCCTGAAGGGCCCGATCTCAAACCGACACTGCTGTAAGATGCGCCTGTAGCTTTTCGCTGACGGGCGCACGTTCTTGGTGCTTTGCGGAGAGTGCGGGGGGTGGTGCTATGCCCGCTTCATCAACGGGAAGCGCTCCTTGAGCAGCCGCTGGATCGATTCCGAGCCAATCGGCGGACCAAAGAGGAAGCTCTGGCCGTAGTCGCAACCCATCTGCGACAGCTGGATGGCGTCATCTTCCGATTCGATGCCCTCGGCCACCACCTGCATGTCGAGCTCACGCGCCATGGTGATTACCGAGCGCAACAGGATGCCGCGCTTGTCGCTCGGGTCCCGCACCAGCGCCTTGTCGATCTTGATCGTGTCGAAGGGGAAGCGGGTGAGATAGGAGAGCGACGAGTGGCCGGTTCCGAAGTCGTCGAGCGCCAGCTTGAGCCCGGCCTCCTTCAGCTTCTCGAGCACGAGACGGGCCTGCTCGGGATTTTCCATCACCAGCGATTCCGTCAGCTCCATCTTCACCTTGGCCGGATCGCAATGGTTCTTGTCGAGGATGGCGCGCACGTCGTCATAAAGCTCGTTGTTGAGCAGCTGCGCACTCGAAAGGTTGATCGAGACGAAGATCGGCAGGTCGCCAGTCTGCAGCTGCCACTCGGTGAGGTCGCTGGTCGCCTTGTCGAAGGCGAACATTCCGAGCTGGTTGATGAGGTCGGAATTCTCGGCGATCGGGATGAATTCGGTCGGCGAAACATTGCCGCGCTTGGGGTGATCCCAGCGCATCAGCGCCTCGAAGCCGGCAATTTCCGCATCGTTCAGCCGCACGATCGGCTGGTAGACGAGGGAAAGTTCCTTGCGCTCGATCGCCTTCTTGAGATCGGCTTCAAGCTGCAACCGGTCCGATCCCGATGTACGGAAGGCTGGCCGGAAAGGTTCGACGCGATTGCCGCCTTCCTTCTTGGCGCGGAACATGGCGAGTTCGGCATCGTCAAGGAGGCCAGCGGCGCTCTGTTCCTGGTCGAGCCAGGAGACGAGGCCGATCGACGCCGTCAGGTTGATTTCGCGGTTGCCGTAGTTGAGTGGCACCATGATCGCCTTGCTCACCGCGTCGGCGAAATCGGCGACCTTGGCCGGATCGCGCTCCGACATCAGGATCAGCCCGAACTGGTCGCCGCCGAGTCGGGCGAGCGTGTCCTGGGGCCGCAGGATCCGGCGCAGGCGGCGCGTGAGCGCAATGAGGATGTTGTCGCCGGCGGCAATGCCCAGGAGATCGTTGACCTGTTTGTAGCGATCGATGTCGATCGCAAGCACCGTCGGGCGAACGGAATTGCTGCCGTCGGCCATGAGCAGGATCGCCTGCAGCCGGTCGAGGAACACCTGTCGGTTCGGAAGACCCGTCAGGTTGTCGAGCAGCGCATTGTGCAACAGGCGCTCGACGGAATTGCGCTGTTCGGTGATGTCGATGATCGTGCCGACGCAGCGGATGATTTCGCCGTTGGCGCCGAGAACCGGCCGGGCGCGGATGGCGAGCCAGTGATAGTGGCCATCCTCGGCGCGCACCCGGAATTCATGGTTGAGCTTTCCGCGGCGTCGCTCGAGCAGAACGTCGAGCGTCGCGCGGAAGCGGTCGCGATCATCAGGATGCAGGCGCGGCAACCAGTTGCGCAATGGGCCGTGCATGCTGCCAAGCGACAGCCCGAGCTGCGTCGAGATATCCGGGATCGTCACCACCCGGTCGCGCGCCACATCCCAGTCCCAGACGGTGTCGCCCGAGCCGGTGAGGGCGAGCGATTGGCGCTCAAGATCGGAAAACAATCCCTGCTGGTAGCCGCTGCCGGCAACCGCATGCTGCATCACGGTGAAGCCGATCAAAAGCACGATCAGCACGAGACCGCCGCCAAGCGCCGGCTGGACGATGTCGTTGGCAAGCTGGCCGGTTACCGTCAGCCATGCTCCGAACAGCCAGACCAGAATGAGCAGCCAGGCAGGCACAAGCAGGATGGCCCGGTCATAGCGATTGAAGCCGAGATAGGCGATCAGCACGATCCCGACGGTCGCCGTCAGTGCAAAGGACAGGCGCGCGATGCCGGACGCGATCGCCGGATCATAGACGGCGACGCCGAAGAGCAGGCCAAGGCCGAGGATCCAGGCGAGCGTCGCATAGCCGAGATGCTGGTGCCAGCGGTTGAGATTGAGATAGGTGAACAGGAAGATCACGAGGCCCGCCGCCAGGAAGACCTCGGTGCCCGCTCGCCATATTCGCTCGTCGCCGGCGGTCACGCTGATCAGTTTCGACAGGAAGCCGAAGTCGACGCAGATATAGGCAAGAACCGCCCAGGCAAGGGCTGCCGTGGCTGGCAGCATCGAGGTGCCCTTGACGACGAACAGGATCGTCAGGAACACGGCGAGCAGACCGGCAATGCCAAGCACGATGCCACGGTAGAGCGTAAAGGCGTTGACCGTGTCCTTGTAGGAATCCGGCTCCCAGAGGTAGATCTGCGGCAGTTCAGGCGTTGCGAGTTCGGCGACGAAGGTGATGATGACGCCGGGCGCCAGCGTGATGCGGAAAACGTCGGCCTCGTCGCTCGGCTCGCGGCTGAGCGCGAAGCCTTCACTTGGCGTGATCGATAGGATGCGCTTGGAGCCGAGGTCCGGCCAGAAGAGCTTGGAATTCACCAACCGAAAATGCGGCGCGACGATCACGCGGTCGAGCGGTTCGGCAGAAACGTTGGCAAGCGCGAACACAGCCCAATCGCCCTGATGGTCCTCGCTGCTGGAGCGCACTTCGATACGCCGCACGATCCCGTCCGTGCCCGGTGCGGTCGAGACCTGGAACGCTTCATTTCGGCCGCTGTAGATTTCCGTCGTTGCCGTCAGGTCGAGCGCCGTGTCCTCGCGCGAGATCTTCACCGGTTCAAGCGCCTGAGCCGATCCGCCAAGCGCGCATAGGAACGTCATGAAGGTGATCAGAAACGCTGCCAGCTTCGAGGCTGACCATGCGAAGGGCGAGCGGACTAGGGGCATCAAAGGGGCATATTCCTGTTCGGTAGGGCATCGTCGGACAGGAGAGAAAAGAGCACGTGGTCCCGCCACTGGCCGTTGATTCTCAAGTACTGTCTTAAGTAGCCTTCACGCTCAAAACCGGCCTTTTCAAGGAGCCGGATGCTTCTTGAGTTGTCCGGAATACAGGCTGCTTCAATACGGTGCAACTCAAGGGTCGAAAAGATGTAGGGGATCGCGAGCTTCAGGGCTGCATACATATGCCCGCGCCCGGCGTGCCGCTCGCCCATCCAGTAACCGATCATGCAGTTCTGCCCGGCGCCGCGGCGAATGTGACCGATCGTCAGGCCGCCAAGCAGCGTCTCGCCTGGCTTGTGGAAAAGGAAGAGCGGCACGGCCTGGCCGGAGGCATATTCCTGCTCGTTGCGGATGACCCGGCTTCGAAAGGCGCCTTCGGTCATTTCATCGGCGCGCCAGGTCGGCTCCCACGGTTCCAGGAAGGTCCGGCTTTCGCTGCGCAGCTGGTACCACTGACGATAATCGGCGTATCGGGGCAGGCGCAACAGGTAGTTCTGATCGGCGATCTCGATCGTCTCCGGCTGCCGCGACAGGAACCGAAAAACCGATCGTGTCATTGCTGCCTCCGAGGCCGTCCAGTTGCGCGCGCGACGTTTGACCATACGCCCGACAGCGCGCCCTCGCGCCGTCACAAACCGAAACGTTGCACAACTTTGCGCGCAAATCGAATCCGATTTTGCGAAAAGGCGCAAAGACTTCACCGTTCCGACACGGTGGTTTGCCTTCACCGCGAGATCGCCTGTTCCGAGCGATCAGCGAGAGGTTTGAAACGGTCATCGCCCGGGAGTTTGGCCATCCCGAAAAGGGGATTTCACCGTCTCAACGAGACGATGAAATGTTCAAGGCCTTGTCAGCTCGCGACAGCGTGCGGCACACCCGTCTTGCCGGTCAGAGACGACAGGATGTCGTTCATCGGGGCAAGCTGCTCAAGCGGGCCGATGGCCGAGAGCGTCGGCGTGGTGTCGAAGAACAGCCGGCCGGCAAGATCGGTCAGGCGTTCGATGGTGATGCCGGACAGGCGCTCCATCAGTTCTTCGTTCGGGATCGGACGGCCGTAGAGCATCATCTGGCGGGCAATCTGGCCGGCGCGGGCCGCCGGGCTTTCCTGGCCCATCAGGAGCTGGGCCCGGATCTGGGCGCGGGCGCGCTCGATTTCCTGCTGCTCGATGTTCATCGAGGACTTGCGCAGTTCATCGACGATGACCGGCATCAGTTCCGGCAGGTTCTCACCACCGGTTGCCGCGTGCACGCCGAAGATGCCAGTGTCGGAGAAGCCCCAGTGGAAGGCATAGACGGAATAACAGAGACCGCGATGCTCGCGCACTTCCTGGAAGAGGCGGGACGACATGCCGCCGCCGAGGATGTTGGCAAGGATCTGCGAGCAGTAGAAGTCGCGGGCGTGATAGGCCTTGCCTTCGAAGCCGAGCAGCACCTGCGCATCCATCAGGTCGCGCGTCTCGCGGCTGTCGCCGCCGGTATAGCGGGCGGCTTCCAGCACCGGCGTCGCGATCGGCGTGCGCGGGAGCAAGGCAAAGCGTTCTTCCACCTGGCGCACGAAGGCGTCGTGCTCGACGGCGCCGGCGGCGACCACGAACATCCGGTCGGTCGTGTAGTTGCGGCCGAGATAATGGCGGATCTGGTCGGCCGAGAACGACATGACCGTATCCGGCGTGCCGAGGATCGGGCGCCCGACCGTCTGATTGCGGTACGCAGTCTCGGCGAAGCGGTCGAAGACGACGTCATCAGGCGTGTCGTCGGCAGCGCCGATCTCCTGCAGGATGACCTGCTTCTCGCGGCGGAGTTCTTCGTCGTCGAAGGTGGATTCGGTCAGAATGTCGGCGAGGATATCGACCGCGAGCGGCACGTGGTCCTTGAGGACACGCGCATAGTAGGAGGTCGTCTCCGTCGAGGTGGCGGCGTTGACTTCGCCGCCGACATTTTCGATTTCTTCGGCAATCTGGCGGGCGGTGCGCCGCTCGGTGCCCTTGAAAGCCATGTGCTCCAGCAGGTGGGCAATGCCATGTTCGCCCACGGTTTCATTGCGCGAACCGGACTTGATCCACACGCCGAGCGCCACACTTTCGAGATGCGGCATCTGCTCGGTTACCACCGTCAACCCGGAAGGGAGCCGGGTGCACTCAACTTTCATCATACGTTTCTTCTCGTTCTTACCCCCGGAGGCGGGTGCGCTCGCCGATAAAGGTCTCGACGCTCTTCAGGTCCGGATCCAGGATATCGAAACGCTCCTCCCTGTTCATCAGGTCAGCAAGCCACGTCGGAAGCGCCGGGTCAATACCACTGGCCGATTTTACCGCGTCGGGGAATTTGGCCGGATGCGCGGTGGCAAGCGTCACCATCGGGGCCGATGCCTTCTCGTGCTTGGCGGCGACGAAGACGCCGACGGCGCTGTGCGGATCGAGCAGATAGCCGGTGCTCTCCAGCGTCTTGGCAATTGTCTTGGCCACTTCCTTCTCCGGGGCCCGACCGGCGCGGAACTCCTTGCGGATAGCCTTGAGCGCCTTGTCGCGAATGGTGAAGGAGCCGGACTGTTTGAGGCCGTCCATCGCCGAGCGCACTTCGCCCGGATCGCGGTCGTTTGCCTCAAACAGCAGCCGTTCGAAGTTCGACGAAATCTGGATGTCCATCGACGGTGCGGTGGTCGCCTTCACATCGCGCATCTCGTAGCGCCCGGTCTTGAGCGTGCGGGCAAGGATGTCGTTTTCGTTGGTGGCGATCACCAGCTTGTCGATCGGCAGGCCCATGCGCTTGGCGACATAGCCGGCGAAGATATCGCCGAAATTGCCTGTCGGCACCGTGAAGGAGATCTTGCGATCCGGTCCGCCGAGCGCCACCGCCGTCGTGAAGTAGTAGACGATCTGGGCCATGATACGGGCCCAGTTGATCGAGTTGACGCCTGAAAGCTTGACGCGATCGCGGAAGGCGGCGTCGTTGAACATGGCTTTGACGAGGTTCTGGCAGTCGTCGAAATTGCCTTTCACGGCGATCGCGTGAACGTTCGATGCCTTCGAGGTGGTCATCTGTCGCTGCTGCACCGGCGAGACTTTGCCGTGCGGGAAAAGAATGAAGATGTCGGTCCGTTCACGGCCGGCAAAGGCATCGATCGCTGCGCCGCCCGTGTCGCCCGAGGTCGCGCCAACAATGGTGGCGCGTTCGCCGCGCTCGGCAAGAACGTAGTCCATCAGCCGGGCGAGCAACTGCATCGCCACGTCCTTGAAGGCGAGCGTCGAGCCGTGGAAGAGTTCCATCACGAAGGAGTTCGGGCCGGTCTGGACGAGCGGGGCGACGGCCGGATGACGGAAGGTGGCATAGGCTTCGTCGATCATTTCGCGAAACTTCGCCGCAGGGATTTCGCCGTTGGTGAATGGTTCGAGCACGGCAAAGGCGATTTCCTGATAGGACTTGCCGCGCAACGCGCGGATGTCCTTCTTGGAAAACTTCGGCCATTCCTTGGGAAGGTAGAGGCCGCCGTCACGGGCGAGGCCGGCCAGCAGCGCGTCGCAGAAGCCGAGGGGAGCGGCTTCGCCGCGCGTCGAGATATACTTCACCATCGTTGTCTTTCGTCCCACCTCAAGGATTGCGACGACCCTAGGCGAGGGCGCCGCGGCACGCCCGTCTTATTGCGTCAGTCCTTGACAAAGTCTGCATGCTTTCTTGTCACCGACCCAATTTCGGGCCGAAACAACAGGGTTTCGGAAAATTCGGATTGGGTGATCCGACCCAATCGATTTTTCAGTTCGCCGCTGCTATAGACGATGCCCGAAGGCCATGAAAGGCCTTCCGGCCGAGATTTCGGTCAAGGAGTTTCAACCGGTCCAGCAGAGGTTGTTCAACGTGTTTGGCAAAGTATCCCGGCCTGTTCTCGCAATATCCTTTCTCGCGGTCCTTGCCGGCTGTAACAAAACGCAATCCGGTGGCGCGATCGATGCAGGCGGCAGTGCCGCCGCTCCGACGCCAGCCGTCGTCCAAGCCGCATGCCCGCAGGTCGTCATTCGTGACGGCACAAACGTGTTTGCCAGCTACGCCAAGGGGGCCAAGAACGACCCGACGAAGCTCGTTTATCAGGCCTCTCTTGCCGACACCACGCGCCAATGCGTCCAGAGCGAGAGCGCGATTACGGTAACTGTCGTGGTCCAGGGCCGCGTCGTCAGCGGTCCTGCTGGCGGCCCTGGCAAGATCACCATGCCGATCCGTGTCGCTGCGACCGACGAGGACAAGACACTCTATTCCGAGTTGACGCAGCACGCGGTGGAAATCCCCGCGACCGGTTCGGCCCAGTTCGTCTTCACCAAGGCGGACGTGACGCTGCCGGCCGGTTCCGGCTCCAATGTCACCGTCTATGTCGGCTTCGACGAAGGTCCGCCGGCCAAGGGCAAGAAGAAGTAAGCTGCGGCTGCAGCCTCAAACAAAAACGCCGGGGCTTGCCCCGGCGTTTCTATTTTGTGTCGTGCGCGCCTTACTCGGCCGGAACGCTCTTGCCGCCTTCCCACTTGTAGAGCGAGAAGGCCTGCGAGGTGAGGTCGCCGGCTTCGCCGTAGGTCAGCTTGCCGAGCACCGTGTCGATGCCTTCACCGGACTTGATCGCGGTCGCAACCGCGGTCGCATCCTCGGCCGAGCCTGCCTTCTCTATGCCGGCCTTCAGCACCTGAACGGCGGCATAGGCGTTGAGTGTGAAGGCTTCGGCCGGAATGTTCTTCGCCTTCAGCGCCTCGACGGCCGGGGCAGATGCCGGGTTGCGGGTCGCGTCGCTGGCGTTGGTGTAGACCGTGCCGGTCGCAGCTTCGCCGCCGATTGCCCAGAACTCGGTGTTCGACAGGCCGTCGCCGCCGAAGATCTGTGCCTTCACGCCCTGGTCGTGCATCTGGCGAGCCAGCAGGCCACCTTCCGGATGATAGCCGCCGAAGTAGACGACTTCGACGTTCTCGGCCTTTAGGCGGGTGACGATGGCGCTGAAGTCCTTGTCGCCCG
Organism: Ensifer sp. MJa1; assembly: GCF_037026475.1. Classification (NCBI taxonomy): domain Bacteria; kingdom Pseudomonadati; phylum Pseudomonadota; class Alphaproteobacteria; order Hyphomicrobiales; family Rhizobiaceae; genus Ensifer; species Ensifer sp. MJa1. The sequence goes on along the minus strand of NZ_JAKUMO010000003.1, from coordinate 286,224 downwards.
GGTTCAGGCCTTCATAGACGACTTCGGTGATGCCGCCGGCATTGATGGCAGCCTTGAAGCCGTCGGCGAGGCCCTTGCCGTAGGGCGCCTTGTCATGGAGCACGGCGACCTTCTTGTCCTTGAGGTTCTTGACCACGTAAGCGGCTGCAACTTCGGCCTGCTGGTCGTCACGGCCGCAGGTGCGCAGCACGTTCCAGAGACCGCGGGTGGTGAGGTCCGGCGTGGTTGCGGTCGGCGTCACCATCAGGATGCCGTTTTCGGCAAGAACGTCGGAAGCCGCCATCGACGTGCCCGACAGAACGGGACCGACGACGAAGCGGATGCCTTCGCCGGCCGCCTGGTTTGCGACCGACACGGCCTGCTTCGGGTCACCGGCATCGTCGAGCAGCTTCAGCACGATCTTCTCGCCGTTGATGCCGCCAGCCTTGTTGATCTCTTCGGCGGCCGCTTCCGCACCGTTCTTCACCTGCTCGCCATAGGCCGCGACCGGACCGGTGAGCGGCGTGATCACGCCAACGGTGATGTCGGCAAAGGCGAGCGGGCCGAAGGCGACGCTGGCCGCCAAAGTCAGACCGGTCAACAGTGAAAGACGCATAGTGTTTCCTCCTTGAAATACCCTCGATGGGGCTTGCTTGGTATGGCCCTCGTGCGCGACTTCTCGAAAACCGGGGAGATTCTCGGCGGGACACGCTGCCACTGCAATGTGTCATCGTGTCCCGCGGCGTCTAATTGGACGCCTGCCGTGGTGGCCGAAGGCTTTTTTCCGCTCCGGCGGCAACCGGGGCGAAAGGGGTTTGCGACGTCTCAGGCCGTCAGCGATTCCGACCATTCCGCAAGCGCGGCGATCACGCCCGGCAAAGCAGACATGCGCGAGATCACGGTTTCGGCGCCGGCTTCCGTCAGCTTGTCGGCGTGCGAGGGATAGGTATGGGCGCCGCCGGTGAAGCCGACGACGCGCATGCCGGCGGCACGCGCACCGTGGATACCGTGGACAGAATCCTCGATGACCAGCACCCGTGACGGGTCGACGCCCATCTGCTTGGCACCATGCAGGAAGATGTCCGGCTTCGGCTTGACGCGGTCGGCGCCGAGGTCACGCGCCGAGTAGATGCGCGGGCCGAAATGATCCTTGATGCCGACCTTGCCGAGCATCATGGCAAGGCGTGCGGACGTGGAGTTGGAGCAGATGCAATGGGGCAGTTTCAGCTGCAAAAGCATCGGCTTCACGCCCTCGATGATCTGCACGTCACGCGCCAGGCGTTCGTCGAGGATCGTATCGACCTTGTCGATCAGCGAAGCCGAAAGCGGGATGCTCGCTTCCTTCTCGACCTGAAGCAGCGTGTTGTGCCAGGTCATGCCGGCAAAACGCTCGGCCATTTCCTCGACACTGATCGGATAGCCAGCTTCCGTCAGCAGTGCCGCTTCGACTTCGGAGGCGATGATTTCGGAATCGACGAGCACGCCGTCGCAATCAAAAATGATGAGATCGATACCGGTCATTTGGAACAGTTCCCTGGGAGGAGGAGGCGCCGCAGGCGGGGGGAGGATCAGTCGCGCGGCGCGGGGCTTTCGTACGGCAGAGCTTTATACGAAGGCGGCTCAAAGCTCAACCTTTGGAAATTATCGAAACCGCTGTCCCGCTTGCTCGACAGCTTTGTTTCGCGGCTCTATCTGTAGGCGATGGAAAAGCAACAGGACGATACGCTCGCAAGTCGCATCAGCAAGGCGCTGGCCGAGAGGATCATCTCCGGCATTCTGATGCCGGGAGAGCGCTTGCGGCAGGATCATGTCGCCGAGGAATTCGGCGCCAGCCACGTTCCGGTGCGCGAAGCCTTCCGCCGTCTGGAGGCGCAGGGGCTTGCCGTCAGCGAACCGCGGCGCGGCGTGCGCGTGGCCTCCTTCGACTTGAAGGAAGTGCGCGAGGTTGCCGAAATGCGCGCCGTGCTCGAGGTTCTGGCGCTGCGCCATGCCATCCCGCATCTGACGCCGGCAATCCTCGATCGCGCCGAAGCGGCAACGGCTGCGGCCGATACCTCGCGCGACGTGCGCTCCTGGGAGGCGGCAAACCGGGCTTTCCATCGCCTGATCCTCGAGCCCTGCGGCATGCCGCGGCTGCTTGCGGCGATCGACGACCTGCACGCGGCAAGCGCCCGCTTTCTCTTTTCCGCGTGGCGTACCAGCTGGGAAGCCCGCACGGACCACGACCACCGTGCGATCCTTGCGGCCCTGCGCGAAGGCCGGGGGAACGAAGCCGCGAAGATCCTCGAACGTCATGTCGGCTGGATCGGCAAGACGCCGGTGAGGACGGCCGCTGGCGAAACGCGCGAGGCTTTCTCGATCGTCGGTTAAAGCAAGTTCCAGGAAAAGTGCGAAGCGGTTTTCCGTCCGGGATTGCGCTGCCTACGAAGCAATTTCCAGGAAAAGTGCGAAGCGGTTTTCCGTCCGGAATTGCGTTGAGACTTTCCGACCTATTGTGGGAAGAGCTCCGAAAAGACCTTGTCGCCATTGGCGGTAAAGCGGATGGCGCGGCTGTTGGCCTCGCGTATTGCCCAGCCCTTGTCGATGAACAGTGTCAGCAGCGCTTCGCCGAGAGATCCTGCCAGATGCGAGCGACGTTCGCTCCAGTCGAGGCAGGTGCGGCAGATCGGGCGGCGGGATTTTTTCAGCGCGTCATAGTCGATGCCGAGTGCCTCGATCCGGCTCTGGCCGGCCGGTGTCAGCGCCAGGTCGTCGCCAGTGACTTCGATCTGCTTTTCGGCAATCAGGCTGTCATACATGCGCACGCCATAGTCGCCGGCCAGATGGTTGTAGCAGACACGCGCTTTCCTGAGCGCCGGATCCTTCGGGCCCGGGCGATGACGGTTCATGCCACGGCTTGCGGCAAAGCCCATCAGGTTCTCGAGCATCAGTCCGACCTCGTCCTCGGCGAGCTGAAAATAGCGATGGCGGCCCTGCTTGCGCTGGATGAGCAGGCCGCCGGCCTCGAGCTTCGAAAGATGGGAGCTTGCGGTCTGCAGCGTGATGCCGGCATGGGTCGCAAGCTCGGTCGCGGTCAGGGCGCGACCGCCCATAAGCGCCGTCAGCATGTTGGCGCGCGCAGGATCGCCGATCAGCGAGCCGATGAGAGCGATGTCTGGACCTTCCTTCATACTTCGATCGTAGTCGAAGCATTCTCGTCGAACAAGCGGGCATAGTCCTCTCATCGAAGGCCCGGCGTAACGCCCTGGTCACAAGGAGAAGACGATGATCACCTGCTTCATCCGCTATGAAATCGACCCGTTCAAGAAGGACGAGTTCGCCACCTATTCGCGCAACTGGGGCGAGGCGATCCCACGCTGTGGCGCCGATCTCATCGGCTATTTCGGGCCACACGAAGGTTCGGCAACCACCGCCTATGGCGTCTACAACATTGAGAGCCTCGCTGCCTACGAGGCCTATCGCGCCCGGCTTGCCGCCGATCCGCTCGGGCGCGAGAATTATGCCTTCGCCCGCCGCGAACGGTTTATCTTGAAAGAGGATCGGATCTTCCTGAAAAACGTCTCTGCGTCTGTCGGAGGAAAGTGAATCATGATCGCCGTCATCTTCGAAGTGATACCGGCCGAGGGACAACGCCAGACCTATCTCGGTATTGCTGCCGATCTGCGCCCGCTGCTCGACGGTATCGATGGCTTCATCTCCATCGAGCGGTTCCAAAGCCTCACCAATGCCGACAAGGTTCTGTCCTTGTCCTTCTGGCGCGACGAGGAGGCGGTGAAGGCTTGGCGGAACGGCGCAGAACACCGGGCAGCCCAGGATGCCGGACGCCGCGGTGTCTTTGCCGACTACCGTCTGCGCATCGCCTCGGTCATCCGCGATTATGGCATGAACGAGCGCCACGAGGCGCCGGCCGACAGCCGCGCCTTTCACGACGCCAGATGAATCGCCGCAACAAAAGAACTCACTAACATGGCGTGAATACGAACTTTTTCGGAACGGCCTTCAGGCTTTGGTAACCATCTTCGGTAACCATAAGCTCCATAGTCCGTTCCGAGTAAGCGTATTTGCGAGTTGTCCATGTCTTCAGTTGTTTCGCTTGCCGAAGTCTCCCGCTCCACCCGCCCGCTGGGCTGGCTCGACAGTATCATCAAGGGTGACTGCGTTGCGGCGCTCAATGCGCTTCCCGACAATTCGGTCGACGTCGTTTTCGCCGACCCGCCCTACAACCTCCAGCTTGGCGGCATGCTGACCCGTCCCGATCAGTCTGTGGTCGATGCCGTCGACGACGAATGGGACCAGTTCGCGTCCTTCGAAGCCTACGACGCCTTCACCCGCGCCTGGCTGCTTGCCTGCCGCCGCGTCCTGAAGCCGACCGGTACGCTCTGGGTGATCGGCTCCTACCACAACATCTTCCGCGTCGGCGCGATCCTGCAGGACCTGCACTTCTGGATCCTCAACGACATCATCTGGCGCAAGACCAACCCGATGCCGAACTTCAAGGGACGTCGTTTCCAGAACGCCCATGAAACGCTGATCTGGGCGACGCCGAACGCCAACGCCAAGGGTTACACCTTCAACTACGATGCGATGAAGGCGGCCAATGACGATGTGCAGATGCGCTCCGACTGGCTGTTCCCGATCTGCTCCGGCCACGAGCGGCTGAAGGACGATGACGGCAAGAAGGTGCATCCGACCCAGAAGCCGGAAGCGCTGCTCGCCCGCATCCTCATGGCCTCGACCAAGCCCGGCGACGTCGTGCTCGACCCCTTCTTCGGTTCCGGCACGACCGGCGCCGTTGCCAAGCGCCTCGGCCGCCACTTCGTCGGCATCGAGCGCGAGCAGGATTACATCGACGCGGCCTCGGCCCGCATCGACGCTGTTGAACCGCTCGGCAAGGCGATGCTTTCGGTCATGACCGGCAAGAAGGCCGAACCGCGCGTCGCCTTCAACACGCTGATCGAAAGCGGATTGATCAAGCCCGGCACAGTGCTGACGGACGCCAAGCGTCGCTACAGCGCGATCGTTCGCGCCGACGGCACCGTCGCTTCCGGCGGCGAGGCCGGTTCAATTCATCGCCTGGGCGCCAAGGTCCAGGGGCTTGATGCATGCAATGGATGGACATTCTGGCACTTCGAAGAGGGGAACACCCTGAAGCCCATCGACGAACTCAGAACCGTCATTCGAAATGATCTGGCAAAACTGAACTGATCAACCAGTTCCGCCAGGTCCTTCGAAAAGCGCTCCGACCGGTCCTTGTACCTTCAGTCCCGGAAGGAGAGCTTTAAACGCCCGGAATCCTCTTGAGGGATTCCGGGCGTTTGTATGTTCGGTTGATCGTCGAAGACCTCGATCGCGACGATCCGTCCGTAGGCGTCGAACTGCAGATGCTCGATGCCCGAGCGCGCGACCTGCTCGCCGGTCCTGGCGTTGGTGGCCTCGAGGTGCCATCGGGTGCGCGCTGAGCAAGGTGACAGCGTTTCGATCAGGCTGTCTCGCGCTACCTGATCCGGATAGATCTCAAAATAGTCTCGAAACGCCGAGAGGATCGCCGCGCGTCCGACGAGCGCGCCGACGCCATTGGATGTGTAGCGCGCCTCTTCGGCGAAGGCATCTTCTATTGCCGCGAAATCGAGGGCGTTGATGGCCGCGTGATAGCGGACGGTCAGGACCAGAGGGTCAGGTGACATGCTGACCGTCCCCGCTTACGGATGGATGCCGTAGGCTGCCAGGTCGACCTTCAGTTTCTCCGGATCGACGAAGTGGACCGCGTGCCAGCCGGCCATCCGCGCGGCTTCGACATTCGCGACGCTGTCATCGATGAAAAGCGTCGCCGACGGTGTGAGCTCGAAGGTTCGGGTGTGCGTCTCGTAGATGGCGATATCGGGTTTGATGAGCTTCACGTCGCCCGAAACCGTGACGCCGCGTGGCAGGGTGAGGAAGGGATAGAGAACCTGCGCTTCGCGAAACGTATCGGAAGCGAAGTTGGTGAGCATCGTTACGTCACGGCCTTCGGCGATCAGCCGTTCCATCAGGCAAACCGTCTCGACATAGGCGTGCGGTACCATCTCCTGCCAATACTTGCGGAAGGCGCGGATGTGCTCCTCGCGCTCGGGAAAATCCTTGATCAGCAACGCCTCGGCTTCGTCCCAAGGGCGGCCGCGGTCCTGCTCGATGTTCCAGTCATGGGTGCAGACGTTGGTAAAGAACCATTCGCGCTCCGCCTCGTCGGGAATGATGCGGCTATAGGGCAGGTTCGGGTCGTAGTGGATCAGCACCTTGCCGATGTCGAAGACGATGTGACGGATCTCGATGCTGCTCATTGCCGTATTCCTTGCTTGATCCTTCAGCGCCCCGCCTTGAAGGCGTGAGGGATCGCCTGGGCGATTGCCTTCTTCATCACCGTCGGCAGTGCTTGAGCCTTCAGAGAGCCGACCGGCTCCCACCAGCCGTCGCCTTCCTTCCCGGCGCGCGCGACATTGGCGCGGTAGACCGACAGACGCAACTCGAAATGCGTGAAGACGTGGCTGATCGTGCCGCAGTCTTCCCATGGGCCGCTGAAGGGTTGAGCGGCTACCGAGGTGTCGCCGTCCTGTCGCGATGTCCAATCAGTGCCCGGCACCTCGGTCATGCCGCCGAGCAGGCCGCTTTCGACGCGCTTGCGCAGATAGACGGCGTTGTCTGTGTCGATGGCGACGAAGGCCGCACCAAGACGGAGCGGCTTTTCCTTCTTCTTCGCCTTGCGTGGAAAGGTTTCGGGATCGGCAACACCAAGCGCGCGACAGTGCGCCCGGAACGGACAGAGCGAGCAGGCAGGCCGCTTCGGCGTGCAGATCGTCGCCCCAAGATCCATCATCGCCTGGGCGAAATCACCGGGCCGGTCATCTGGCGTAAGGAGCGCGACGCGTCCCCGCATCTCGGGCTTGGCGGCGGGAAGGGGCGTCTCGATCGCGTAGAGGCGCGATATGACCCGCTCCACATTGCCGTCAAGCACGGCGCTTCTGCGGTTGAAGGCGATCGCCGCGATCGCGGCGGCGGTATAATCGCCGATGCCGGGAAGGGACTTGAGCCCATCATCCGTATCAGGAAAGCGGCCACCGTATTCATTTGCAACGACTTCGGCGCATTTCTTCAGGTTGCGGGCGCGCGCATAATATCCAAGCCCGGCCCAGGCCTTCATAACGTCTTCGTTGTCGGCCCGCGCCAGATCCTCGACGGTTGGCCACAGCGACAGGAATTTTTCGAAATAGGCCTTTACCGCCTGCACCGTCGTCTGCTGCAGCATGACCTCGGACAGCCAGACGTGATAGGGATTGACGACGATGCCTTCGGCAGCCATTGGCGGCGACACCCGCCACGGCAGGTCGCGGTGGTGCCGGTCGTACCATTGAAGAAGAAGGGGCGCGGCGTCGGCCGCCGGGATCGTATCGTGCATGATTTGCCGGGAGTTTGCTTTCCGGCCTATACTTGGCGAAGCGGAGCCGCGCCATCAAGGCTCAATCGACATTGCCTACAGAAAGTCCAGGTGTGAGTGAGCAGAAATCCCGCAAGGGTGTCGTCCAGATCAGCGAGGTCGCAAACGGCCTTATCGACCCGGTGCTTGCCAAGCGCGCAGGCATCAACACCATGTTGCTCGGCTCCTGGGACGAAATCGCCGGCGAAGAGTTTGCCGATTGTACCCGGCCCGAGAAGATCGCCTGGCCGCGTCGCGCATCCGAGATCTCGGGCGAAGGCGGTCACCAGCCAGGTGTGCTCACGGTCGCCTGCGAGGGTGCGCGGGCCCTGTTCCTGACCCATGCCCAGGGGGAATTGATCCAGCGCATCAACGGCTTTTTCGGTTTTTACGCGATTGGTCAGTTGCGCATCGTGCAAAAGCCGGTGTCGCCGCAGGTCAAGCACCGTGGCAAGCCGAAGCCGCTTTCAGGCGAGCCCGCGCGCCGGCTGGAGGCGATGGTCGAAGGCATCGAGAGCGAGGAACTGAAGGCGGCGCTGCGGCGTCTGGGCACGGCCGTGCTGAACCCGCGCCGACGCTGACGCGACCATCAACCGGTCACAATTCTTTGAATTCTGTTGACGTCCCGCCACTTGCCGCCCTGCCTGCGGCAAGATATCGAATCCGCACCACAAATCCCTCCGAACACGGGTCAAATTCATGTCCGCTTCCGCAATGAACCTTACGAAACGCCTGCTCAGCGGTGCCGCCATCGCAACCGTCGCCCTGGTGCTTGCCGCCTGCAGCGACGAAAAGAAGGAAACGGCCTCGACGGCGGCTCCGACCGAGGCAAGCGAGACGGCCACGGACGCGACCACTACGGCATCGACGACCTCGACCCCGGCCACCACCGAGGCGAAGCCCGCCGCAGGCACTGAAGTCGCCCAGTCGACGGCCGCCCCTGCCAAGGTCGAGCTTCCGTCGTCGGAAGGTTCCGTTGACGTTGCCAAGCTCATGGAGCCGGGCGCCCTGCCGGAAATGTCGATCGGCGACGCCAACGCGCCGGTGACCATCGTCGAATATATGTCGATGACCTGCCCGCATTGTGCGGCCTTCCACAACAACACCTTCGAAGCGATCAAGATGAAGTACGTCGACAGCGGCAAGGTTCGCTTCGTGCTGCGCGAATTCCCCTTCGATCCGCGCGCAGCGGCCGCCTTCATGCTGGCGCGTTGCGCTCCGGAAGGCCAGTACTTCCCGATGATTTCGATGCTGTTCAAGCAGCAGCAGCAGTGGGCAACAGCCCAGAATGGTCGCGACGCGCTGCTGCAAATGTCCAAACTCGCCGGTTTTACACAGGAGAGCTTCGAGGCCTGCTTGACGAACCAAAAACTTCTGGATGATGTGAACGCTGTTATGCAGCGGGGCGCAAAGGATTTCGGTGTTCAGTCGACGCCAACCTTCTTCGTCAATGGTGAGCACTATTCGGGGGACATGTCGGTTGACGTTATGTCGGCCCTCATCGACAGCAAGCTCTGATCCTTCGCTTTTCCTGAAAGCGGGCGACGGCAGCAGTCGTGCGCCCGTTTTTTTCGTTTGGGTTGACGGCACAGGGGGGTACTTTTCCCCAGCGTCGCCCGCATGAAGTTCAACAAGCTTCGCCTGCTCGGGTTCAAATCCTTCGTCGAACCGACCGAATTCATCATCGAGCGCGGCTTGACCGGCGTCGTCGGGCCGAACGGCTGCGGCAAGTCAAACCTTGTCGAAGCGCTGCGTTGGGTGATGGGAGAAAACTCCTACAAGAACATGCGCGCCTCCGGCATGGACGACGTGATCTTCTCGGGGTCGGGCAACCGCCCGGCGCGCAACACGGCCGAAGTCGGCCTTTATCTCGACAACAGCGACCGCACGGCGCCGGCCGCCTTCAACGACAGTGACGAGATCCAGGTCACGCGGCGCATCGAGCGCGAGCAGGGGTCGGTCTACCGCATCAACGGCAAGGAGGCGCGCGCCAAGGACGTGCAGCTTCTGTTTGCCGACGCTTCGACTGGCGCGCGTTCGCCGTCGATGGTCGGGCAGGGGCGTATCGGCGAGCTGATCGCCGCCAAGCCGCAGGCCCGCCGCCAGCTTCTGGAAGAGGCGGCCGGCATTTCCGGCCTGCATTCGCGCCGCCACGAAGCGGAGCTTCGTCTCAGGGCCGCGGAAACCAATCTAGAGCGTCTCGACGACGTGACCTCGCAGCTTGAAAGCCAGATCGAAAGCCTCAAGCGCCAGTCGCGCCAGGCCAACCGCTTCAAGATGCTTTCGGCCGATATCCGCAAGCACGAGGCGATCCTGTTCCATATCCGCTGGGTGCAGGCCAAGGAGGCGGAAGCCGAAGCGACGAGCCAACTCAACCAGATCACGGCGCAGGTTGCGGAAAAGGCGCAGGCACAGATGCAGGCGGCCAAGGACCAGGCGATCGCCAGCCTGAAACTGCCGGAGCTGCGCGAGAATGAGGCGAAGTTTGCCGCCGCGCTCCAGCGCCTGCAGATCGCCCGCTCGCAGCTCGAGGAGGATGCCGGCCGCATTTTGAGGCGCCGTGATGAACTGCAGCGCCGCCTGGCGCAGCTTGCCGAAGACATCGCTCGCGAGGAGCGGCTTGTCGTCGACAATGCCGGCATTCTGGCCCGCCTCGAGGAAGAAGAGGCCGAGCTTGGCGACATGCTGGCCGAGGCCGACGACCGCGCCTCCGAAGCGCGCGAACGACTGGAAGACGCAAATGGCAAGCTTGCCGACAGTGAAGCGCTTCTGGCGCGGCTGACCGCTGAGCGGGCTGAAGCGCAGGCCGGCCGCAACCAGTTGGAGCGGACGCTGCGCGATCTTTCGGAGCGCCAGGCCCGGCTTGTGCGGCAACTGAGCGACCAGTCGCGCGATCTCGACGATCTTGACCGGCAGATGGCCGCACTTCCCGATCCGCACGAAAAGCAGGGACAGGTCGAAGTCGCAGAAGCGGCACTGGAAGAAGCCGAGGCCAATGTGCTTGCGATCGAGGAGGGGCTCGCGCAAGCGCGCCGCGCCGAGGTCGAGGCGCGTCCGCCGGTCGATCGCGCGCGCGCTGCCTTGAACGGCATCGAAACCGAAGCACGCACGATCCGCCGCATGCTTGAGGCCGTTGCCGGCGGTGCCTACCCGGCCATCGTCGAGGAAATGAAGGTTGACCGTGGCTTCGAGACTGCGCTTGGTGCGGCGCTCGGCGACGATCTCGACTCGCCCCTGAACGAAGATGCGCCCGCCCATTGGCGCGCGCCGGGAGACCATGCCGGCGACGCGGCGCTGCCTGAAGGCGCGAGCCCGCTGATCGCGCATGTGAAGGCCCCCGCCGCACTGACCCGCGCCCTGAAGCAGATCGGCATCGTCGCGAGCGAGGCGGACGCCGAGCGACTGTTGCCGCTGCTCAAGCCAGGTCAATGCCTGGTTACGAAGCAGGGCTCGGTCTGGCGCTGGGATGGCCACGTTACCGGTTCCGAAGCGCCGAGTGCTGCCGCATTGCGCCTGGCACAGAAGAACCGCCTGGCCGAACTTGACGCGGAGGCCGAGACTGCGACCGAGGCATTGGCCCGAGCCGAGGCCGAACTGACTGCTGCCGGCGCACGGATCCGCGTCGAGGACGAAAGGCTTCGGCTCGCGCGTGACGCACAGCGCATGATCACGCGGCAGCTCGCCGAGGCGCGCGACACGCTTGCTGCGGCCGAGCGCGCATCCGGCGATCTCGCCCGCCGCCGGGCCGTGCTTGCCGAAACGCGCAGCCAGATCGAGGCCCAGGTCGAGGAAGTTGCCGAGCAGATCGAAACCGCGAACGACGCCTTGGCGGATGCACCCGATCTTTCGGAACTCGAATTGAAGCTGCGCACCCAGACGGCAGATGTCGCCGCGGATCGCGCCGCCGTCGCGGAAGCGCGCGCCGCCCATGACGGCTTGGCGCGCGAGAACGAGGCGCGCCAGCGGCGCATGACGGCGATCGCCGCCGAGCGCCAGACCTGGAAGGCGCGCGCAGCCAGCGCCGAGGAACATATCGCCACGCTGCGCGACCGTGAGGCCGAAGCTCGCGACGAGGTGGAAGAGCTGATCGACGCGCCGGACGAGTTCGAGGACAAGCGTCGGGCGCTGATGAGCGAACTGCAGAAGGCGGAAGCGGCAAGGCGTGAGGCTGCCGACGTGCTCGCCGAGGCCGAGAACCGGCAGCGCGAGGCGGACCGGCTGGCGGCAACCGCGCTTTCCGAACTTGCCGAATCGCGCGAGAAGCGCGGCCGCGCCGAGGAACGCCTGGTCTCGGCCCGCGAGCGTCGCGTCGAGATCGAGGCGCGCATCCAGGAGGCACTCTCCTGTGCGCCGCACGAGGTCATGCGCCTGACCGGACTTGCCGTCGATGAGGCATTGCCCGACATGCGCAACGTCGAACGGGAACTCGAACGGCTGAAGATCGAGCGCGAGCGGCTTGGCGCCGTCAACCTGCGCGCCGAAGAGGAGCAGAAGGAGCTTTCCGAAAAGCTCGGCCTTCTCCTTCGTGAACGCGACGACGTCATCGAGGCGATCCGCAAGCTCAGAAGCGCCATCCAGAACCTGAACCGCGAGGGCCGCGAGCGCCTGATCGCCGCCTTCGACGTGGTCAACGTGCAGTTCCAGCGGCTGTTCACCCATCTCTTCGGCGGCGGTACCGCCGAGCTGCAATTGATCGAAAGCGACGATCCGCTGGAAGCGGGCCTCGAAATCCTCGCCCGTCCGCCCGGCAAGAAGCCGCAGACGATGACCTTGCTTTCGGGCGGCGAGCAGGCACTGACCGCCATGGCGCTGATCTTTGCCGTGTTCCTCACCAATCCGGCGCCGATCTGCGTGCTCGACGAAGTGGATGCACCGCTCGACGACCACAATGTCGAACGCTACTGCAACCTGATGGACGAAATGGCGGCCTCGACCGAGACCCGCTTCATCATCATCACCCACAACCCGATCACCATGGCTCGCATGAACCGCCTCTTCGGCGTGACAATGGCGGAACAGGGCGTTTCGCAGCTCGTTTCCGTCGACCTGCAGACGGCCGAACGGTTGCGGGAAGTGGTGTAAGCCTAGTCGAACTCGACGATAAAGCCGGGAACTGGTCGCGATGGATCACGTGCTCCCCACGTGTCGATATAGGCGGCCCGAGGAACCTTGTTCGCGCGGTAGGCGGCGTAGAGGGTCGCGGCTCCAACCCTTGCCGGCGGCCGCCTGAACCATCTGTCATAGGTGACGGCGCCACCCGGTGCCCAGGTCCAGCTATCGGCAAGGCCGCTTTCGTTGACAAGCCCGAGCCAGGGGCCGATGCGGCGGTGTTCTCCCTCCTCGAACAGGCTGTCGAAGAACCTGGCATCGGCGTTCACGAGTGCGGCGACGAAAGCGTTCTCGTCGCTGGAGTCAATCGTTGCGAGGTGACCGCCGCATCGCTCCGCCGTCGCCTTGGCCTGTTCCCAAGCGACTTGTTGCGCATCATAGGCTGCCGCATAGAGGTGACCGTCAAAGGTGCCGTACGTCAACGACAGAGGCGACAGGCAGCGCACTAGGGAAACTACTGCCGCTTCCTCAAGCCCCTGCAGATCGTCAGGGTCGTATCGGCGCGCAATTCCTGCCGAGAGGATTTGGCGATTGACGTGAGCAAACCCCAAACCCAGGGCCACGCTGGTCTCCTGGTCGAGAAGGCCCGACTGAGTGAGCCCGCGCGCCGTCTGGAACAAGGTTATCGCCCGGCGCGTCTGGCCACCGAAAGTCCCGTCCGTCTCGCCCGTGTCGAAGCCCTCATTGCGCAATGCCTCCTGCGCCGTTGAGCGCTTTTCTTTGCTGTCGAACAGCTTCTGTTCCTGTGCCATTGCTACCAGCGGCGACCGCAGGTCGTCGTTTGTGCCGAGGCGTCGGATGGACTGGCGGGCTGCGTCCGCGTAATTGCTGCTGCCGTGTTTGGCGATAAAGCGCTTCCAGGTCCTGATCGTGTCGACACGCATCGCCTTGCCGAAGTCGAGTGCTGCAAGATCCACGGAAGTTGCCGTCGGTTGGGCCGGCTCCCGACCTTCCACGGCGGCACCGAGATAGAACTCCAGGTCGAGGGAAGAAAGAATCTGTGGTGACTGCTTGCCGTCTGTTTCCAGGCGCACCGCCCGGATCACACGCTTGAAGGCGGTTCCGACTTCCAGGCCGGGTCCGGAGAGATTGGCGATCAGCGCGCGGGTGAACGGCGAATGCCCGTCGGTTCCATCGGCAGCGACCTGGCCGGGAGCAGCGGCAAATGCCACGAGCGTACCCGCACCCTGCGTCTCGATCGGCGCCAGCCCCCTCGTCGCAGCGCCGCGGGTGGCGCCTTCGACTTCGCGATTGAGCCGGTCGGCAAGCGGATTGTTGCGGCAGGCATCGAGGAAGACCAGTGATATCCTGGCACGCTTTTCCAGCGCCGCGACAATCTCGGAAAGCGCCATCGTTTCGCCGGGCACGTCGAACTCGCTTTCAAGCCTCGCGTCGATCCCGACCAGGAAGTTTTCGCCGTGCAACTGCATGCCGTGCCCGGCGTAGTAGAATAGCGCGACGTCCTCAGGTTTGATCTTGCGCGAGAACCGTGCAAGCGCTTCGGCGAGGTTCCTGCGATTTGCGTTGAGGACAAGGTCGGTCTCAAAGCCCTGTTGCTTGATGAAGACTTCGAACGCCTCGGCGTCGCGCACCGCATTTGGCAGCACGCCAGCCGCAATGTAGTCCGTCATGCCGACGATGAGCGCCAGCCGTTTTCCGCTCTCTTCCGCAAGGGCGCTCCCCGCTGCGATTAACAGCGCGGATACGAACAGGGTCAGGGGCAGAAATTTCGCCCACCAGTTCATGGTGTCCCTCCAGCGACACGAACGCTCGGCACGGGATTGGCTGCCGAACGTCGATGCCCAATCCGGTCACTCGAATTCGAGAATGAGGCCGCCCGTCCCGTCGCTTGCCCCCATGTCGTCCCAGCTGTCGACGTAGACCGACTTGGTGTCGGTCCTGCCGTCGCGATGGGCGTAGTACATGCCGATGTCGTCGCCCTTCTTGCCCTCGTTCGGCATGTCCCTGAACCATTTCGTGTAGGTCAAAGGTGCGCCGGTGTCCCAGTGCCAACCACCTCGGGGTTCCTTGCCTTGAGGGTCCTGTGTCAGGCCAATCCAAGGTCCCATCTTGAAGCTCACGTTTCCGGACGGGTCGTAGCCCGTGTGGAAGAAACTCTGGTCGGCGTTGAAAAGTGATGCGACGAAGGCGTTTTCTTCTTGGGAGGAGATCGACGCAAGATGCGCACCGCAGCCGCTGGCGATCCCGCGGGCATAGACTGCCAGGATGGTGCCCGATCTCACGGCGACATAGAGGTGCCCGCCGAACACGCCATACACGGTCTCGAAATGCCGGAGGCACTGCATGGCGTCAAGGACGCGCTTGTCGGTTTCGAGACCTTCGAGATTGGCAACGTCGTAACGTCGGACTTTCGTAGCGCTGTAGATGCCTTCCGCGCTGTCGTTGACCTTGATGCCGAGGGCTTCGGCGGTGCGCTCGGTAATGAAGCCGCTTGCCGGTTGGCGGTTGGTGCTTTGGAAGAGTTTGATCGCCTCTCGCGTCTGCCCGCCGAAGACACCATCGGCATCGCCCACGGCAAATCCCTTGGCGGCAAGTGCGAGCTGGACGTCGCGTCGCCGGTCCTTGTTGGGCAGGAGCCGCGCTTCGACGGATTGTGGCAGGTGAGACGCGTTGCGCACGGCCACGGGTTCGATCTGTGCCAGCGCTTGCCGTCCAAGCTCGGCATATTCGCCGGTGCGATGCTTTTCGACGAAAAAGTGCCAGATGCGCGCCGTGCCGATCTTGAGCGCCTTCTTGAAGTCCTTTTCCGCTTCAAGCGCTTCGGGGTCCGTCGCTGGCACCGGGAGCGCTGGCTGCACAGTCTGAGGCTGCGTCGGAACCGTTTCCGACCCGAAGTAGAACTCAAGCGACAGGGAGGAAAGAATCTGCGGTTGCTGCTTGCCCTGCGTTTCCTTGCGCACGTCGCGCACGACCCGCTTGAAGGCGGTCCCCACTTCCAGGCCAGCGCCCGAGAGATTGGCGATCAGCGCGCGGGTAAAGGGGGAGTGCCCATCCGTGCCGTCGGCGGCGACTTGGCCGGGTGCGGCAGCAAATGCCACGAGCGTGCCGCCGCTTTGCGTCTCGATCGGCGCAAGCCCTCTTGTTGCGGCCCCGCGAGTGGCGCCCTCCACGTCGCGTGTGAGCCGCTCGGCAAGCGGGTTGTTGCGACAGGCGTCGAGGAAAACCAGCGATATCCTCGCGCGCTTCTCCAAGGCGTTGATGATCTCCGAAAGCGCCACGGTTTCTGCCGGCACATCGAATTCGCTCTCAAGCTTGGCATCCGTTCCGATGAGAAAGTTCTCACCGTGCAGCTGCATGCCATGGCCGGCGTAGTAGAACAGAGCGACATCGTCGGGCCCGATCTTGCGTGAAAAGCTTGAAAGCGCACCGGCAAGGCCCTTGCGGTCGGCGTTGAGGACGAGATCGGTTTCAAATCCCTGGCCCTTGAGGAAGGCGCTGAAGGCCTCCGCGTCGCGCGTGGCGTTGGGCAATGTTCCCGCAACCGTGTACTCGCCCATGCCGACGACGAGCGCCAGCCGCTTGCCGGTCTGCTCGGCGCGTGCGACCCCGGCAAAGGAGACGATCACCAGTGCCAGGACAAAGCAGGATCGCAGTTTTGCACGCCATTCCATGACCGACCCTCCGGGTCTACGGGACTGAAACGGATTGCCACGACAAGATATTCTTGAATGCGCCCCCATTGCGTTTTCTAATATTAGATATGTGTGATGGATCCGGCAATGCGGCGGCGCGTGGTTCTCAGCGCGCATTTCCCGGTTGTCGCGGCCAAAACTGCCGGTCCAGGGGTATTTTGTGGCCATCCGCGCATCGAAGCACGGCGGCAACGTGCCGTCCGTGCCAATATGTAGCATTGTTACAGAAAATGATGCGGTGCAGCATAAATCTTCGCCGGGTGCATTTCCAGCATGAAACATATACTGTAAATCGTCACAAAAGACTGTTTCTGGGTGGAGAGCAGGCATGACGAAATGGGTTTACACCTTCGGTGGGGGCAAGGCCGAGGGGCGCGCGGGTGATCGCGAGCGGTTGGGCGGCAAGGGCGCAAACCTTGCGGAAATGTGCAACCTCGGCTTGCCGGTGCCGCCGGGTCTGACGATCGTCACGGACGCTTGCAACAGCTTCTTCGACAACGGCAGGCAGATGCCGGCGGGCTTGCACGACCAGGTGCGCGAAGGTATCCGTCGGATGGAAGAGGTGACCGGCCGGGTTTTCGGCGACACCGCCCACCCGCTGCTACTTTCGGTCCGTTCCGGTGCTCGCGCCTCGATGCCGGGCATGATGGACACGGTGCTCAACCTTGGCCTCAATGATCAGTCGGTGCATGCGCTTGGCCACGATGCCGGCGACGCGCGCTTTGCCTGGGACAGCTACCGTCGCTTCATCCAGATGTATGGCGATGTCGTCATGGGTGTCGACCACGATGTCTTCGAGGAAATTCTTGAAGACGAAAAGGCACGGCTCGGCCACGAACAGGACACCGAGTTGTCGGCGGTCGAGTGGCAGCATGTCATCTCCCGCTACAAGGAAGCGATCGAGGAGGCGCTCGGCGAGCCATTCCCGCAGGACCCGGAAGTGCAGCTCTGGGGCGCAATCGGCGCTGTCTTTTCGAGCTGGATGAATCCGCGGGCGATAACCTATCGTCATTTGCATGGGATTCCCGCGGCCTGGGGAACGGCCGTCAATGTCCAGGCAATGGTCTTCGGCAATCTCGGCAATTCCTCGGCAACCGGCGTCGCCTTCACCCGCAATCCCTCGACCGGTGAGAGCGAGCTCTACGGTGAGTTCCTCGTCAACGCGCAAGGGGAGGATGTCGTTGCCGGCATCCGCACCCCGCAGAACATTACCGAGGCCGCGCGTATCGCTTCGGGCTCCGACAAGCCGTCGCTTGAAAAGCTGATGCCGGAAGCCTTTGCCGAGTTCCGCTCGATCTGCGATACGCTCGAGCGCCACTATCGTGACATGCAGGATCTCGAGTTCACCATCGAGCGCGGCACGCTCTGGATGCTGCAGACGCGGTCGGGCAAGCGCACCGCCAAGGCGGCGCTGAAGATCGCCGTCGATATGGCCGAAGAAGGCCTGATCTCCGAGCAGGAGGCAGTCGTTCGCATTGATCCGGCCTCGCTCGACCAGCTGCTGCACCCAACGATCGATCCGCATGCGCGCCGCGACATCATCGGCTCCGGCCTGCCGGCGTCGCCCGGTGCGGCCACCGGCGAGATCGTCTTTACCTCCGAGGAGGCGGTGCAGGCCGACAAGGAGGGCCGCAAGGTCATCCTCGTTCGCGTCGAGACCAGCCCGGAAGACATTCACGGCATGCATGCCGCCGAAGGCATCCTGACGACCCGCGGCGGCATGACCAGCCACGCCGCTGTGGTTGCCCGCGGCATGGGCACGCCTTGCGTTTCCGGCGCCGGCAGCATCCGTGTCGACCTTCGCAACGAAGTTCTGACGGCCGGAGGCGTGACGCTGAGAAAAGGCGATATCATCACCATCGACGGATCGTCCGGCCAGGTGCTGAAGGGCGCGATCGCCATGTTGCAGCCGGAGCTTTCCGGCGACTTCGGCAAGATCATGGCCTGGGCGGATGGCAGCCGCCGCATGACCGTCAGGACCAATGCCGAAACACCGGCTGACGCGCGCGCCGCGCGCTCCTTTGGGGCCGAAGGCATCGGTCTTTGCCGCACCGAGCACATGTTCTTCGAGGACGATCGCATCAACGTCATGCGGGAAATGATCCTTGCAGACGACGAAGGCGGTCGCCGGGCCGCTCTTTCCAAGCTGTTGCCGATGCAGCGCTCGGATTTTGCCGAGCTGTTCTCGATCATGCACGGCCTGCCGGTGACGATCCGCCTGCTCGATCCGCCGCTGCACGAGTTCCTGCCCAAGACCGACGAGGAAATCGCCGACGTTGCCGGCGCCCTCTCGCTCGATCCTTCGGAACTGCGCCAGCGTGTCGATGAACTGCACGAGTTCAACCCGATGCTCGGCCACCGCGGCTGTCGCCTGGCGATTTCCTATCCGGAGATCGCCGAGATGCAGGCGCGCGCCATCTTCGAGGCCGCGGTCGAGGCCGCACGCGAAACCGGCGCCGCGGTCGTTCCCGAAATCATGGTGCCACTTGTCGGCCTTCGCGCCGAGCTCGACTACGTCAAGGAGCGGATCGAGACGGTGGCGAAGGACGTGATCGGCGAGGCGGGCATCGGCATCGATTATCTCGTCGGCACGATGATCGAGCTGCCGCGAGCGGCCTTGCGTGCCGGCGTCATCGCCGAAGCGGCCGATTTCTTCTCCTTCGGCACCAACGACTTGACGCAGACGACTTTCGGCATTTCGCGCGATGACGCCTCGCAGTTCCTGGCGACCTATCAGCAGAAGGGCATCATCGAGCAGGACCCCTTCGTCTCGCTCGATTTCGATGGCGTTGGCGAGCTCATCCAGATCGCCGCCGAGCGCGGGCGTCGCACGAAGAACGGCCTGAAGCTCGGCATCTGCGGCGAGCATGGCGGTGATCCGGCCTCGATCCGTTTCTGCGAAGAAACCGGGCTCGACTATGTCTCCTGCTCACCCTTCCGCGTGCCGATCGCCCGCCTTGCCGCGGCACAGGCAGCGATCAACGGCAAGGGGTGAGCGCGTTCGAGGGTGGCGGTGTCGAGTGTCGCCGCCGCCCCGTCCCTCGCGCCGTCTGATCACCGGACGATGACAACGGGTCGGTCCCAGCCCCACATCATGACGTCGTTCTGATAGCGGAAGGCGCGCGATTCAGCGCGTCGATCGAGTTCGATGCGCTGCAGGCAGGTGGCAAAAGCATCGGTGCCGCGGCGGAAACCGTAGGAGGCGCAGGTATTGCCGTCGGCGATGCGCCGTTCTTCGGGCGTCATTGTCTGGCAGGCCGTCAAGAGCAGGGCGGCTGCGACAAGGACAGTCAATCGGGTCGTCATGGTTCTCGTGCCTCCTGCGTACGCGCGAGCGCTGCCGCGGCTCACGTTTCGAATCGCAGTTAATATAGGGGGTTGTGCCGAAAATCGAAGCGGTGGCGTCCAATCTTTGACAACCATACGGTTGCGCAAAGTCTGGGCATACTACCGGCTGCGGCTGCCTTGCCTGTTCTGATTTTCCAAGGAGCTTCGGACGCGAGCAACGCGGCGGTCGACAGAAACCCTGCGACGGGCTGTTCGAAGGGGCTTTTGACTATGCGTTCCGGCTGCTCGACCGCGCCTGTCTTGCGCCGTGACAGTCTTCGACGCGATTACATGCGCTCGAGCAAGCCGACAAAGGATTCGGCGAAGCGTTGCAGGTCGCGGGTGCTGTCGCCCGGGTGCTCGACGCGGATCGATGTCCCATCTTTGTCGAGGCAGGCAAACAGGATCGATGTCTCGCTTTCGGCTTCGCTAAGGCGAAGCACGGCGATGCTCTGGCAATCTTCGATCAGATCCGAGGCGGGGAGGGCAAATAGAAACTCGCCGCCGCTGCTGTCGGCGACGCTGCGCACGAAGTCGCTGAAATCGTCGGTCCCGCCGGAGAAGCTGTCGAGCGAGAGTTCGAGCTCGAGGAGCCCCGTCGGGATGCCGCCGTCGCCGGCCGGAAGAGCGGTATGGGTGGCGATGGCCACGGATGCCTGCGGTGCTTCCATGTCGGTTCTCCGTCGATTGCGGCGCACTCTCGCACAATGCCGGGCGCCGGCCGTTGCCTCCGATTGAAACTCCACCCGCCGCCGTGAACGGCGCCCGGGCATATTCGTATGTACTGATAGGTGGTTAACGAGAATGGCGATTTTGCGGCGAAGCCCATTGCCGCGGCCAAGCTGCCGCGCCCGACAGGCGCATTGCCTGTTTCCACCACAAAGGGCATGGTCTAAGAATGCAGTCTGTTTTACGGCAGGGGATTGATTCAATTACATGATGGTCCGGTATGAGCGCCCCTATTCCTATGCTGCCCATTGGGCGCGCCGCTTTGCCCGTATCTCCTTTGTCCTCTTTACGCTGTCGCTGCTTGCCCACCGCTTCGGGCCGCTGACGACACCGCACTTCCTGGCGCTCGTCGGTTTGGCTGGCGTCTTTGCCTTGCTTGCGGTGCTGCTGGCCGTCGTCGGCCTCGTTCGCCTCTGGCAGGTCGCCGCAATCGGCGGCCTCGCCTCGGCTGCGGCGCTCGTTTATGCCGCGCCGGCGCTGGGCTTTATCGGCTTCGGCGTGGTGCAATACCTGACCCGGCCGGAGATCTACGATGTCAGCACCGACACTGTGACGCCGCCGCCATGGCTGAAGGTGCCCCAGGTGGAGGACACCTGGCTGAGGCGCAAGCCGGCGGTAACGCCGGAAGATCGCGAGGCGCAGGTGCTGGCCTATCCGGGCCTCACCGGCCGGCGCTACGACGGCGCACTCGACCGCGTCTACCAAGGGGTGCGCAAGGTCATCGAGCAGAGCCGCGTCGGGATCACCGAGGAACTCGGCGTCGAAAACGCCCGCGCCGATCTCGAGGACCTGACGGTTCGCCCGAATGCCGGGGCGGACGACACGGTCGAACCCGAGAATGTGCCGGTGCCGGCGGCGCGGCCGGAGCTGGAACTCGAAGGTGCAATCGTTGGACGGCGCGCAAGCGACGTCGTGTTGCAGGGCGAATGGCGCACGCTGATCGCCGGTTTCCGCTTCGACGTGCTGATAAGGCTGCGCGAAGAGGCCGAGACGACCTTTGTCGATCTGCGGGTAGCGTCGCGCTACGGCCCGCATGATCTTGGCATGGGGGCTGCCTTCGCCGACCAGTTCCTGCGTGCGCTCGACGCCGAATTGCTGGGCATCGCCGGCGATTGATAGGCCGAGGCCGACGAAACACCTAGCGGTTCACGTGCGCGCCGCGGTCAACAAATTCGTCGGGTGTTCTTGCGTCCGGGACGGGCTCGACTGGCAATTCCGCTTCGTCGGCTGCTTTAAGCCAGCCGCGATAGCGCACGATCAGGCCGGTCAACGGGCTTTCGACTTCGACATGGAAATGGAACAAACCGTCGCGGTCTTCCTCGAATGTCCGGCCACCGGGCGCAAACTTTAGGGGAAGCGGAAGGCCAAGGACGGATCAGCTGCGAACCGAGAGATGCAGGCGGTTTTCCCTTGGCTCCAGACCGCACAGGATACGGAACGGACCGAAATCCTCTGCGAGCAGGGGCTCATTTCGCCATTTCACTTTCTGCTGAGAACTGCGCAGGATTTTCTCGCCGAAGCGGCGGGTCCAGACTTCCCGGCCATTGGCGCATGCAAAACTGATCTCGACCGGAACGTCGTCGCCGGCGGCAGGAAAACCGAAGAAGGAAGTGACGAGGCTCGCCCAGACCGATCTGCCACGCTCGATGACGGCACGGCCCCGAAAGGTCACGTGTCCTTCCGCCCTTTCATGCAAGGCGCGGATCGCCACGGGTAGGCGCTCCCAATCGCGCCCGAGAACCTGTTGGTAGAGGCTGTGCTGGTGGACCCCGTCTCTTGTGCATCCGCTCTTCACGTGATGAAACGTCCGCGCTCTTCGGGTGTCGGCACAACGCAGCTCGAGCGTCGTCCGGCGATGCGATATCGGTTTTTCGCTACGAGATCGTAAAGCGGATCACGAAGGGCAGCTGGCAGGATACGGCAGATGTTCATCAGCGACCACGGCCAGCCGAGGCCTGCGAGTGTACGGATCGATCCATCAGACTTGAAGTGCGCTACGCCATCCTCGATCAGGATGTTGCTTTCAAAATTGCGAACGCTAAGCCCGTAGTGCCGGTAGAGCGCCTGGCCGAGTGGTGACTGCGCCGTTAGATAGCGGTAACGGGCCAGCCGGTCGTGACGCAGGAGAAAACGAACCCAACTCGAGCAGAAGATACATTCGCCATCAAAGACGATCACCGGCCTGTCGTCGGCAAAGGCAGGCACCGAGGCATCGTTGCGATAGCTGTAGGGTCTCTGCCGCATGCTCAGCCGGCCCCGCCGCGGGCAAGCCGATAGGCGCCCAAGAGCGACGACGGCCCGTCTGTCTCGACACGGCCTTGCTCGATCAGGTCTTCCAGATGCGCAAGCACCGAGAGCGCCGCCGCCCCATGCAGCCTGACGTCGGTGGAGGCGTAGATGACCTTGACCATATCAGGGATGCGGCTGTCGCCGGCGCGGATGCGTTCGAGCACGGCGCGCTCGCGCATCTTGCGGTGCGCGCGCAGGCCGCGAAGAAACGACGCAGGCTCGGCCACCGGCCCGCCATGGCCAGGCAGATAGAGGCGCTCGTCGCGCTCAAGCAGCTTTTCGAGCGACGCCATGTAGTCGGCCATGGCGCCATCGGGCGGCGCGACAATCGTCGTCGCCCAGGCCATGACGTGGTCGGCGGAAAAGAGAATGTCGGTGCCGTCGAGCGCAAACGCCATATGGTTGGCCGTGTGCCCCGGCGTTGCCAGGCCCGTCAGGCTCCAGCCGTCGCCTTCGATGCGGCCGCCATCGGCAAGCGCGACATCCGGGGCAAACTCCATGTCCGAGCTTTCGGCAAAGGGATTGGTCTCGCCCGCATGCAAGGGCCGGGCCGGCCGGTGCGGCCCTTCACCGACGATCAGGGCGCCGGTCGCAGCCTTCAGCCGGCGGGCAAGCGGCGAGTGGTCGCGATGCGTGTGGCTGACGGCGATATGGGTGACCTCGCGTCCGGCAAGTGCGGCCATGAGCGCTTGGAAATGCGCCTCGTCGTCCGGGCCCGGATCAATCACCGCGACCGAGTGCCTGCCGACGATGTAGCTATTGGTGCCGTGGAACGTGAACGGTCCGGGATTGTTGACGGTGATGCGCTGCACGTCATCGGCCACCGTCACGGCCTCGCCATGGGCCGGCTTGAAATCGAGATCGAAATCGGGCCCCTGCATGCGTCTCTTCCTGGCTTTCACTTGTATTCGATCTCGATGAACGACATCGGCTCGCTGCCGGCATTGACGACATTGTGCGCCATACCGGCCTCGCGGCGATAGGCAGCACCCTTGGCAATGTCGACCCGGCGACTGCCCGTTTCTTCCTCGAGCAGGAACTGGCAGTCGGTCATCGGCACGACGACATAGCCGAGACCGTGCACGTGATGGCCGGTATCTGCCCCCGGTTCGAAATCCCAACGGGTGATCCTGACGACTGCATCGTCGACGAGCACGCTTGGAACAGCAGGCGGGCGGGCGCGAAACTGGCTCATGAGGTTCTCCATTCGCCGGGACAATAGGGGGTGCGGCCAAGGAAGGGAAGGGCGCGCCCTGGCGCACCAGCGCCATGCGGGCAGCCGCCGCCGCCTTTTGCACAGGCCGCCAACAAATCCGCCAAAAAACCGGCTTCGTGCCAACTTAGTCATTGTGACGCGCGACGAGCTTTGATAATCAGGCGCTCGATTTGGCGGGTTGTTCCCGCCACATTCGTTGGGGCGTCGCCAAGCGGTAAGGCACCGGTTTTTGGTACCGGCATTCCCAGGTTCGAATCCTGGCGCCCCAGCCACATTCTCCCTTGAGGCATGCATCGCCGTCGGTCAGGCCGCGCTTACTTGCGTGCACCCTTGTCAACCGTCTCTGCAACTGACACGCTAACTGTGTTGATTCCTACTTGTGTGAGGGAGAAGATGGCTCACAAATTCGAGATCTACAAAGACAAGGCTGGCGAATACCGTGTCCGCTTCAAATACAACAATGAAGTGATGTTTTCGACGGAAGGTTACTCGAGCAAGGCCAGTGCGCAGAACGCCATTGACTCTATCAAGAAGAATGGTCCGGGCGCACCTGTCGAAGACAACAGCAACAGCTGAGGTCGCCGCATTTCCATAGAGAAAGCCCGCCGACTAGCACCGGCGGGCTTTTGTTTTTTGGGGCGCTTAGCCGGCGGTTGCTGCCGGCTTGGTCTCAGCCGGCGCGCCAAGGAACTCTTCGCACCAGCTCGGGCCGTCGGCACGCTTGCGGTCGCCGACAATGCGGATCGAGCGGATGACGTAGTCGGACGAGACGGTGAGCTGTACCGAGCAGCTCAGATACTCCGTGCGGGCCGAGGCGATACGCTTGCCGCGTTTGCCGTCCTTGGTGGTTTCGTATTGTGCCGGGATCTTGCGGGTCTTGTAGCCGCCCTTCCAGCTATAGACGGTGGAGCTGCCGCTTTCGACGTCGGAGATCGGCGGGCCGTACTGGGCAAAGAAGCCGCCGGCCGGTTGGCCGAGCCAACGCGCTTCGACCGCGTTCCTGGAAATCCCCGTTGACGTCGTCGTGCAGCCGGTAAGCACGAGCGCAAGGCCCGCCACCGTCATCAT
Source organism: Ensifer sp. MJa1 (assembly GCF_037026475.1). Lineage (NCBI taxonomy): Bacteria > Pseudomonadati > Pseudomonadota > Alphaproteobacteria > Hyphomicrobiales > Rhizobiaceae > Ensifer > Ensifer sp. MJa1. Next base: position 261,407 of record NZ_JAKUMO010000003.1, on the reverse strand, counting down.
GCGGAAGTTCATGTTTCTGTCCCTTTGGCTCTCGTTCTGAAATAGCTATGGCACGGAAGCCCTGTATCCCCTGGGTTTCCGCGCTTTCCGTTGTGCCTCTAGCGCCAAAAGACGGGAAAGGAAATCCACGTTGCGGCTGCGATTTCAGGAAAATATGAAGCGTTGCAGAAAGTCCCTATTCCATGGTCGTAGGGGGACTTGTTGTTGAGGCAAAAGGAGCGGCGATGACTGTTTATGCATCGCCATGCCCGTTTAAGGGGCGATTTCTGCACCGGTTTTCCACCGTCACAAATTTTTTGAAAAAGGCGCAAGGTTTTTCGAGTTAGGCGCTTGTGAAATCAAAAAGCCTGTTCTATAGAGGCGCCGCTGGTCACGGAGTGTAGCGCAGTCTGGTAGCGCACCACGTTCGGGACGTGGGGGTCGCAAGTTCGAATCTTGCCACTCCGACCAGCCGAAAAGCCCGGATTTCCGGGCTTTTTTCATTTCCGGCAGAATTTCACACCATTATCTGCCGCAGATCTCAGCGCGGCCTATCATCCGCTTGCCGCCTTCGAACCCGATCAAGCTTTCCTGACGCCGTGGCGCTCTCCCGCAACCGTTCGTCGCGCCGTTTGAGCCGTTGGTCGAATACCGGTGCATGCATTGAGGCAATGCTCTGCCCTCGAGAAACGGACGACTGTAGGCTCACGGTCATCGCATCAAAACGACGAGGAACGGGAATGTCGATCAAACAACTGTCACTTGCAGCGGTTCTGCTCTTGGCCGGCCATTCGGTGGCCGCGGCCCAGAGCTGCGAGAAGAACTTCAAGGCTACGGGCGTGCCGCTGGTGACGCCGGTCTTTTACAAGACCTGGCAGGATTTTCCAAAGCTGAAGCCTGAGGCTGCCTTGCAGCGGATGGCCCGCGGCGTGGCGGCGGAAGGTTTCTCGGGAATCGAGATCAACGAGTCGCTCGGAACCATCGAAGCCTATCAGGATACGTCCGGCTCCGGACGCCTGCAGACGTTGCGCGTCGTTGCCCGCAAGCGCGGCTCCGGCACGCGCGTCGATGCGATGTTCGATATTCAGGTCGGGCAGGTGACCACCAAGCAGGTGGTGCAGGAGGGGCTCTGCAACATCATCCGCTCCGCCGTCGAGTAGCTGCGGCTTCAGCACGCCGCAGGCTCGTGCCGCGGCGTGCTGACACATGGGGCTTGGCGCGCTTCCGAGAGGGCAGCGCGCCAGGTCTTGGTCAGCCTTGCCGCTCGAGCACTTTCAGCGCCGTTTGCGCAGCGGCCTGTGCCTGCAGCATCGAGGTGAAATTACCCTGGGCCGGATAGGTGACGCCGCGGAACTTGATGACGAAGCACCATTTGCCGCTGGCGCGTTTCTCGACATTGACACTGGTTTCCGGCTTCTTGTCCGTGGTCACCGTTTCGTCTCCCTGGTTCGGCGCATCGTTGCGCGAAAGTCGTCCAATACGCCGAGGAGATCGGTTCTGTCCACATGTGCGGCCGCCAGCCGTGCTTGCGGCTGCCTGCGGTTTTGGCAAGTGGAGAAGGTTTGTGGTCGCGCGAATGACCCTACGATCAGGCGGACTGTCCCACGACGCTCGAAAACGGTGAAACAGCCCTATCGATCTTCATGATCGACGCGCCAACTTACGAATGCCGAGGCGGAAGAAAAGACGCGATTTCAGCGACTTCGGGCCAAGGTGAAGCCTTTGGTCCTGCCGTCCCATTTTGAGACGGGGCGCCGTTATTCAACGTTGGCAAGGGCGCCGATATGACTGGCCGGCGTTGATCGGTGCATGCGGCGCCCGCGGGTGTTTTCCCGTATGTTGCCTCGAGCATCGCTTCAGTTGCGCGGCGCCGGCTGGCGCGGGCGGGGAGCCGTGTCCATGGCTGCGTCCGTCGTCTGTGCAGCACCGATGTCCTCGGGCGCAAGATCGATGAACTCAAGCCGTGCATTCGGAGTGTCGAGGCTGTAGCCGGTCACCCGGCATCCACCTTTCTCGCGCACGGGGGCGGCACCGGTCAGCACGTAACCCGGTAGCGCCGGATCATAGCGACCGGAGACGGCATAGCCGGCGGCGTCGCAACCGTTGCGGAAGGTGAAGGCCGTGCCCCTGATGGCGCCGCGCCGTTCGATCTCTCCGGAAAAGGCAACCAGGCCCGGCTTGACGAAGTTGCGCAGGGAAGACTTGACCGTGCGGTAGATGATCGCTCCGCGGTCATAGTCGATCGCCATGCGCGAACCGTTATGGTCGAAAAGCGCCTCTTCGGCATGCGCGGCCCCGGCGATCACAAGGATGGCGACGAAACCCGCGATTGGTGACCGGCACATGCTTGAACTCGCAATGCGGTGAAGCTCTGCGAAGTGAAACAGATTGACTGCCGGTGTCAATCGGCGCCCCGCCGGGGCCGAGTACCCTGTGATCGTCTGGGGCGACTAAGCTGCATTTATTGTTCACCTGGAAACGACGTGTTCGCAGATTGCTGTCTTATCAATGTGAACAATCGCGGCGATATTTACTTCAACACTTGTTGTTGCCGAGATCGAGAGGCTCAGATGTTCAGGGAACCGATATTCACTTTTCGCGAGATCGCCATCTGGTCTGCCATCCTCGGCAGTGTCGTCGGCTATCAGCTCTGGCAGCACGCCGATCCGGCGCCGCTGACGATGGTTCTTCCCGCGATCGAGCAGCAGATTTGATGATTTAGCTGCGCCAGTGGTTTACTCCTCCGGCATGCCGTTGCGCCGGGCGGCCTGCAACAGCTCGATCTCGCCGGCGACGGGACCGAATTGGCTCTCGAGGCGCTGTGCTTCTTCCGGATCAAGCCGATATTTCCGAGCGAAAGCCTCGATTGTCGTCGTCCTCCCGCGAAAGCCTCTGGGCTGTGCGTCCTCACGTTGGTGTTCTGTTTTCATGGTGCTTCTCCCAAGACGCAGGAGATAGAGCAGCGGGTGGTTTTGGAAAGACATCAGTCGTGTGGTCTCGGGATTTCCAGCGCCCACGCTGAACGAAAAAAGGGCCCGATCCGGGCCCTTTTTGTGCGTCCAGCGATCGCCGATCAGCCGTCGATATCGTCTATGACCTCGATTGCCTTGCCGGCGCTGACGCGCCGAACTTCCGCTTCCTCGCGGCGGCTGGCAAAGAGTTCGGTCGCCATCAGCTGGTCGGCGAGATCCGCCGGCAGCGAGAGGATGACGCGGGCGTCTTCCGTGTGGATGCCGCCGAGCGCCGAACGCTTGGCCGTGATCATGCCGCCCGCCACCGTGTTGTTGGTGTCCGGGTCGATGAGGATGAAAGCGCCGGTGGTGCGGTTCTGCTCGTAGGTGTCGAAGATCGCCTGTTCGTCGAAGGACAGATGCACCTTGCCGATGGCGTTCATCGGCAATTGCTCGACGTGGTTCCACTTTCCGCTCTGGAGATCGAGCTGGCTGGCCGGCTGCACCTGGACGCGCTGGCGACGGCTGCCGCTCTTCAGCCAGTAGCGCTTGCCGGGCTGAATGCCTTCGGCCTGTAGCGCGACCAGTTGGGCATCGAAGGAGAGGCCAGTCAGCGGCTGGCTGTCGATGGCGACGATCATGTCGCCGCGCGAAACGTCGACCTGGCGGTCGAGCACGAGCGTGATTGCATCGCCAGCAACCGCCGCATTGCGCACGAGGTCGAAGGTGACGATCTTGGTGACGTTGGCGACCATGCCGGACGGCAGGATGACGACGCTGTCGCCGGGCTTCACCGAGCCGCCGGCAACGGTGCCCTGATAGCCGCGGAAGCTTTCGCCCGGACGCGAGACGCGCTGCACCGGCAGGCGGAAGCCGACGGTCTGGGCGGACCGTGTGGTTGCCAGTTCCAAGACCTCGATCAGCGTCGGACCGTCGTACCAGGGCATGGAGGCGCTGCCGTCATAAACGACGTTTTCGCCCTTGAGCGCCGAGACCGGGATGGCGGTGACCTGGCGCACGCCGAGCGACAGCGCCAGTTCGCGGAACTCGTGGCTGATCTGTTCGAAGCGGGCGCGGTCGTAGTCGGTGAGGTCGATCTTGTTGACCGCGAGCACGAACTGCTTGATGCCCATCAGGGTTGCGATCGTCGCGTGGCGGCGGGTCTGCTCAAGCAGGCCGACGCGGGCATCGACGAGCAGCACGGCGAGATCGGCGGTCGAAGCGCCGGTTGCCATGTTGCGGGTGTACTGTTCGTGGCCGGGCGTGTCGGCGACGATGAACGAGCGCTTGTCGGTCGAGAAGTAGCGATAGGCGACGTCGATGGTGATGCCCTGTTCGCGCTCGGCCTGCAGGCCGTCGAGCAGCAGTGCGAAATCGGGCAGGCCGAGATCATTCTGCTTGCCGTTGGAATCGCGCTGAAGGGTCGCCGCCTGGTCTTCCTTGACCGCCTTGGTGTCCCAGAGCAGGCGGCCGATCAGCGTCGACTTGCCGTCGTCGACCGAGCCGCAGGTGATCAGGCGCAGCGGGCGGCTGTCACGCACAGCACGCGCGGGCTCCTGCGCCGGAAAGGCGAGAACCTCGCCGGCAGCAACATCCTGAACGGCATTCGCGGTTGCGGGAGCGGTCATCAGAAATATCCTTCGCGTTTCTTCTTTTCCATCGAGCCGGACTGGTCGCGGTCGATGGCGCGGCCCTGGCGTTCGGATACGGTCGCGGTTTCGAGTTCGGAGATGATGTCGTCGAGCGTCGTCGCGCTCGAGCGGATGGCACCGGTCAGCGGGAAGCAGCCGAGCGTGCGGAAGCGGATCACTTCCTCGCGCTTGCTTTCACCCGGCAGCAGTTCGAGGCGCGGATCCTCGGCGAGGATCATCATGCCGTCGCGTTCGACGATCGGGCGCTTCTGGGCAAAGTAGAGCGGAACGATCGGAATGTCCTCGGCCTGGATGTAGCGCCAGATGTCGACCTCGGTCCAGTTGGAGAGCGGGAAGGCGCGCACGCTCTCGCCCTTGCGGATCATGCCATTGTAGACGTTCCACAGCTCCGGGCGCTGGTTGCGCGGATCCCAGCGGTGATCGGGCGTGCGGAACGAATAGATACGCTCCTTGGCGCGGCTCGCCTCTTCGTCGCGACGCGCGCCGCCGAAGGCGGCGTCGAACTGGCCGGCGTCGAGCGCCTGGCGCAACGCTTCGGTCTTCATGATGTCGGTATAGAGCGCCGAGCCGTGGGTGAACGGCGTGACGTTCTCGGCAGCCCCGCGCGGATTGACATGCTCGATCAGGTCGAGGTCGTAGCGCTCGACGATCTCGTTACGGAACGTGATCATCTCGGCGAACTTCCAGCCGGTGTTGACGTGCAACAGCGGGAAGGGCACGCGACCGGGATAAAACGCCTTGCGGGCGAGATGCAGGAGGACCGAAGAATCCTTGCCGATCGAATAGAGCATGACCGGGCGCTCGAACTCGGCAGCCACTTCGCGGAAGATGTGGATCGCTTCGTTTTCCAGCGCCTTCAGATGCGGGTCGAGCGGCGGTTTGGTGCTCTGCGGATTGTGCAGTTCCGTTTCCGGAAGGTTGTGGGGCATTTCAGTCTCCGGGAGGATTTGTCTCTAAGAAGAGCGCGCCAGCTTCAGGCGGCGCTGCTCGAATTCGGGATGATGGAGCTTGCGGCGGTTTCCGGAACGTGCAGGCCACATTCGCGCTTCTCGTCGTTCTCCCACCACCAGCGACCGGCGCGCTCCGGCTCGCCGGGCTTGATGGCGCGGGTGCAGGGCTCGCAGCCGATCGAGGGATAGCCGCGCTGATGCAGCGGGTTCACCGGGACGGCATGGGCCGCAACGTAAGCGCGGATGGTCTCGATGTCCCAGTCGGCGAGCGGGTTGATCTTGATCAGGCCACGTTCGAGATCGGCTTCCGCAAAGGGGGTCGATGCACGGTTGCCGGACTGGCCGCGGCGCAGGCCGGTGACCCAGAAGGTTGCCCCTTCGAGTGCGCGCGCAAGCGGCTTCAGCTTGCGCACGTCACAACAGGCATGTCGGGCTTCGACGCTTTCGTAGAAGCCGTTGAGGCCATAGCGCGCCGCGTAGGCGTCAATGTCGGCCTGTTGCGGATAGTACCGCTTGATCAGGATACCGTAGGTTTCTTCGGTCTTGTCGATAAGGGCGACGGTCTCGTTGAAAAGGCGGCCGGTCTCAAGGGTGGCGACATCTACGGAAAGCTTGTTCTCGCCGATGACCGCCGTGATCACCTGGTCCTCGATGCCGAGAGAGGTTGTGAAGACCGCGCGCCCTGCAAGGTTTGCCACATGCGCCAATCGCCCGGCAAGATCCAGGCCTTCCAGCGTCTCGTTCAGAGCCTTGGCGGTGGTTTCGAGGGATGACGTTGTCATGACTGCGTCCTGTTCCAATTGGCTCGGAATATCGCAGCCCAATGTGACAATGGACAGAAATAGCGGTTTCTAATGCTCTTTGTTTGGAGCAAATCTGCCTCTCAGATCGAAAGGCCGTGAAAAACCGAATATAGACTAGTAATTTACTAGATTTTATACTGTAATTCAAATGGAAATTCCGTGCCGAACTTCGCCAAGGCGTGGAAATGGCGATCCACGCCTTGGCGACCGGAGTTCGGACCCCTGATGGTCAGAACTCGGCCCAGCCGGCCTCCTGTGCCCGCGGGGCGCCGCGATAGCTGGTGGCAAGCTTGGCCGTCAGCGCCCGCACCGGGGAGGTGGCCGCGGCTTCGGCGGCCATGCCTGCGACCAGGCGGGGCGAGAAGGAAGGAGCGCTACCGGTCTTGAACCGCATCAGCAGCTCGTTGAGCGTGCCCGCTTCACGCGCCAGGCTGTGACTTGCCGCGGTCGACTGCTCCACCATCGCGGCATTCTGCTGCGTCCCCTGGTCGATCGCGTTGACGGCCGTATTGATTTGCTGGATACCGGCCGCCTGCTCGCGCGCGCTCTCGACGATCGCCGTTACGTGATGGCTGATTTCCTTGACCTCGCCGATGATGCTATCGAGCGCCGTCCCGGTTTCGCGTACCAGCGCGACACCGGATTTCACCTGATCGCCCGACGTAGCGATCAGAACCTTGATTTCCCGGGCAGCCTGGGCCGAACGCTGGGCAAGCTCGCGCACCTCCTGGGCGACGACGGCAAAACCCTTGCCGGCCTCGCCGGCACGCGCTGCCTCGACGCCGGCATTGAGCGCCAAAAGGTTGGTCTGAAAGGCGATGTCGTCGATCACGCCGATGATGCTGGAGATCTCACGCGACGAGGCCTCGATGCCGCTCATGGCCGTAACGGCACTGCCGACGACCTCGCCGGATTTTTCCGCCGCACCTCGGGTGCGTGCAACGAGCGTTCCGGCTTCTTCCGCCCGCCGGCTGGCGTCGGCGACAGTGGTCGCGATCTGGTCGAGCGCGGCTGCCGTTTCCTCGACGGAGGCTGCCTGTTGCTCTGTGCGCTTGGAAAGGTCACCGGCGGCCGAGCGGATCTCACCGGCGCCGGCATTGATGCTGCGGGCGTTCTCGCCAACGGAGCGCAGCGCCTCTTCGAGGTTGGTGACGGAACTGTTGAAATTGCTGCGCAGCCCGTCGAGCCGTTCTGCAAGGGGCGTCTCGATGCGATAGGTGAGATCGCCTTCTGCAAGCCGATCAAGCCCGAAGCCGAGCGCGTTGACGGCGGTCTGGATCTCGGCGGCTTCCTTTGCCTTCTGCGCTTCGCGTTGTTCGCGCTCGCGTTCGGAAAGCGTTCGATGGGTCTCTGCCTCCTGCTCCAGCCGCTGGCGTTCAAGCGCGTTGTCGCGGAAGACGGCGACGGCGCCGGCCATCTGGCCGACTTCGTCGCGGCGTTTCTCGCCGAAGATCTCGGCCTTGAGATTGCCAATGGCGAGCTGCCGCATGGCCTCACGCAGTCTCGTCAGCGGCCGCAAGAGACCCGAGATCACGAACCACACGGTGGCCGAAAGTGTCGCCAGGGCGAAGCCGGCTATGACCGTTTGCCAGAAGGACAGGTTGGCTTTCTCTCTCCTAGCCGCCTCGAGCTCGGAGTTGGCTTCTGAGAGCTGCAGCTTGATCAAATCGCTGATCGGTGCAGCGAGCGGGTCGATGGAGGCATAGAGCCTGGTGTCGACGAAACGGTCCAGTTCCGGCTTGTCCTCGCGCTGCATGATCTCGACGAGGTTGCGGATGGAGGCGTCGCTTGTGACACGCGCTTTGTCGAAATTCTCTGCGAGCCTCTTTTCCTCCGATGTCAGTCGCGTCGCCCCATAGGTGCGCCATTGCGTGTCGATGGTGGCAAGGGCGGTCTTGATCGCTTCCCTGCCTGCAGCCCAGCCGAGCGCGCCGCTCCGGACCTTGTGGGTCGTGTCGACGATCTCGACGGCATACATGTCCGAGACCGTTTTCAGCTGGTCGACCGGCAGCAGTCGATCGGCGACTATGGCTTCGGTGCGTTTGGAAATGGATGTCATCGCATTGAATGCCGTGACGATCATGACCAGCATGGCGGCGGCGAGCAGGGACAAACACACGAGCAGGCGTGCTTTGATTGTCATGGGAAACGCTCCTCGGTTGCCCGCAAGGCAAAATCATCCTCGGCCGATGGCCGCGGGCAGAGCCGCAAGGGCTCGGCAAGTGAGCTCGCCTTGGCAGGGGAGTGATGACGATGATGGGATGGAGCACGCGATCTTACGCGGCGAAACTGCCGTCATGGCACGTTCGCCCAGCGTTCACTCCGTCTCATCTAGACATAACAACCGGAGATTAAGAATGGCTAAATTTTAAGCTGTCGAGTGACATTCGCGCAACCCAAGGTCTTCGCAACCGAAGGCGGCAGCCGAGCGGCGGTACTCAAGAAGTGTTGAAGAGCATGTCCTTCCGCAAAAGGCTCTTCGGGTGCAAGCTGCGGCGTCTCAAAGAAGGCGAAGGAATAGGCAGATGTTGACAGCCATTTCACGCCGCGGCCTTGCGGGAGCGATTGGGATCGCACTCCTGGCTACCGGCGCCTATGCCCATCACGGCTGGTCCTGGGCAGAGGCCGACCAGATCGAACTCAAGGGCACGATTCGGGAGATCTCGATGGCGCCGCCGCACCCGACACTTGAGGTCGAGACCACCGGGGACGGGATGTGGCATGTCGAACTCGGTAATCCGCGCCAGACCGAGCGCTCCGGCTTCGTCGACGGCACGGCCAAGGTTGGCGACGCCGTCATCGTTCTTGGCAACCGATCGCTCGACCCGAACGAAAAACGCATGAAGGCCGTGCGCATCACCGTTGCGGGCAAGGTCTATGACATCTATCCGGAACGCATCCGGGCCGGTGGATGAGCGGATCGGAGTTCGTCGAATGGATCGCAAGCTTGCCGGTCGGCGTAGCGCTCCGGCGTTCGGCGCTCCTCTATCTCCTGGTCAACGCGGCCCACATCCTGGCGATCGGGCTGCTGATTGGCGCGATCGTACCGCTTGATCTGCGGCTGCTCGGTCTCGCAGGCCATGGACCGGTCGAGACGCTTGGCCCGTTTCTGTCGCGTGCAGCCGCCATCGGTCTTGCATTGGCGGTTGTCACAGGTCTCTGTCTCTTCAGCGTCCGGCCCTCCGCCTACCTCACCAATCCGGCATTCCTGACCAAGTTTGCGCTGGTGGTCCTTGGCACCGTGAACGCCCTATCGGTTCACAGGAGCAAGGCCTGGTCGGCTGCGATTGCGGGCGGCATGGTAGCGCTGCGCCTGCGGGTGCGGGCGTTCGCCTCCTTGGTGATATGGCTCGGCGCGCTGCTTGCCGGCCGCTGGATCGGCTTTATCGCTTAGGCTTACCGGTCGCTGACCTGCCAGCGCGGATTGATCCACGGCTCCTGGTTCGAACGCGCCAGCGGCTGCTTGCCGAGAATGTGGTCGGCCGCCTTCTCGCCGGTCATGATCGACGGGCTGTTAAGGTTGCCATAGGTCACATGCGGGAAGATCGAACTGTCGGCGACCCGCAGGCCGTCGACGCCAATGACGCGGGTTTCCGGATCGACAACCGCCATCGGATCATCCTTGGCGCCCATCTTGCAGGTGCCGCAGGGGTGATAGGCACTTTCCAGATGCTCGCGCAGGAAGGCGTCGATGTCTTCGTCCGACTGCACCTTCTCGCCCGGCTGGATCTCCGGGCCGCGGAAGTGGTCGAAGGCTTTCTGGCTGAAGATTTCGCGCGTGAGGCGCACGCAATGGCGGAACTTCTCCCAGTCTTCCGGGTGGCTCATATAGTTGAAGCGGATCACTGGATCGGCCATCGGGTCGGAGGAGCGCAGCGTGACATTGCCGCGCGATTTCGACAGGTTGTAGCCGACATGCACCTGGAAGCCGTGCGTATTGGCCGCCGCCTTGCCGTCATAGCTGATCGCCACGGGCAGGAAGTGGTACTGGATATCAGGTTGCTTGACACCTGCGGCCGAGCGCAGGAAGGCGCAGGCCTCGAACTGGTTGGAAATGCCGAGGCCCTTCTTGAAGAACAGCCATTGCGCGCCGGCAACGCCCTGCCAGAACCAGGGCAGCCAGGAATAGAGCGACACCGGCTTGGTCGAGACCTGCTGGAAATAGAACTCCATGTGGTCCTGCAGGTTCTGTCCAACGCCCGGTCGGTCGACCTTCACCTCAATGCCCATGTCCTTCAGGTGCTCAGCCGGACCGATACCGGAGAGCATCAACAGCTTCGGCGAATTGAACGAGGAGGCCGAGACGACAACTTCGCGGTTCGCCTTGACGATCTCGATCTTGCCGCCGCGTTCGATCTCGACGCCGGTCGCCCGGCCGTTCTCGATGATGATCCGGCGGGCGAAGCAGCGCACGAGCGAAACGTTCTGCCGCTTCATCGCCGGCTTCAGATAGGCGTTCGCCGCCGACCAGCGCCGGCCCTGCCAGACCGTCTGCTCCATCAGGCCGAAGCCTTCCTGCTTCGAGCCGTTATAGTCGTCCGTCACCTCGAAGCCGGCCTGTTTTCCCGCCTCGATGAAGGCATGAAACAACGGGTTGTGGACCGGGCCGCGCTTGACGTGCAGAGGCCCGTCGGAGCCGCGCCAGCCGGCTTCCCCACCATGCGAGTTTTCCATGCGCTTGAAGTAGGGCAGCACGTCGGAATAGGCCCAGCCGCGAGCGCCGAGCTCTTCCCAGCGGTTGAAGTCTTCCGCATGCCCGCGCACATAGACGAGGCCGTTGATCGAAGACGAGCCGCCGATCACCTTGCCGCGTGGTGCTGTGATGCGCCGATTGTTGAGGTTCGGCTCGGGTTCCGACAGATAGCCCCAATTGTAGCGCTTCATGCTCATCGGCCAGGCAAGTGCTGCCGGCATCTGGATAAAGGGCCCGGCATCCGTCCCGCCATATTCCAGAACCATGACGGTATTCTTGCCGTCTTCCGAGAGGCGATAGGCGAGCGCCGAGCCGGCCGAGCCGGAGCCGATGATGATGTAATCTGCCTGCATAAGCGTGGTCTTTCTCTATCTCCGGGTTCCCATGGCCGCGTCCTTTGTGGGGCGGCGAGGAATGCGCCCCTCATCCGCCTGCCGGCACCTTCTCCCCGCAAGCGGGGCGAAGGGACGTTGCCGCACCGTTTTGTGCACTCTCAAGCCGCTGGTGGGGCACGTCCCCTCTCCCCGCCTGCGGGGAGAGGGTCAGGGTGAGGGGCCAGCCGCAGCCCTGACGTCAATACGGCGCCTGCACCGGCCCCATGCCGACATAGACGGTCTTCAATTCGCTATAGTGGTTGAGTGCCGCGACCGAATTCTCGCGGCCGAAGCCGGATTGTTTCGAGCCGCCGAAGGGGATTTCCACCGGGCAGAGATTGTAGGTGTTGATCCAGAGCGTACCGGCTTCGAGCTGGTCGACGACGCGGTGGGCGCGGGTGATGTCGGCGGTGAACACGCCGGCCGAAAGGCCGAATTCGGTGGCATTGGCGCGTGTGATCACTTCGGCCTCGTCGTCGAAGTCGAGTACGCACATGACCGGCCCGAAGATTTCTTCGCGCGCGATCGTCATGTCGTCGGTGACGTCGGCAAAGACCGTCGGCTGGATGTAAGTGCCTTCGGCGTTGACGGCATTTGGGATGCCGCCGCCGGTCACCAGCCGCGCGCCCTCAGCCTTGCCCTTCTCGATGTAGGAGAAGACCTTGTCGCGCTGCGGCATCGAGACCATCGGTCCGAGCTGCGTCGCCTCATCCATCGGGTCGCCGATGACGATGGCTTCTGTGCGGGCTTTCAGCCGTGTCAGGAACTGTTCCTTGATCCCCTTCTGCACGAAGACGCGGGTGCCGTTGGAGCAGACCTGGCCCGTCGAATAGAAGTTGCCGAGCATGGCGCCGCCGATGGCGCTTTCGAGATCGGCGTCGTCAAAGACGATCAGCGGCGACTTGCCGCCCAGTTCCATGGTGACGTGCTTGAGTTCGGCGGCGGCAGCGCCCGCCACCTTCTTGCCTGTTGGCACCGAGCCGGTCAGCGACACCTTGGCGACGTCAGGATGGTTGACGAGCAGCGGGCCGGTGGTGCGGTCGCCCTGGATGACGTTGTAGAGGCCCTTCGGCAGGCCGGCCTCGATCAGGATTTCGGCGATCTTCAACGCCCCGAGCGGCGTGTTTTCCGACGGCTTGAACACCATGGCGTTGCCGGCGGCAAGCGCCGGCGCGCCCTTCCAGCAGGCGATCTGCTGCGGATAGTTCCAGGCGCCGATGCCGACACAGACGCCGAGCGGCACGCGCTTGGTATAGGCGAAGTCGCCGCCAAGCGGGATGTAGTCGCCGTTGAGCGCGGTCGCGATAACGCCGCCGAAGAACTCGAAGCTGTCGGCGCCCGACGTCGGGTCGGCGACGATCGTCTCCTGGATCGGCTTGCCGGTGTCGAGCGTTTCGAGCTCGGAAAGTTCGCGGTTGCGCTCGCGCATGATCTCGGCAGCGCGCTTGAGGATGCGGCCGCGCGCCGTCGGGCTCATCGCCGCCCATTCCGGCTGGGCGCGTTTGGCCGCCGCGATTGCCCGTTCGACGATCGCGGGCGTCGCCGCGTGCAGCCGGGCGATCACTTCGCCGGTTGCCGGGTAGATGCTCTCGATGACGGTACCGTTGACGTCCTCGACATATTCGCCATCGATGAAGTGCGAGGCTCGTGGTTGGGCTTTCATGTCATTCTCCTCGCGGGTAGCGTTTGGATTCCTCGAGGTTGTCGAGGTTCATGTGGTTGCGCATGTAGCGCTCGGATGCCTTCTGCAGCGGCTGGTGATCCCAGGGGTAGTAGGCGCCGTTTCGAAGCGCCTCATAGACCACCCAGCGCCGCGCCTGGCTTTCGCGCACGGCAGCGTCGAAGGCCTCCATGTCCCAATGGGCGGCGCACATGTCGCGGAATGCCTCAAGCGTTGCTGCCTGCACCGGCGTTTCCGGATTGGGCGCCAGGTTCTTCAATTCCAACGGATCGGCTTCAAGATCATAGAGCTGGTCCGGATCGAGCGCGCAGTGGATGTATTTCCACTTGCCTTCGCGGATGGCGACGAGCGGCGCGTAGGAGGCTTCCGCCGCATATTCCATCAGCACCGGTTCCGAGCGCTCCTCGCCGTTGATCATGGGCACGAGGCTGATGCCATCGGTCCAGGGCTTGACCTCGTCCATCGATATGCCGGCGAGATCGGCAAGCGTCGGCGTGACGTCGAGGTTGGAGGTCGGTGCCAGGTGCAGACCGGGCGTCACGCCCGGACCTGCCACCATCAGCGGCACGCGGGCCGAACCCTCGAAGAAGTTCATTTTGAACCACAGTCCGCGCTCGCCGAGCATGTCGCCGTGATCCGAGCAGAAGAGGATCAGCGTGTCGTCGAGCATGCGGGTGCGCGTCAGCGTGTCCAGGAGCTCGCCGACCTTCTCGTCGAGGTAGGAGATATTGGCGAAATAGGCCCGGCGCGAGCGGCGGATATTGTCTTCCGTCAGGTCGAAATTGCCGTAGTCGCAGGAATGCATGATGCGCTTGGAGTGCGGGTCCTGCCGATCCTCCGGCAGCATGCCGACTTCGGGCAGGAGGTGTTCGCAACCTTCATAGAGATCCCAGAACTTCTTGCGCGCCACGTAGGGGTCGTGCGGATGGGTGAAGGAGACGGTCAGGCACCAGGGGCGGCGCCCCGCATCGTCGTTTTCGCGCGAGAGCTGATAGAGCTTCTGGTTGGCGAGGAAGGCGACCTCGTCGTCATACTCCATCTGGTTGGTGATCTCGGCGACGCCGGCGCCGGTGACCGAGCCGAGATTGTGATACCACCAGTCGATACGCTCGCCGGGTTTGCGATAGTCCGGCGTCCAGCCGAAGTCGGCCGGGTAGATGTCGGTCGTCAGCCGCTCCTCGAAGCCATGCAACTGGTCCGGTCCGACGAAATGCATCTTGCCGGACAGTGCGGTGTAGTAGCCGGCGCGGCGCAGGTGATGTGCATAGGTCGGGATCGACGACTGGTACTCGGCGGCGTTGTCGTAGACGCGGGTGCGGCTCGGCAATTGCCCGGCCATGAACGAGGCTCGGGCAGGGGCGCAAAGCGGCGACGAGGTGTAGTTGTTGCGGAAGCGGGCCGAGCGGGCAGCGAGCGCCTTCAGGTGCGGTGCATGCAGGAAAGCGGCCGGTCCGTCCGGAAAGAACTTTCCGTTCAGCTGGTCCACCATGATGATCAGGATGTTCGGTCTTGCGGTCATGCGGCCGTTCCCTGGCTGTGAAGGCGATCGATGTGCGAGGTGACATAGTCTTCGGTCAGCGCGATCGAGGCTTCGATGCCGATCGGCGCGGAGCGCAGACTCTGGCGGATATAAAGCCCGTCGATCATCGCAGCAGCGCCTTCGGCGATGCGTTCCGCGTCATCGTCAGGGCAAAGCGCCTTGAGGCTTGCCACGAGGTTGGAACGCAGCCGCCGCGCATAGACGACCAATAGCCGCCTGACCTCCTCAGACCGCTGCGCCTCCGAGTAGAAGGCGAGCCAAGCGGCAATGGTATCGGGTGCAAACTGGCTTGCCTGGAAGGAAACGCGGATCATCGCGCTCAAGCGCTCTCGCGGGCTCGCCACCGCCCGAAGGGCCGTCACCGTGTCGTCGCGTAACTGCCGTAGAAGGCTGCGGATCGTCTCGATCAGCAATTGCTCCTTGCTGCCGAAATAGTGGTGGGCAAGGGCAGGGGAGACTCCGGCCTGACGGGCGATCTCGGACATGGTGACGGCCAGCGTGCCCTGGTCGCCGATCACACGAAGTGCAGCGTCCACCAGCGCCTTGCGGCGCACCGGCTCCATTCCGACCTTCGGCATCCATCTCTCCCTTGACGACAGTCAGTTTATTTTTGATTGACTCATCAATCAATAAAAATCTGTGGTGTTTTTCCTTTCCTTTTCCCGAGAAATCCGGCTCAATTCTCCCGGTAGCGATTCTGCGATCTGAAGAACTGGAGGTTGAAATGACCCATGCATTCGATCAGGCGGAAAAGTCAGCGGTTGCCGGCAAATGGGGATGGTTCGTCGCGCTCGGTGTGCTTCTGATCATGTGCGGCGGCCTGGCCTTCGGCAACCTGCTGATGGCGACGGTCGCTTCGGTCTACTACGTCGGGATCATCATGCTGATCGGCGGGCTGTTCAATCTTGCCCACGCCTTTCAGGTGAAGGGCTGGGACAGCGTGCTCTACTGGAGCCTGAGCGGCGCCTGCTACACGATCGCCGGCCTTTTCGCCTTCATCAATCCCTTGCTGGCCTCGTCCTTCCTCACCTTCGTGATGGCGGTCGCCTTGATCGTCGCCGGTTGTTTCCGCATCTGGGTCGGCCTCAAGCTGAGGCCGCTTCAGGGCTGGGGCTGGGTGGCGCTCGGCGGCCTCGTCACGCTGGCAGCCGGCCTCATCATTGCCGCCGGCTGGCCGGTCAACAGCCTCTGGATCCTCGGCCTGTTCCTGGCCGTCGACCTCGTGATGCAGGGGCTGTCGCTAATTGCCTTCGGCGTGCTGGCGAAGGGATAAGTTTGCGCTGTTCCGGTCATGGTGAATAACGCGCCCGGCGGTGCGAAACGCACACGGCCGGGGGCGGAGCCGCATCGCAGCATTTGCTGATGAAACTACTGATTTTATTAGAATGTTTGCAGTAGATCGATCGCGGTTGCGACTGTCACATAGCTTTCATGAAAGCTTCATAGTGGGGAAAGACTTCGTTGACGCTTGGTGGCCATGCTGACGGCGTCCGATCGTCCGTTCCCTTGTCTCTGGAGCCCGGCATGTCCGCCGCCCCCGCCGAAATCCTCTCGCTGCGCCGGTTCGGCGATGACCAGATCGTCACCCTCGCCAAGCTGGTGATCGAAACCGCCTTCCAGCCGATTGCGGAAGCTGCGACCGGAACGGTCTTCGGCTACGAGTCGCTGATGCGCGGTTTCCAGAAGCTCGGCTTTGGCTCGCCGCTGGAGCTGCTCGACAAGGCCGAAGAGGCTGGCCAGCTGCTGGCGCTCGAGCACATGATCAACAGCCGCGCCGTTGCCGGCTTCGCGACGCTGCCTGATCATGCCGCCCGCACGCTTTTCCTGAACTTCGACTCGCGCCTGGTTGGCGGTGAGGGCGATATCGTCGAGCGTCTCGTCAATCATCTGAAGCGTGCCGGCATTGCGCCTTCGTCGCTCTGCTTCGAACTGTCCGAACGCTTCGACAGCGGCAAGATGCCGGATTTTTCCGCACTGGTGCGTGACCTCCGGCTCGCCGGCTTCAAGCTCGCCATCGATGACTTTGGCGCCGGCTTCAACGGCCTGAAACTGCTCTGCGACCAGCCGGTCGACTATGTGAAGATCGACCGGCACTTCATCTCCGGCATCGAGGCGGATGCCCGCAAGCGTCATCTGGTCCGCCACACGGTCAACACCGCTCATGTGCTCGGCACACGCGTCATTGCCGAAGGCGTCGAGACGGAGGCGGAGTTTCTCACCTGTCGCGATCTCGGCTGCGACCTCGTCCAGGGCTACTACGTCGCCCGACCGACCACCCATCTGAGCGAGCTTCTGCCCGCCTATCCGCATCTCGATCAAAGCGTCAGCGGCAGGCGGTCCTCGTCCTCGCTCGACGGGATCCTGATCCGCAAGCAGATCGAGCAACTGCCAACGGTTCGCGAGAGCGATGAGCTCGATTCCGTCTTCGATCTCTTCAGGTTGAACCCGCGCCAGGCCTTCTTCCCCGTGCTGAACGCCAATGGCGAGCCGCGCGGCATCCTGCACGAATACCACGTCAAGGAACTGATCTATCATCCCTTCGGCCGCGACCTCCTGAAGAACCGCATTTATCAGCGGCGAATTTCGCATTTCGTCAGCCCGGCGCCGATCGCCGATCTCGACACGCCTGCCGATGAGATGCTGAAGATTTTCGCCGGCATGGACGGCAGCGATTGTCTGATCCTGACCGAGAACATGCGTTACGCCGGCACGCTCTCGGCCTCGTCGCTGTTGAAGATCATCAACGAGAAGCAGTTGAAGATGGCGCAGGAGCAGAACCCGCTCACGGGCCTGCCCGGCAACCGCGCCATCCGCGACTATGTCCAGGACGCGATCCTTGACGGCGATCACGCGCGCTACTTCTGCTACTGCGATTTTGACGACTTCAAGCCCTTCAACGATACCTACGGTTTCCAGAAGGGCGACCTCGCGATCACACTGTTCGCCGCCCTTCTGCGTCGCCATTTCATCGGCGAGGAAAAATTCCTTGGCCATGTCGGCGGCGACGATTTCTTCGTCGGCGTCAGTGGCTGTTCGGTCGAAGAACTGGAGGCGGTACTCAACCGCCTGCTCGACGACTTCCGCTCCGATGTGCGCCAGCTCTATTCGGCCGAGCACCAGGCGGAGGGCCGTATCTGCGGCCATGGTCGCGATGGTTCGCTGAAGGAGTTTCCGCTGATGCGCTGCTCGATCGCGGTGCTCGGCCTTCCGGAAGGTTTCGTCTTTTCCGACGCCCAGGCCGTCAGCGCCCGGATTGCCGAGATCAAGTCGCGCGCCAAGGCGAGCGAAGTCGGGCTCGTCATGGACGCGCTTGGCAGTTGACGCCCGGGCGTCCGCTGCAAGTCCGCCCGTTGCCGATCCTGGCGCTCCGTGCACCTTTTCGCGGCGCGCGCGAGGCGCTACCTATGTGCCCCAGAATTCGCGAGGTAACGCCATGTCCCTTCCATCCGAAATGCAGTTCGTCGACCTTCCATCTCCGGGAGGGCCGGAAAACATGATCCTCAAGAAAGGGCCGCTGCCTGAGGTTCGGCCGGGTGACATTCTCGTACGAGTGGAAGCGGCGGGCATCAATCGCCCGGACGTCCTGCAGCGCAAGGGCGACTACCCGCCGCCGCCCGGCGCAAACCCGATCCTCGGGCTCGAAGTGGCCGGCGAGGTCGTGGCACTTGGGGAAGGCGCCGAGGGATTTGCAATCGGCGACAAGGTCTGCGCACTCGCCAACGGCGGCGGTTACGCGGAATACACGGCGGTGCCCGCAACCCAGGCGCTTGCCTGGCCTAAGGGTTACGATGCGGTGCGGGCGGCAGCCTTGCCGGAGACCTTTTTCACCGTCTGGGCCAATGTCTTCGACATGGCGGGCCTGAAGGCGGGCGAAACCATCCTCATTCACGGCGGTTCCAGCGGCATTGGCACGACGGCGATCCAGCTTGCAAAGGCCTTCGGTGCAGAGGTCTTCGTTACCGCAGGCAGTGCGGAGAAATGCGCCGCTTGCGAGGCGCTTGGTGCGAAGCGTGCGATCAACTATCGCGACGAGGATTTCAAGGCCGTCGTTGTCGAAGAGACCGACGGTCGCGGTGTCGATGTCATTCTCGACATGGTCGGCGGCCGGTACTTCGACCGCAATATTGCATCGCTGGCGAAGGACGGACGTCTGTCGATCATCGCCTTCCTCGGCGGCGCCAAGGTCGAAGCGGCCAATATCGCGCCAATCCTGACAAAGCGCCTGCACGTCATGGGCTCGGCGCTGCGTCCACGCACGGCAGCCGAAAAGCAGGCCATCCGCGATGGCCTCACGGCAAGGGTCTGGCCGCTGCTTGAATCGGGCACGGTCGCGCCGGTGATCCACTCCGTGCTGCCTTTTGCCAAGGTGGCCGACGGGCATCGCGAGATGGAGACCGGCGATCACATCGGCAAGATCATCATGTCCATGTGACCCTGGAGGTCATCGCGTCCATGTGACCGTCGAACCACCGCGCCCGCATGATCTCGCCACGAAACCTTAGTCGGTCTTGCAATTGCGGTCAGATCACCTACCTTGTGGCTATCTGAAACGAACAGAAAGGAAGGTGGTCCAATGTCTAATGAGATTTCGGTCTTGGTGAAAGGCATGGGAGAGGTGAACACGTCGAGGCAGCCCTCGGCCTGATCCCGCCTTCCTTCGGGTCCAAAGCCCGGGCCATCCATCTGGCCAGAACTCATGGAAGGGTCGCCTCGGGCGGCCCTTTTCCATTTCCGCCATCTCCTTTCAACTTTCGCCTAGGGTCCGGACTCAATTGCACCAATAGGTTAGTGTGGCAGCGATGAGAGCTGCGGCGAGGAAGTTCCTTGCGAGCTTGTCATAGCGAGTGGCTATGCGCCGCCAGTCCTTGAGCCTGCACCAGAGGCGCTCGACGAGGTTTCGGGTCTTGTATGCCTCGCGATCGTAGGGGATCGGCGCTCGCCGGCCCGTTGTTGAGGGAATGACGACGAGGGCGCCGCTGGCTGCAATGGCGGTCCGGATGGCGTTGGTGTCGTAACCGCGGTCGGCGATAAGCCGATCGAAGCGGCCTGCAGCCTGCTCGATCAAGGCGCCTGCCATGCTCATGTCGTTGATGTTGCCAGCCGACAGCATGAGCAGCCGTGGTCGGCCTTGGGCATCGGTCAGCCCATGCAGCTTGCTGGTGCGGCCACCGCGCGAAACACCTATGGCTTGGGCGAAGGCCCCCCTTTTGCGCCGGCGGCCGAGCGGTGCGCCTTGATATGCGTGGCATCCATTGCCACCGTTCCCCAGATGCCGTTGTGACCGGTCAGCGCCTCGAACATGCCGAGCCAGATGCCCTGTCGGCTCCAGCGGTTGAAGCGATTATAGATGGTCGTGTAGGGCCCATATTCAGGAGGGCAATCGCGCCAGCGGGCACCGCACTTGAGCATGTGCACGATGCCAGAGATCACCCGGCGGTCATCGACCCGGTGCGCGCCCTTGCGTCCTCGCGGCAGCAACGGCTCGATCCGAGCCCACTCCGCATCGCTCAACCAGGTCAACTGCCGCTGCTTCATCAAGGCCTCCAACTCCAAGACCTTGAATCACAATTCCGCTAGAGGCGGAATCCTTATTGAGTACAGACCCTAGCCGGCAACTTCAGACGGCGCCCGTTCCTCAATCAGCAGCCATGGATTCGGCTCGTTGTCGATGAACTCATCCCGGATGTGCTTCAAGACCTTCCGTTGCCCGGCAAAGGGCACCATGCGGATCGCTTCATCAAAACTCACCCAGCGAAAGTCGCTGTGTTCGGCATTCAAACGGACCGTTGCGCCATCACGCGCATAGCCGACGAAGACCGGCAGCAGGCTGATGGCGTTGCGGTCGGCCTCGTAGAACTGCTCGCAAATGTCGGCCGAGTAGAAGCGATCGAGCTTCAGGCCCGTTTCCTCCTCGACTTCGCGCAAACCCGCTTGCCACGCCGTCTCATTCGCCTCGATCTTGCCGGCGACCTGGCACCAGGTTCCCTCCATTGCGTCGCAAAAGGAGAACGTCTACCGCGCTGTCCGTGGGCCGCAAGACAACGACCGAAACGGCGAAACTTCTGATCGGCATCTCATGCATTGGCGTGGTCCCCTGATGTGACGACGGAACATGCAATGCGGTGGGTGGGGCTTCAAGCCAGGATGCAGCGATCGTCGTCGTATCTCGCTAGACCCCAAAGCGTCCGAGCGCCGGGATCTTGATGCCGGGCCTTGCGAAGTCGAAGCCGGCGACGAGGCCGAAGAAATGCAACTCGAAGCCGCTGCGAACGCCCACTGAAAGACCTGCGAGGCCGTAAAGGGTCGCGCGCATGTCCCGTCCGTCCGCATCGATCTGGAAAAGTTTGCCTTCCGGCAGATAGTCGCGGCCGACGGCGTCCGGTGGCAGCACGGCGCCAAGTTCCGGAACGGAGCGCAGCACGTGGGCAACGAAGGTATTGGAGTTCGGACCCGGCCAGATGCGGTAGCCGCCGGGTGAAGCGTATGGATAGCTGGCGATTGCCGCCTCGATTTTCGGAATCAGCCGGGTGGCTTCGTCCCCGGTCATCGAGACGACCAGCCGCGGTTCGTTCGAGTACCAGCGTGCATCGGCCGGATAGCCGTTGCGGCGGATCGGTTTGCCCCAACCGACCTTGTCGTAGCGATCGTAGGCAGGTGCACCCTGTTGTTTCGTCACGATCCAGGCGTGGCTGGCGACAGCACCTTTCATGCCGCCCGTCGTCGCCGAAAAGATGTAGATGGCCGCATCAGGACTTTCGGCCGCCTCAGGTAAAATACCGGCTGAAGACCAATTCGCATCGCGCCAGCTCTGGGGCCGGTCCTGCATGTACCACCAGCCGGCCGAAGCCAGCGCCGGCAAGAGGTAGATGATCAGGAAGGCGGCGGCGAGCCTGCGGGCGAATTTCATGAAAACTCCGTTTCCTGCGCATAGATTCCTGCTAAATGCACGGAGCAATTTCGGAAATTTGAGGGCAAGGCATGTCGAATCCCGTTCTCGTCGAAGTCACCCGCGGTAATCTCGTGGAAAGCCGTCATCGCGGCATGGTCGTTGCCGTCGATGGCGACGGCCGGACTGTCTTTTCGCTCGGCGATACCGACGCCGCGGTCTTCCCGCGGTCGGCCTGCAAGGCGATGCAGGGGCTGCCGCTGATGGAGAGTGGTGCCGCCGACGCCTACGGTTTCGGCAACAAGGAACTGGCGCTTGCCTGTTCCTCCCACTCCGGCGAGCCGGAACATGTGGAGCTTGCGGCAAAAATGCTCGCGGCGACCGGCCGCGACGTTTCAGCACTTGAGTGTGGCGCCCATTGGTCGTCCGACCAGAAGACCTTGATTGGTCAGGCCCGCAGCTTCGATGCGCCGACGGCGCTTCACAACAATTGCTCGGGCAAACATGCAGGCTTCATCTGTGCCTGCTGCCATTCGGGCACCGAGCCAAGGGGCTATGTCGGCTACGAGCATCCACTGCAGCAGGAAATCCGCGGCACGATGGAAAGCCTGACCGGGGCGATCCTGGCTCAGGACAATTGCGGCGTCGACGGCTGCTCTATTCCAACTTACGCCGTGCCGCTCAAGGGCTTGGCGCACGGCTTTGCCAAGATGGCGACCGGCGTCGGCCTTGGAACCGAACGCGCTCGCGCCTCGAAGCGGTTGATCGAGGCCTGCATGGCTGAGCCTTTCTTCGTCGCCGGTACCAAGCGTGCCTGCACGCGGCTGATGAAAACGGCGCCCGGACGCATCTTCGCCAAGACCGGCGCTGAAGGCGTTTTCTGCGCTGCCATCCCGGAAAAGGGCGTCGCGATCGCACTGAAATGCGAGGATGGTACCACCCGCGCCGCCGAAGCGATGGTCGCGGCAACGCTTGCCCGTTTCTTCCGCGATGAGCCGGAACTGCACGCGGCGCTGATGGCGCAGGCCAATCATTCCATGCGCAACTGGAACGGCATTCATGTCGGCGACGTCAGGGTGACGGAAGCCTTCGCCGCCTGAGGTCACGCGTGATCTCGTTGCGCGCACTTGCGAATGGAGCGCGCAGTTCAACACGTCCGCGCCGTCAGGCGCGGACAATCGTGACGCCCGCGTCGTCATAGGGCGCGAGCATGGCGTCCTTGATCTCTTCGGGCACGATAAAGCCGGCGAGATCGCCGATCCCGGCCACGTGGTGCGGCGAGACCGCGCCGAATTTCTCTGCCGTCGCAAGCACATAGGTATCGGCCGCCTGCTTCAGGATCGCCCGCTTGACGGCAGCCTCCTCATAATCGCCGGTCGAGACGCCGTGGGCAGGATGAATAGCCGTGACGCCGAGGAAGAAAAGATCGACGCGGATGCCGGCGATGGCAGCCAGTGCTGCGGCTCCGGTCGCGACCATCGAATGCTTGTAGAGGCGCCCGCCGATCAGGATCACTTCGGCCTCGTGGCGCTCGAGTTCGGCGGCGATCGTCGGACTGTGTGTAACGACGGTGACGCGCATTTCCCGCGGTAGCGCCCGGGCGATTTCCGCATTGCTGGTGCCGCCGTCGAGAAAGATCGTCTGCCCGACGCCGATCATCGCCGCAGCCTTTCGCCCAAGCCGCCGCTTGACGTCGCCGGCAATTTCCTGCCGCGCCGCGAAGTTTGGCAGCGGCGGCACCAGCGGCAGAGCGCCTCCGTGCACGCGCTTCAACAACCCCTCCGCCGCCATTTCCCTGAGATCGCGCCGGATCGTGTCCTCCGACAGACCCAGTTCATCCGCCAGGCGCTTGGCGACAATTTCGCCGTCGCGCGAAAGCCGCTGCGAAATCAGCGCCCGTCTCTGTGTTGTCAGCATGAATGCCTCCTTGACTCTTCACGATAATGCACGAATTATCATGAATATTCCAGAATAATCTGGATTTGTCGTGCAAAAATGTGGAGAAAATCATGCTGATTTTGATTGCGGGGCCCTATCGCTCGGGAACAGGAGACGATCCGGCCAAGATGGCCGCCAACCTGAAGCGGCTTGAGGAGCCGTCCCATGCGCTGTTTCGGGCAGGCCACGTGCCCATGATCGGCGAATGGGTGGCGCTGCCGGTCTGGAATGCGGCTGGCGGCGAACGGGTCGGGGACGACCTCTATGAGGAGATCTTCCATCCGGTCGCCGGTCGCTTGCTGGCGCTTTGTGATGCAGTCTTGCGCCTGCCGGGCGATAGCAAGGGCGCCGACAACGATGTGCGCATTGCCCGCGAGCGCGGCATTCCTGTCTACTACCGGCTGGAAGATGTCCCCGGCTGCGGCGAGGCGCTCGTGGCCTGACCGACATGGCCCGGCAGGTAAACTGCCGGGCCAGCTTTGGGTGTTGCTGGGCAGCGCGCCGGCCGTCCTCTTCGCGCGAGGACCCATCTGTGCGGGCGTCTGCAAGTTGGCGCGTCGGATGGGTGGGCGGCGTGGCGGCGTGACGGTGAGGCCGGCGGCCTATTCGTGCACGTGCGGCTCGGCCACGAAGGTCAGCGTTGCCGTCAGCCCCTTCTTGTCGGCCGCCGCATTGCCTTCGAGCGGGATCGCGTGGCTGACGGCGAGGATGTTGAAGCCGGCATTGCGCAACGTCACTTCAGCCTCGCCATTCGCGTCCGTCTTTTCCGAGACGAGTTCGGGCAGTCCGGCATAGTCGAGGATGATTTCCTTGCCTTCCAATGGCTTGCCGTCGAGCAGCAGGCGGACGCGAAACTTTTCGCCCGGCTTCAGACCGATGGGGTTGTCGAGCGGGACGATCTGCAGCGGCTGCGCTGGGAAGGCCGGCAGGTCGCCATGCGCATGCACGAGTGCGATGCTGTACTTGATCGAATGGCTCGCCTGCTTGGCGCCGGGCACCTCGTTCTTTGGCTTGTTCAGCCACTTTCCGTCAGCGCCTTCACTCCAATAACCGTTGTCGAATTCGAGCGCCACCAGCGCCGGTTGGCCGTCAAGCTTCAGCACGGCATGATCCTTGGCGGGTTCCAGCGTGGCAGGCAGCGTCTTGCCGTCCTCGCCAAGCGCCGTGATCGCTTTCACCTTGGCCGGATCGTAGGCCTCGTCCGCCGGGCCGTGGCCGTAGATCACCGCGAGCGTGCCCCAGCGTTCGCCGATCCAGGCGCCGTGGGAAAAGGCGGGGCTAGCCGCGGCAACCAGCAGCGCTGCGGCGAGCAGGGGAGAAACGAGTTTGTTCATAAGCAACTCCGAATAATGTTATAACGTAACGTCTCTGTTGTATGGAACCCGCATCCGCCTTGTCAACGGCGCCGACTTCGTTTCTTCTGCGGACCGCGCCGGAGGCGGCGGTGGCAGACCGAGCGTGATTTTTGATGTCGGTTTCGCTTGATCCGTTTCGCCGGCGATAGGTCGGGTCGCGCTATCGTCGCTGCGACCCCAAGTTGGAATGACTGCAGAGGAGAGTTTGACGTGTTGAAATTGTTTTACGCACCCGGAACCTGTTCGCTGGCCTCGCATATCGCGCTCGAGGAGACGGGCATCAGCTACGAGGCGCGTCGCGTCGATTTCTCCACAGCCGAGCAGACGAAGCCGGACTATCTGGCGATCAATCCGAAGGGCCGGGTTCCGGCGCTGGTGACCGATCGCGGCGTGATCACCGAGACGCCGGCGATTCTCACCTATGTCGCCCAGGCTTATCCTGAGGCGAAGCTCGCGCCGAATGGCGATGCGTTTGCGTTCGCCCGTATCCAGTCGTTCCTGAGTTATCTTTGCTCGACGGTTCACGTCGCCCACGCCCACGGGCGTCGCGGGGCGCGTTGGGCTGACGATCCGGCCGCACACGAAGCGATGAAGGCCAAGGTTGCCTCCAACATGGGGGCCTGCTTCGAGCTGATCGAGAACACGATGTTCGAAGGCCCCTTCGTCATGGGCGAAGCCTATACGATCGCCGATCCCTACCTCTTCACCATCGCCGGCTGGCTGGAGGCAGATGGTGTCGACCCGACGCGTTTCCCGAAGGTGCTCGACCACCGCAATCGCATGACCGCGCGACCGGCCGTCGCCCGGGTGCTGGCGGCACTGAAGGGTTAAAGTTCGAGTCTAACGGCCTGCAAGTCTCCCTGGCAGGTCGAGCGGGGGTTCGTCCGCCCAGGCGACGAACTCCTCAAAGCTGATCTTGTCGTCGATGATCGCGCGGACGACGAACAAAAAGCAATAGGCTGTGGGGATCTCTGCCAGCCGCACATTAAAGTGGCCCCCCAGCTGCGCCAGGTCGACGTTGGCGACCCGGCCTTCGGCAATGCGCTTTTCCATCGCGAGCCTACAACGGGTGGCTGCTCGGGCATAAGCATAGCGTTCCTCGCGAAGAGCACGTTTCCTCTGCTCCCACTCATCGACGGTGAGAGTGCCAGCGCTTGAGGTGCGACCGAACTCGGCTATGCCTGAATTCAGGATAAGTACGAGGATAGCGACGAAGCCAAGGCTGATGATCAGTCCGTTCAAATCTTCGCTAAGCCGCATTCTAAGCCTTTGTTCCGGAAACCCGATTAACGAATAGCAAATAAATCCAGAAGGTGCAACTTTTCATATAAGCCATCTTTGCGTGCATTCCGGATCAAGCGTCTTCCTGGTTTGGACGTTTCGCACCTACATTAGCATGTACTTGTTCGGCTTCGGCAGTTCGGGCAGGTCCTTCTCCCCCAGCGCCTCGCGCATGTTGATTTCGATCGTCTCGGCAAGCGCCACGATCGGCAGGTCGTTCGGCGACACGCCGAACGGCTCTTCCAGCTCATCGCTAAGCGCATCGAGGCCGAAGAACGTATAGGCGACGAGCGCGGTGACAAAGGGCGTCGCCCATCCCAGCGCATCGGCAAAGCCGAAGGGCAGCAGGAAGCAGAAGAGATAGGCGGTACGGTGCAGAAGCAGCGTATAGCCGAAAGGCACCGGCGTGTTGCGGATCCGCTCGCAGGCGGCAAGCACCGCCGACATCCTGGCGATCGTGCCGTCGAGCATCGTCCATTGAAGGTCGCTGATCCGTTCAGACGCGCGCAAGGAGGCAAGCTCGCTGCCGATCGTGCGCAGCAGGAAATCCGGCCCGTTGCGGCTTGCCTTGTATCCGGCGACGAGGTCCTGCGGCAGCCGTTCAAGCGTCCGGGCTGCATGGCTGCCCGGGCGCAGGTGGCTGACCAGCGCATGGGCAAAGGCGATTGTGAGCGTGAGCAGCCGGTGACGCGCCTCGTCCCCCGAGACCTTGTCCAATTCTGTGAGGATCAGCGTCTGGCGGGCAAAATCGCGTGCCGTGAAGATCAGCTGCCCCCAGTCCTTGCGCGCCTCCCACCAGCGGTCGTAGCAGGCATTGTTGCGAAAGCCGAGAAAGACCGAAAGCGCAATGCCGAGCAGGGCAAAGGGGCCGCTGTTGACGCTCGGTACCAGCCCGGGATCGATGCGGTGGGCCCAGACGACGAGGGCGGAAAGCCCGAAGACGAACAGCACCTGCGGGAAGATCCGCTGGATGACGGAGCCGCGCAGGATGAAGAACAGTTTCAAGAGGCTGGGGCGGTCGCGAACGATCATGACAGAGTACCTGCGGCTATCGGCTTCCACCGGTACAGGCGTCGGGCGCGAAAGGAAAGAGACGGCTTGGCGGCTGCCGTCACGACGGGGTTGAAATATTTCCTCCCGGATGTCGGCCCATGCGCCATCAGCGCGTCCTTGGCGGGTAACGTCAACAAGGAGACGACAATGCGCAAGATGGTTGCCGGCATGCAGATGTCCATCGATGGCAAGATCGACGGACCGGATGGCTATGCCGATTGGGTCGATTCCTGGTCGGACACGTTCGACCTGCTGCCCGAGATTGATGCCTGCGTTCTCGGGAGTGGCATGTATTCGGGCTATGAGCAGTATTGGAGCGCCATCAAGCGCGATCCGCATTCGCCGCTGGAGCTGACAGGCAACGTTCCGACGCAGGAGGAGATCGAGTATGCGGATTTTGCGCTGAGCACGCCGCACTATGTTCTGTCCCAGAACCGCGCCAGCGTCGAGTGGAGCAACGCCACCATCATTCGCGACGTCGCCGAGATCGAACCGTTGCGGCAGACGCCCGGACGAACGATCTATGTCGTCGGGGGAGCGCAGACTGTTTCCAGTCTGATGGACAGGGGGCTGATCGATGAGCTGCGCCTGACCATCCATCCTCTGGTGGTCGGCAAGGGCAAGGCGTTGTTCGAAACGATCGCCCGGCGCCATCACGTTGCGCTCGAAGATGTAAAGAGGGTCAACGATAAGGCCTGCCTGATCTATGGGGTCGGCGCGCGCGCCTAGGATCGGTCGGCGAAGCTTGCGGCGAGCCGCTTTGGCGCCTTCTCGCGCCAGGCGGCAACCAGCCGTCCGGTGAGGCTTGCGTCGTCGATCGCCGAAAGCCGGACGAGCATGGCCGGCCAAGCCTTGTAGTGATCCGTCTCGAAGTAGAGCCTCGGATCGAGTTCCAGCAGCATTTCCTTTTCCTCGAGCGAGCACATGACGACGAGCGTGTCGCTGTCCTTCATGCGCACGAAGCTCTTGTCTTTCACCAGCAGGGCGGGGGTGCCATAGCAAGTGCCGATGGAGACGGCCGGCAGGCCGGCTGCTTCCGCCAGCCTGACGACGCGCTGGAAATTGTGATCGAGATCCTCGCTCATCCGGTTAGCATAGCATGCCGGTGGCAATCGTCACCGGCCAGCTGGCTGCAGGCAATCCGAGGCGCCTTCGACAGCACGCGGCCGGGGCCAGCCCGGGAAGGGCAGGTCGCCAAGCTCGCGTCCGTCCATGCGTTCCAGATCCGGGTGCTGCAGCGGATCGCGCGTCCAGGCAAGCGGCGCCTCCGGGGGGCGGTTGTCGGAAACGGCAAACGAGGTCAATGTCGAGAGAAACTTCAGCATGGCGGACCATCCTTTCGATGTCTGGATGATCCGCCTGTCGTGCCGTCTTTTCAATTGAGAATGGCAGCGAATGAGTTTAGAAAAACTATATGAGAGATCTGAATGCCGTCCATCTGAACGGGCTGCGCGCCGTCGAAGCCGCCGGCCGCCTGGGTTCGCTTGCGGCCGCAGCCGACGAGCTCGGCGTCACGTCCGGCGCCGTCAGCCAGCAGATCGCCAAGGCGGAAGCCCAGCTCGGTCGCATCCTGTTCGAGCGCACTCCCCGCGGCCTGGTCGCCACCGATTTTGGCCAGCGTTTCCTTGTCCGTCTTACCAATGCTTTCGGTGAACTGTCCGAGGCCGTGGCTTCGGCGCGTCGGCGCGACGAGTCGGTGCTGACCATTTCCGTCGCGCCGGTTTTTGCCGCCCGCTGGCTGGTCTACCGTCTCAACCGTTTTGCCGAGCGCCATCCCGACATTCGCCTACGCATCGACGCCACCACGAAGCTTGTCAATCTCGATACATCGGATGTCGATGTCGGCATTCGCGTCGGCACGGGGGAGTGGCCGGGTGTGAAATCCGAGCCGCTGCTGCAACAGGAAGTCTTTCCGGTCTGCTCCCCGGCTATGGCGGCAAACCTGCGCAAGCCTGCAGATATTCTAAAACTGCCTGCTGTCATCGACGGTCACTCGATGTTCAGCTGGGAAGTGTGGTTTCGCGAAGTCGGGCTCTCCGGGTTCGAAATGAGCGTGCGCCACACCTTCAACGAAGCCTCGCTGGTGCTTGATGCGGCGATCTCCGGCCAGGGGGTGATGCTTGCCTGGCAGACACTGGCTGGTTTTGCGATCACCCAGGGCAGTCTGGTCGTGCCTTTCGGCGTCAGGGCAAAGACCGGCTACGGCCACTACTTCGTCAGTTCGCCGTCGCGACGCGAGAGCAAGGCCGCGGCGGCCTTCAAGCGCTGGGTGCGCGACGAGGTGGAAGAAGGCATGCGTCTGCTCGACGCCCGGGCGCCGCGTGTCGACTTCGACGCGGCGACCATGACGTGACGGCAAATGGGCTGCCGACAAACCATTCGCCTGCGGCCTACTCCGGTTCGCCGAGGCGCGTTTCCATCATCGTCTTGAAGGCGGGCCGGGCGTGGCAGCGCGTGAGCCAGGCGGCGACGCGCGGATATTTCTCGAAAAGCTCCATCTGGCTCATCGTGTAGCGGAAGACTTCGGCAAGGTTGAGGTCGGCCACCGTGAAGCGATCGCCGACGAGGTAGTCCCGTCCGTCGAGATGGCCATCCATCCGGGCGAAGACCTTGTCGAGCGCCTTGGCGCAGATGGCAATGGTTGCCTTGCCTTCTTCGGTCTCTTCCGCGCCGTAGTCGTAGGTCAGGATGATCCGCACGGCATGCGGCTCGACTTCGGTCGCAGCCCACATGGTCCAGTTGCCGATCAGCCCTTCCTCGGTGACATCGGCCGGAGCCAGCGGACCACCGTACTTGCGCGCGAGGTAGAGGTTGTTGGCAAGCGATTCCGTCAACACCACGCCGTCGTCTTCAATCGCCGGGATCAGTCCCATGGGATTGACGGCAAGAAAGGCTGGCGACTTGGTGTTGATGGGCGCATCGGCGGCAAGCGGATCGGCCACCCGGCGCGCCTGGATGACGGGCACGGATTGGAAGGGGACGCCAAGTTCCAGCGCCATCCAGTAGTTGCGCGAAGCGCGCGAGCGATAAACGCCATAGATCGTCAGCATGTTGAATTCCTCCCCGCTGTGCTGTGCCCCTGTCTTAGGCAAGCACGCTTGCGGGCGGAAGCCGATGTCGCTGATGTCACGCATGAAATCTTTTGATGCGGCCGCGGCTCATTGCCCGCTTGCCTTTCGAGCGAGCTCACTTTAGCTGTCGCTGTCGATTGGGGACAAAATTGACACGGCGGTTCTTGGGAGATCGGTGGACGGATTTGGCGCGCATGCTCTGCGCGCTCGTTCTCGTCGTCTCTGCTCTCGTCCAGCAGCCGGCTGCGGCCATGCCGGTCGCGCCCGACATGGCTGCCTACGTCCTTCCCGATGGCACCTTTGCCGAGCTCTGCCTCACCGGTCACGATGACCCGGACGGCAAGGGCGGCGCAATGGGCCATGGATGCCAATCCTGCTGCCTTGTCGCGCCCGCGGATCTGCCGGTGCCATTGTGGATCGTTGCGCCACCACAGCCTCTGGCCTGGCAGGCTTCGATACCCGCCAGCGAACTTCTGCTTGTGCGTGGGGTGCTGCGCGGCGGCACGGGGCCACGCGCGCCTCCATCGGCTTTCTCCGCCTGACATCCGCTTGAATGTTGGCTGACGACAGGAAACGCGTCGAGGCCGTCGTTCGATGTGACTGGCCGTGACCTTCGGCCGTCCCGAGCTCAAGAGGCGAAGCCGCACGCGTTGCTGCCTTCCCCGGAGAAAACCATGACGATTGCATCCCTTTCCGGCGCCGATGGGCAGCCGGTCGCCGCCGAGCGCGGCATCTCTCTTTATCGCGCCATCTGGCGCTGGCACTTTTTTGCCGGCCTGCTGGTCATCCCCTTCATGATCAGCCTGGCGGTCACCGGCGGGCTCTATCTCTTCAACGACGAGATCGACGACACCGCCTTTGCCTATCGCAACATCGTGCCCGTCGGGGCTGAGAAGCTGCCGCCGTCTTCGATCGTCGCCACGGCCGTCGAGGCAGTGCCGGGCAGTGCCGCCGTTGCCTACCGCACGCCTGCCGGCGCAGACCGCTCGGCGCGCGTGACTGTCGGTATCGGCAAGGCCCGCATGCTCGTCTTCGTCGACCCCTATACCGGCGCCATCCTCGACCGCGTCGCGCCGTCGGAGGAATTCAACCAGGTGGTGGAGGACCTGCACAGCCTCGACTACTTCGGCAAGTCGGTCGAAATCATCATCGAGATCGTGGCGGGCTTTGCCATCCTGCTGGTCTTTACCGGGATCTATCTCTGGTGGCCCCGCCAGCAGACCGGCGGTGTGTTGAGCGTGCGCGGCACGCCGGCGCGTCGTGTTTTCTGGCGTGATCTCCACGCCGTGACCGGCATCGTCGCCGGGCTGCTGATCGTGTTTCTGGCTTTCTCCGGCCTGCTTTGGTCCGGCTACTGGGGGTCGGCGGTCAATGGCAAACTGACGACGATGGGCCTCGGTTATCCGGCAGCCCTTTGGGACGAGGTTCCGACCTCGAGCAAGGTCTCGACGGACGTGCTGCCCAAGGCCAATTGGCTGATGGAAAACGCGCCGGTTCCGATGTCGGGCACGGACGCTGCCGGTCAGTCTATCGGGCTCGACCGCGCCGTCGAAATCGCTAACACCGCGGGCATGCAGCCCGGCTACGAGCTGGCGATCCCTGCGGACGAAAGCGGTGTCTATACCGCTGCAATCTTCCCGGAAAACCTCGCAAAGGAACGCACGATCCATATCGACCAGTACTCCGGCAAGCCGCTGGTCGACATTTCCTTCGGCGACTATCCCGCCCTTGGAAAGGCGATCGAATGGAGCATCAACGTGCACAAGGGTCAGGAATGGGGACGCTTCAACCAGTTGCTGATGCTTTCCGCCTGCCTTGCCATCGTGCTCGTATCGCTGTCTGCCGTCGTCATGTGGTGGAAGCGTCGGCCGGCAGGCCGGGTCGGCGTGCCGCCGATGCCCCCCAAACGCAGCGTCTATGCGGGTTTGTGGATCATGGCCATCCTGTTCGGCCTGGCCTTCCCGCTGACGGGGCTTGCGATCGTCGTGATGGTGGTCGCCGATCAACTGTTGATGCTCATGCCCGTGGCGCGCCGTCGCTTGTCGTGAAAACACTGAAACGTGAAAACACTGAAAAGGGATGGCACCGTCATCCCTTTTTTGACTTCACCCGACTTGGAGATTGCAACCTCTGCACGATTTTTCTACAAGTTATTTAGGAAGGGCTAACTCTTGCTCGTCTAACGTGAACCGGGGAAAGATCGACCAGCAGCGCGATGGAGCGCGTGGGGAGGCCTTGCTTGGCGAAGAACACGTGCCGCAATCCACGCTATGCCGCGCTCAATACAGGCGGCAACGAGGATACACGCCGCCTGATCGATGCCAGCAACCGGCTGGCCGAGGAGGTTGCGCGCATCTTTCCCAGCGAACCCGACATCGCCGACCGCCACTATTGGTTGGAGACGATGATCAACCATGTGCCCGACTACATCTATGCCAAGGATATCGAGGGCCGGTTCCTGATCGCCAACCAGGTCACCGTGGCCGATAACGGGCTCGAGGCACTCAAGGACATCGTCGGCAAGACCGACTTCGATCTTCATCCGCTGCATATGGCCCAGGCGATCGCCGACGTCGAGCGCCGCGTTATCGAAACCGGAGAACCGATCTTCGGCATCGAGGAACGGGCGATCGTCAGCAAGGGCCGCGACCGCTGGCTGATGACATCCAAGGTGCCGCTGCGCAACAAGCACGGCAAGATCGTCGGCGTCGTTGGCGTGTCGCGCGACATTTCCGATCGCAAGGCCGCCGAACGGTTGCTCGAAGGGCAGGCACGCCTGCTCGAGATGATTGCCAATGGCCGGCCGCTCGACGAGTTCTTTCGCGACATGATCCTGTTGATCGAGGCGCTGATGCCGGGCATCAAGGGGTCGGTGCTCTTGCTGTCGGCCGACGGCCGCCATCTTTTCCATGGTGCCGCGCCAAGCCTGGACGAAAGTTATTGTGCGACGATCCACGGCGTCGAGATCGGCCCTTCGGTGGGGTCCTGCGGCACCGCCGCCTGGCGCGGCGAGCAGGTGATCGTCGCGGATATTGAGGTCGATCCGTTATGGCAGGACTGTCGCGAGATCGTTCGCCCCTACGGCTTCCGCTCCTGTTGGTCGACGCCCATCCATTCGCGCGAGCGCAAGGTGCTTGGCACCTTTGCGCTTTATTCCACGTCGGTCAGCGTTCCCGATGATGCGCAGAAGGAACTGATCGCGATGGCGACCCATCTCGCCGGCATCGCGATCGAACGCAAGCATTCCGAGGACCGTATCAGCTTCATGGCGCATCACGACGCGCTGACGGGCCTGCCAAATCGGGCGCTGTTCGAGGAGCAGGTCGCCGAGGCACTGGAGGCGTTGCGCGGCACCGGCCAATGGGCCGTGCTCGCCTTTCTCGATCTCGACAATTTCAAGCTGGTCAACGATACGCTCGGCCATGCCGCCGGCGACGAACTGCTGAAGATCACCGCTTCACGCATGCGCACGTCGGTGCGCAAGTCCGACATGGTCGTGCGCGTCGGCGGCGACGAGTTCATTCTGCTTTTGAACGGTCTTCCCTGTGAACGCGACGTGGTGCTGGCGCGGCTGGAGGATATTCGCCGTGCGGTCGCCGCGCCGATGCAGATCGAGGGTCGCACCCTGCAGGTCACCTGCAGCATGGGCGTCGCCTGCTTTCCCAATCAGGGCAGTACGGTTGGCGAGTTGCTCGCCAATGCCGACATGGCGATGTACCGCGCCAAGGAGCTTGGCCGTAACAATCTGCAGGTCTTCACCGAGGAAATGGCTGCCAAGGCGCATGAGAAGCTGAGGCAGCAGGAGGAACTGCGCCAGGCCCTCGCGCGGGAAGAATTTTTCCTGCAGTTCCAGCCGCAGATGAATCTGGCAAACGGTCGCGTTTTCGCCGCCGAGGCGCTGCTGCGTTGGCACCATCCCGAGCGAGGTACGATCTCGCCCGCCGATTTCATTCCGCTTGCCGAGGAGACCGGTCTGATCGTGCCGATCGGTGATTGGGTGCTACGCGCCGCCTGCCGCCAGGCCAGGGCCTGGCAGGATGCGGGCCTGCCGTCGTTGATCGTCAGCGTCAACGTATCGGCGCGCCAGTTCCGCGAACGCAACTGGGCCGGACACGTCGCCGCAATACTCGCCGAAACCGAGCTTGATCCCTGCTGCCTCGAACTCGAACTGACGGAGAGCCTGATCATGCAGGACGTGCCGGGCGCGATCGCCACGATGCACGAGTTGCAGGCGATCGGCGTGCATCTCGCGATCGACGATTTCGGCACCGGCTATTCGAGCCTCAGCGCCCTGAAGCGTTTCCCGGTGCGGCGCCTGAAGATCGACCGTTCCTTCGTTGCCGATATTCCGGCCGACCTCGACGACAAGGCGATCACGGCGGCGATCATCTCGCTGGCGCAGAACCTTGGCCTCAGGGTCATTGCCGAAGGTGTGGAGACACAGGCGCAGGTCGAGTTCCTGAGGCAGAGCGGTTGCGACGAGATCCAGGGCTATTTCTTCAGCCGACCACTGTCTGCGTCGGACTTCGAGACGCTGATGCGCCAGCCGCGGTTCCACGCCCATACCGTCTAAAACTTGACCGCCGTCACCGGCACCGTCACCCCTCCACGCAAGCCTCGTTCCAGCCGCAAATGCAAGCATCGCCTTATTCAGCGGGTCTGCGCGAAGCATTTCGTTAAGCAATTTCATGCAGCACTCCATGCCGCACTCAAGCATTTCAGAGTTCGATGTCGTCTTCAGTCCTTCTCTCCCGCCGTCAGTTTCTCCGCTCGTCCGGCTTGGCGCTCGCCTCTGCCGGCCTTGCAGGCTGCACGTCCTCGATGAACACGGACGTCTTCCGCTACCAGACGGCCCCGGTGTTCCGCGATCCCGCGCTTGAGAATCGCTGGATCGACCCGCGCGCCGAAGGCGTCTATGTGGGGCCGGGCGGCGAGGGGCCGGTGCCGACCGGTCTGCCGCCACAGGGCCTCTATGTCTCGGACATCTATGCCAGCCTCTACGATGGTGGCTATCAGGTGCCGGAAGTGCCCTATCGCCAGATCGATGCACGCTTCTATCGCCAGGAGGTCAGCGATCCCTTCGGCGAGCAGCCGGGAACCATCGTCGTCGATACCGGCGATCGTTACCTCTACTTGATCCAGCCGGGGGGCAGGGCGCTGCGTTACGGCGTCGGTCTCGGTCGCGAAGGTTTCGCGTGGTCGGGTCGCGGCGTCATCCAGTGGAAACAGAAGTGGCCGCGCTGGACGCCGCCCGACAGCATGGTCGCCCGCCAGCCGCAGCTGAAGCAGTATTCGGCGAGGAACGGTGGCATGGCGCCGGGTCTCAACAATCCCCTGGGTTCGCGCGCGCTTTATATTTTCCAGAACGGGCAGGACACGCTCTATCGCGTCCACGGCACACCGGAGTGGAAGTCGATCGGCAAGGCCGTCTCGTCGGGCTGCGTGCGCATGCTCAACCAGGATGTGATGGACCTCTACGATCGCGTGCGCGGCAAGGCGCCGATCCTCGTCATCTGACGCTGGTCTGTGTGGGTTCGCTGCCCGCTCAGGCATCCTGACGCAGCGGGACGCCTCCCGCCTGCGCGCTGTCCGCTTACTCTTTGCCGTGGCCGGTGCTCAACTGTCGCGTCAGTTGATGCAGCGTCTCGCGGATCTCTCCGGCCTCTTCCAGGCTGCAACCCGAGGCCTTGCCGATATCGATCAGAATACCGAAGGCCTCGCTCTTCAGCTCGTGGCCTTTTTCCGTAAGACGGACGATCACCTGGCGCTCGTCGCCCGGATCCCGCTGCCGCCCGACATAGCCGGCGGCCTCCAGGCGTTTCAGCAGCGGAGATAGCGTACCGGAATCGAGCCCGATCTCTTCGCCGATACGCTTGACCGTCATCTTGTCCTGTTGCCAGAGCGCCAGCAGCACGAGATATTGTGGATAGGTGAGGCCGAAACGATCGAGCAGCGGCTTGTAGGCGCGGTTGAAGGCATGCGCCGCCGAATAAACGGCAAAGCAGAGCTGCTTGCCGAGCGCCAATGCCTCTTCCGGGATCGTGTCGATGTTTGCTGCCTTGTTCGCCATGGCCGCATTGTCGCAAAAACGTACCGAAAATGCAATTTGCAAAATTAATTTGCGTACAATTGAATTTTGCGCTATCTAAACTGCATCCACTTGGAAACGCAAAGGAGAACGCCAATGCCCATTCTTTATCGCACCACTGCATCTGCAACCGGCGGCCGTGCTGGCCAGGCCAAGAGCGCCGACGGCGTTCTCGATGTCACCCTCACCGTGCCGAAGGAACTTGGCGGCGACGGCGCCCGCGGCACCAATCCGGAGCAGTTGTTCGCGGCCGGCTACTCGGCCTGCTTCCTCGGTGCCCTGAAGTTTGTTGCCGGCAAGGAGAAGGTAAAGCTGTCGGAAGACACGACGGTGACGGGCAACGTTGGCATCGGTCCGCGCGAAGATGGCACCGGCTTCTACATCGAGGCTGCCCTGCAGATCGCCTCGCCGGGCGTCGACAAGGGCGTGCTCGAAGACCTCGTCCAGAAGGCCCATATCGTTTGCCCCTACAGCCATGCAACCCGCGGCAACATCGACGTCAAGCTGTCGGTAGCCTGAGGCTCGCCGCTCTCGTCGCCAAACCCGGCGGACCAACGCCAAGAGAAAGGCCCGGCAACCCTGCCGGGCTTTTCGCTGCGTGCGGTTGGCAGTACAGCCGTGCTCTTACTCCAGCACCTCGATGACCTGCCTGGTCTGCGGGTCAACGAGCACTCTTTTCTGGTTGAGGACGACATAGCCATAACCCGATTGTTCGGGGACCGGATAAATTTCGACGGCTTCCGGCAACGGCTCGCCGACAACGACGGCACCGTCATAGACCACAGACGGACTGCTTTGCTCCAGCACATAGGTTCTGACTTCGCCCGGCACCACGACCGTCGTGGTCTGGGCAAAACTGACGCCTGCGAGCGTGACGCTCGACAATAGGGCCGCTAGTACGAGTTTCTTCATAACGCTACCTCCTGTGCTACCCCAACCGCTGGACGGGCGAATGGTTCCATCACGGATTCGGCGCGGGCAGGCGGGCGAGGCGTGCGTTTGGCGCTTGGGGAACCCTCTCGTCTCCTCCCGCGTTGAGTAGCTAGGAGGAGCAATCCGATGATCTCTGGACCGAAGCATTTGCAGGCTTTTGTTGGGCGCGAACTCGAATGTCAGGGGGCCATGCGAGAGGAGTTCGAACTGTTGACGGAACTCGCCGAGCGCTCGGGATGGCGCTGGGACGAGATCGCGCTTGCCCTGCTGGAACTGACCAGCGATTACGCCTGCGCTCAAGGGGCTGCTGTCATTGTGAGCCCGCAGCCGCGACGCGGCTGCGAACTGAAGACGCGGCATTGAGCTGCAGCCGCGCCCCGTTTAGCTGCGGCCTCAAGCCTTCTTCAGGAATTCGGTGCGCAGCACCAGGCCCTTGATCTTCTCCATCCGGCACTCGACTTCGTCGGGATTGTCGGTGAGGCGAATACCCCTAACCATCGTGCCGCGCTTTAGTGTCGTCGATGTTCCCTTGACCTTCAGATCCTTGATCAGGGCAACGTTGTCGCCATCCGCCAGAATGGCGCCGTTCGAATCCTTCACGTCCATGCGACTTGTTCCTTTCAAAAAGCGACGCGCCTCGATCGGGATCAGGGCGCGCGAATTGATCTCGTCGTGTTCTCGACCGACACTTCCTATCGCCGGCTGAGGCTGCCGAGGATGCCACGCACCAGTGCGCGGCCGACCTGGGTGGCGACAGTGCGGGCGACCGACTTCATCGCCGCTTCGACGACGGTCTCGCGCTGGTATCCGGAACTGCGCGGCCGCGCCTGCTTGCCGGCCGGTGCCGCCGGCTCATCGTCGCCGAAGCCGGGCAAGGTCCAGCGGCTGCCGCCGGTGCTGGCCTGGTCTGCCTGTTCAGCCTGTTGCTGCGCCTGAGCCTGCGCATCGGCCGTCTTCTTGGCGCGTGCACTGAGCATTTCATAGGCCGACTCTCGGTCGAAGTCTTCGTCATAGAGGCCGCGCACGGGGCTGACATCCATCACCTTCTGCCGCTCGGCTTCGGTCAGCGGGCCGACGCGTGATTGCGGCGGGCGAACGAGCGTGCGCTCGACCATCGACGGCGCGCCCTTGCCTTCGAGCGTCGACACCAGCGCCTCGCCGGTGCCGAGGTTGGTGATGACGGTGGCGCAGTCGAAGTCGGGGTTCGGGCGGAACGTGTCGGCCGCCGTCTTCACCGCCTTCTGGTCGCGCGGCGTATAGGCGCGAAGCGCATGTTGGACGCGGTTGCCGAGCTGGCCAAGCACCGTGTCCGGCACGTCGAGCGGGTTCTGGGTGACGAAATAGACGCCGACGCCCTTGGAGCGGATCAGGCGTACCACCTGTTCGACGCGCTCGATCAACGCCTTCGGCGCATCGTTAAAGAGCAGATGTGCCTCGTCAAAGAAGAACACCAGTTTTGGCTTGTCCGGATCGCCGACCTCAGGCAGTTCCTCGAACAGTTCCGAAAGCAGCCAGAGCAGGAACGTCGCGTAAAGGCGCGGGTTCATCATAAGCTTGTCGGCCGCCAGAACCGAGATAGCCCCACGCCCGTCATTGGTCGTGCGCATGATGTCGGTGATCTTCAGCGCCGGTTCGCCGAAGAAGTGCTCGGCGCCCTGCTGCTCGAGGATCAGGAGTTCACGCTGGATCGAGCCGACGGAAGCTTTGGAAATGAAGCCGAACTGGTTGGAAAGCGCGCTGGCATTGTCGCCCATGTAATTGAGCAGCGCCTGCAGGTCTTTCAGGTCGAGTAGCGGCAGCCCACCCTCGTCGGCGATCTTGAAGGCGATGTTGAGCACGCCCTCCTGGGCGTCGGTGGCGTTCATCAGCCGCGACAGCAGCAGGGGGCCCATTTCCGACATGGTGGTGCGGACGCGATGGCCTTTCTCGCCGTAGAGATCCCAGAAGATGACCGGGAACTCCTGAAACTCGTAAGGGTTGGTCGGCAGGCCGATCTGCTCGGCACGCTTCGTGATGAAATCCTTCGGCTCGCCGATCGCACCGATGCCGGAGAGATCGCCCTTGACGTCGGCGCAGAAAACCGGGACGCCGGCATTGGCAAAGCCCTCGGCGAGGATCTGCAGGGTGATTGTCTTGCCGGTGCCCGTAGCGCCGGTGATCAGCCCGTGGCGGTTGCCGAACTTGAGTTCCAGATACTCGCCCTTGTTGATCGAATCATCAGGCTTGCGGCTGGTGCCGATAAAGAGCTTGCCTTCTTCCAACATGTGGGCTTCATCTCCGTTTCGTCAATGAAAGCGGGCGGTTCGCGGAATTTCGCAAGCGCCCGTCATCGATCTGTGGCTCGCTCCTGTTATAGGTGGTGCAGCTACGCCGGGCAACAAGGCTGTTCCCGTCTGGACGCAGGAGCGAGGATGGATCGACAGTACCCGGCTGGCTGCCTTGCCATGCCTGCGGCATCGTGAAACCATTGGTCCAAAGAGGTCCGCTGCGCCGGGGTCGAACGCCGGCGAATGCCGGCGGAAAGCCGTGGGTTTGTCCGGCACTGGGAGCCGCCACCGCTTGTCATTTCCGGAACGATCATTTACCTTGACGTCAACGTCAAATATCCAATGAGGGAGTTAAGTCCATGAATGAACTGGTCACGCGCGTCGTGGAGAATGTCGGTATCGAGCCGGCGACGGCTGAGAAGGCTGTCGGCATGATCCTCGGCTTCCTGCAGCGCGAAGCCGCCGACGGTCCGGTTGCCCAGATGATCGAAGCGATCCCGGGCGCCTCCGAGTTGATCGCCCAGCACAATGGCGAAGGTTCGGGCGGCGGCGGTCTGCTGGGTGGCCTGATGGCCGCCATCGGCGGTGGTGGCGTCATGGCGCTCGGCCAGCAGTTGATGAGCCAGGGCCTCGGCATGGGTGAAATCACCTCGCTCGCCAAGGAAACCATTGCGTTTGCCAAGGAAAAGGCTGGCGACGAAGTGGTCGACGAAGTCGTCGCTTCGGTTCCGGGCCTCAGCCAGTTCGTCTGATCCGCCGATCGTCTGCCTGAAATATCAAGCCCACCGGTTTCCACCGGTGGGCTTTTTTTGTTTGCGGCGGCGGATCAACCTGTGGCAGGTCATCCTGTCCGCTCCACCCTGCTCCGC
The DNA here is from genome assembly GCF_037026475.1 of Ensifer sp. MJa1. Lineage (NCBI taxonomy): Bacteria > Pseudomonadati > Pseudomonadota > Alphaproteobacteria > Hyphomicrobiales > Rhizobiaceae > Ensifer > Ensifer sp. MJa1. Next base: position 221,043 of record NZ_JAKUMO010000003.1, on the reverse strand, counting down.
ACGGTTCGTTCGAGCCTGGCGGAAAGAACAATGCAGAGAAGGGCGCCGACACCAATGAAGGCGGCACCCGAGACCCAACCGAACTGTTCGATCGCCGCTCCGACCGCGACGGGGCCGACAAGCTGTCCGAAATTGCTGCCTTGCATCAGCAGCCCCATCGTCATCGGCGCAAGCGCCGGTCGGGGTGAGAGGATCGGCACCGATGAAATCAGCGTGGCGGGAATGAGGCCGCCGATCGCCGAAAACAGAAGGCAGAGCCCAACGGTCAGGCCTTCGCCGTATTGACCGAGAAAGATCCACAGACCGGACGCGGCCATCAGTACGGCTGCGGTCGCGATCAACCGTCCGCGGGCAAAACCGCTGGAAAGCAGATGGCCCGCAACAAGATTACCGATGACATTCACAAGCGTAATGACGGCGCTGATGACGCCGACGGTTGCAAGTGAGACTTTCAAGCGCTCGAGCAGCAGGATAGGCAGGAAACTGGAAAGCGTGAAACTCATCAGGCTGAACAGGGAAAACAGGACGAAAAGCAGCGCCGGGCCGCGGCTTGCGAGCGTTTCGGCCGCATCGTTCCGGAAGCTGCCCGCGGTGCCGGCTGTATCTGCCGGTGGCAAAACAGCCAGGAACACAGAAAACAGGCTTGCCAGTGTGATCAGGGCATTGCTCAACCAGATCGACCGCCAATCGGCAAAGAATGGTCCGATCAGCATGGCGGCCGCGATGCCCGCGGGCATGAAGCAACTCCAGAGCGAAAAGACGAGGTCGCGTCGGACGGAGCTGACGAGACGCATGAGGATCGCCGGTCCGGCGACAACGACGAGGAGAAAGCCGAAGCCTTCGAGGATGCGTGATAGAAGCAGCAGCGTGAACGTGTGGCTGGCCGCTCCCGCGAAGGAACCAAGCGCGAGCGTGGACATCCCGATGCCGAGCAGGCGGCGATCACCGGCCACAGCGACGAGCGCGCCCGCCGCCATACCGCCGACGACGCCGACGATGGCAAAGACGGAGGTAATCCAGCCGAGCGCGGCAAGGTCGAGCCCGAGGTCGGATTGCAGGAGCGGGCCGGCAATCAGCCCCTTGCCGACCTGCATGGCCGCGACAATCCCGGCCGCAACGACGGTTGCCACCCCCGCCCAATCGGTTCTCTCGCGAACAATGGCTGCGGTCGTGGTCATCAGGCGATCTCCGCCACGCGCGTACGGCCGGCGACCAGCGCCGCCGCCAGTTCAGCCACGTGACGGCCCTGGAAGCGTGCGCCTTCCAGTTCGTTGGCGCTCGGCCGGCGGTCGCCGCCATTGCCATCGTCGGCCAGTGTCGCGGCGCCATAGGGCGATCCGCCGGTGATTTCGTCCATGCGCATTTGGCCCTTGAAGCTGTAGGGCAGGCCGGCGATCACCATGCCGAGATGCAAAAGCACCGTGTGGGTGGCGAGGATGGTCGATTCCTGGCCGCCATGCTGGCTGCCGGTCGAGGTAAAGACGCTGCCGATGCGCCCGACCAATGCGTCACGCGCCCAGATACCCCCCGCCTGGTCGAGAAAGTTCTTCATCTGCGCGGCCATGTTGCCGAAACGCGTTGGCGTGCCGATGATGATTGCGTCGTAGTCGGGCAGTTCGGCAACGGTCGCGATCGGCGCCTCCTGATTGCGCTTGTAGCCCGCCCTGATCGCGACCTCGTCCGGAACGATTTCGGGCACCCGCTTCAGCGCCACGGTAGCGCCGGCGGCGCGCGCACCCTCGGCGACGGCTTCCGCCATGGTCTCGATGTGACCGTAGGACGAGTAGTAGAGAACCAGTAATTTAGCCATCGGGCCCATTCCTTCTGCTGCGCTTTCGCTGTTCAGAACGAAAGATGGGTGTTTCGCATGATCTGAAGAAGTGAGATAAAATTCATCAACTTGATCTATTGGATCGATCATGCTCGATGCCCTGACACTCGATCAGATGCGGACCTTCGTCACCGTTGCCGAAAGCGGAAGCTTTCGCTCCGGTGCGGCCAGACTTTCACGTGTGCAATCGGCCATCAGTCACGCGATCTCAAATCTGGAGGCGGAGCTTGGCGTCTCGCTGTTCGACCGTTCCGGCCACCGCCCGGTCCTAACACCGGAGGGACAGGCTCTGCTGGCCAATGCCCGCGATATCCTGCTTCGGGTCGACGCCATGCGCGCCCGGGCGCGAGGCCTTGGCGAGGGGATCGAGCTGGAGCTTTCTCTGATCGTCGACACGCTGTTTCCGATCGAAACGGTCGGGATGGCATTGAACGAGATGCGGGTGGTCTACCCCAATGTTTCGATCCGGCTTGCGGTCGCGCCGCTCGGCGGGCCGCTTGACGGCCTCGTCAACCGGAGCTTCACGCTCGGCATCATGGTGGGCGAGGATTTCCGCGATCCGGCGATCGCCCGGCGGGCGTTGACGACGGTTCAGATCGTCGCCGTGGTTGCCGCGCACCATCCCCTGGGTTTGCGTGCCGGTGGCGGGGCGCTCGACAATGCCGAGCTTGCCGATCACCTGCAGATCGTGCAGTCCGACCCGTCGCAACGAACCGCCGGGCGGGATTTCGGCGTACTTTCACCGCAGACCTGCCGCGTCAGCAGCCAGGATACCAAACATGCGATGATCCGCTCGGGCCTTGGCTGGGGCCGCTTGCCCCTTTGGCAGGTGGCGCGTGATCTCGACGAGGGGCGGCTCGTGCGCATGCCGACAACGGCGCTCGGTCGCAACAGTGAGGTCGGCGCCGAGACCTATCTGTGCCACCGGATCGATGAGCCGCTCGGGCCCGCCGCGCGCGTTTTCGGCGATGCGCTTGCCCGGCTGTCAGTCCCGTGAAGCAGAACGGCTTGTGCAGAAGCGCGCAGCGGGCTTCTGTCCGGGGTTAGAGGTAACGACGCCCGCTCGCAGCGAAGGCCAGGGTGAAAATCACGAGAACAATCCCGACGCCAAGCGGACCGGCAACAGGGTTGATCAGCGTCATCAGCGCGCCGGTGGCGCCGGACCCGGCAGCACTGCCGCCGGCATAGGCGAGCGAGAAGGCGGCACTACCGGCGACCAGCATGCTGCCGCGATACTCCTCGCCGAGCATGGTCAGAGCGGCGGTGTAAAGCGCAAAGCTGGCTGCGCCGATGAAGGCGAATGTCAGAAGCAATGCGATGTCGGACGAAAGGAACGGCACGAGCAGATAGCCGGTGGCGGCGACGGCCGCGGCCGAGATCGCCACCCGGCGGCGCGGCAGGCGATCAAGCAGCAGGCCGATGAAGGGCTGCGCCAGTGCCGTCGGTATGGCCAGCGCCGTGACGCTGAGGGCCGCGAAAGCCTGGCTGTGGCCCGTCTTGACGAAATAGACGGGCATGGCCGAAATCGCCGCGATATCGGCAAAGCCGAACATCAGCACCATGAGGATCAGCATCGGCGCCTTGCCGAAGAAGGCGAAGAGGTCGCGTGTCGAAGTCGGCTCGGGCCGGGTGCGCGCGCCCATGGTCAATAGCCCGGTGAGGAAGGCGACGAGGGCGATATAGATCGCAAGCAGCGCGAAGCCGAGCCCGCCGCTGGTGCCGAGCAGCGGGATTGCCAGGGGGCCTGCGGCAAAGCCGCCGCACATGCCGGCGCCATAGAGGCCGGAGACGCGACCGCGCAGCCGATCGGGGCAGGCCGTGTTCAGCCAGGCCTCGCCGAGCATGAACACCATGCTGACGAAGAAGCCGAGGGCGAAGCGTGCAAGGAACCAGACGGCGAGATGAGAGGTGGCCCAAAGCGTCGCAAGGCAGACCGAGCAGCCGCAAAGGCTGGCGATGATCAGCTTGTCAGCGGAGGCGATCCGTGTCAGCCGCCCGAGAAGCAGCGTCGCAGCACCCAGGCCGGCGGCAAAGCCCACGGCGTTGAGGCCGATCATGCCGGCCGACACACCTCGGCCTTCGAGTGAGAGCGAGATCAGGGGGTAGGTGAGGCCCTGCGCCACCGAAAAGGCGGTGACGCCGAGAACGACGGCAACGATTGCCGGCCAGTCCGGAGCGAAATCACTCGTCTCAGCCACATGTAGCGACATCGCCCCCTCCCTCTGATCGGTGTCCGTGGGCGATGTCCATATCCTGTCCGCCGCCGACAGGGAATTGGCCGGCGGCGAAATCACGACAGTGCCGCGCGTCTTATCAGGTGCGCGAAGGTCGCTGCAGCGTTTTGAATGGCCTCCAATCCGCTACGATTGAAGGAAACATGCCGTAGTCTGGGTCAGGCGGCCTTGTCCCAGACCGGCGCCAGACCTTCGGGGTTGACGATGCGGCCGTCCGGTCGTGCAAGCGCGTGGATCTCGGCCATCTCACCGTCGCCGAGCGCGAAGTCGAAGATCGCGAAATTCTCCTTCAGGCGATCGATCGTCGCGGTCTTGGAAAGCGTGATCACGTCCTTCTGCTGTACCAGCCAGCGAAGCACCACTTGCGCTGCCGTCTTGCCGTGGCGCGCGCCGATCTCCTTCAAGAGCGGGTCGTTCGGCACCTTGCCGTTCGCCATCGCATAGTAGGCGGTGACCGACATGCCGTGCTTGCGCGCGGTGCCGAGCACCTTGGTCTGGTCGAGATAGGGATGGTATTCGACCTGGTTGGTGGCGATCGGCGCGTCGCTGAGCTTCACCGCTTCTTCCATCTGCGCCGTATTGAAGTTGCTGACGCCGATGTGGCGGACCTTGCCGGCTTTTTGCACTTCGTTGAGCGCACCGATGCGCTCGGCCATCGGCACGTCGCTGCCGCCCGGCCAGTGCAGAAGGAGCAGATCGACGTGATCCGTCCGCAGTTTCGTCAGGCTCTCATCGACAGACGCGAGAAAGTCGCGGTGGGCATATTTGTCGACCCAGACCTTGGTGGTGAGGAAGATGTCGGCGCGCGCGACGCCGGAGTTGTGAATGGCTTCGCCGACCTCGGCCTCGTTGCCGTAGATCTGCGCCGTGTCGACGTGATGGAAGCCGAGCTTGAGCGCTTCCGGCAGCACGCGCAGCACGTCGGCGCCGGGCATGCGGAAAGTGCCGAAGCCGAGAGCCGGGATATTGGCGCCGTTGGAATTGACGGAATGCATGATGATAACTCCTGTATGGGCATGCTTGGCGGGTGTCTGGCCAGCGGCCGGGCAAGAAAGGAACGATCCTATAGGTGGTCTTCGGTGCCGGCGGTTCAAGCCGGTTGGTAGGCGGTTGCGGCGCGGCGATCAAGCGCGCCGCTTACGAGCGTGAGCAGCAGGGCCGCGGCGACAAGCAGGGCGCCGATTACGGGCGTCATGCCAAGACCGAGCGGGGAGGCGACGATCAGGCCGCCAAGCCACGCGCCGACGGCGATGCCGAGGTTGAAGGCGGCGATATTGAGTGCCGAGGCGACATCGACAGCGCCCGGGCGATGCTGCTTGGCGAGTTGAACGACGTAGAGCTGCAAGCCCGGCACGTTGGCGAAGGACAGGAACCCGAGGGCTGCAAGCGTCACCAGCGTCAGCACCGGCGAGGGCGCGGTGAAGGCAAAGAGGACCAGCACGGCCGCCTGTGCCAGGAACAGGCCGACAAGCGCCTTTACCGGGTCACGATTGGCGATCTTGCCGCCGGCAATGTTGCCGATGGCGATCGCGACGCCGTAGAGCACCAGGATCAGGCTGACGGCACCTTCAGAAAAACCGGTGATCTGCTGCAGGATCGGCGCAAGGAAGGTGAAGGCGACGAAGGTACCGCCATAGCCGAGCGCGGTCATGGCAAAGACGATCAGCAGTCGGCCGGAACCGAGCACGCGCACCTGGTCGATCAGCCTGGCCGGCGGTGCCTTCGTCAGTGTATTGGGCAGCAGCGCGGCGATGGCGAGGAGTGCGACGACGCCGAGGCCGGTGACGGCCCAGAAGGTGGCGCGCCAGCCGAAGGTCTGGCCGATCCAGGTGCCAAGCGGCACACCGGTGACGATCGCGACGGTCAGGCCCATGAACATCATGGCAATCGCCGAGGCGCGACGATCTTCGGGAACGAGATCGGCGGCAATGGTCGAGCCGACCGAGAAGAACACGCCATGGGCAAAGGCGGAGACCACGCGGGCAAGGAGCAGCGGCTCGTAACTTGGTGACAGGGCGGCGGCGGCGTTGCCAACGATGAACAGCGCCATCAGGCCGATCAGGAGCGGCTTGCGCTCGATCCGGCCGGTAAGCGCCGTCAAGACCGGCGCGCCGAAAGTGACGCCAAGCGCATAGACGCTGACGATCAGGCCGGCGAGCGGCAGGGTGATGTTGAGATCTGTGGCGACTGTCGGCAGTAGGCCGACGATCACGAATTCCGTGGTTCCGATCGCGTAGGCCGCGATCGTCAGGGCAAAGAGGGCAATGGGCACGACAAGACCTTTCCCGCACGGCCGCTGCACAATTCCTTAAATCGCAGATCCAAGGACAAAATCATGCAGCGCTTCAAAGTGTTACAGCGACCTTTGCGCGTCTTAAAGGACGCGCGGCGCTGTAGGAGGAACCGGGCGCGTTGGTTGTTGATGATATGAGGCTTGGCACTTCAGACGATAATACGCATAATGCGACAAACGACTGTGAATTCAATTCAAAGGTGTCGCATGGACAATCGCGCGGGCGAGATGGAGGTCTTTGTCGCCGTTTCGGAAACCCGCAGCTTTTCGGCTGCTGCGCGTCGCTTGAAGCTGTCGCCTTCGGCTGTCAGCAAGCTGGTGACCCGGATCGAGGATCGGCTCGGTACCCGCCTTCTGGTGCGCTCAACCAGGACCTTGCAATTGACGCCGGAAGGGGAGGTCTATCTCCAGCGGGCGCAGCACATTCTGGCCGAGATCGTCGAAGCGGAACAACTGGTGGCCGCCGGCGGTCGCATGACCCCACGCGGGTTGCTGCGGGTGAACGCCGCGGTTGGCTTCGGTGAGCGCTACATCATGCCGCTCGCGTCCGCGTTCCTGGAGCGCTATCCGGAAGTGCGGCTCGATCTCACCCTGACGGACAGCATGATCGACGTTGTCGGTGAACGCGCCGACGTGGCCATCCGTACCGGCCCGCTGCGCAACTCGTCGCTCAAGGCGCGCAAGCTCATGGAAACTCGCCCGGTGGTGATCGCATCACCCGCCTACCTCAAGAGACATGGAACGCCGCAAACGCCCGACGATCTGGAGGGCCACAATTGCATCCGCTTCAATTTTCGCCGCAGCGTCGATGAATGGGCGTTCCGCATGCCGGGGCAGACCTCGGTGGAGCTCCGCTCGGTCTTTGGCAACATGGAGGTCTCCAGCGGTTCGATCGTCCGCCAGCTTTGCCTTGCCGGCCTCGGCATCGGCCGCATCGGGCGTTTCCATGTGGAGACGGATTTCGCAGCCGGCACGCTCGTGCCGTTGCTGGAGGATTACCAGTCAGGGGAGATCGAGACGGTCTATGCCGTTTACGCCGGCCACGAACATCTCGCCGCCCGCATACGCGCCTTCATCGACTTCCTGGTCGAACAGATCTAGCTCGCCTTCACGGCCGAGATGAAGAACCTCGGAAAGCGCAGCAGCACCTTGCCGTCGCTCATCGCCGGATAGGCGGCGCGGATCCGGTCGGTATAGGCAGCGGTGAAGGCCTCGCGCCGGTCGCTCGGCAAGGCATCGAGATAGGGGCGCAGGCCCGTGCCCTTTACCCATTCGACGATCGCCTCGGCGTTGGCCAGCCGATGGTAGTAGACCGTGTGCCAGACGTCGACGGTTGCCGCATGTGGGGCCAGGCATTCGACATAAGTCCCGGGTCCCGGCAGCGGATCGCGGCGGATGGTCCTGTCGGCAAAGGCCGCGGCGAAGTCCGGGCTGCGGGCGGTTTCTTCCATCAGCACATGGGTCGGCTCGCCAAGATTGTCGGGCATCTGGACGGCAAGGGTGCCGCCGGCGGCCAGAGCTGCCATCAGCCGCTCAAAAATCGCCAGATGGTTCGGAAGCCACTGGAAGACGGCGTTGCCGTAAAACAACGAAGCGCCAATGGGCGGGACCCAACTTGCAAGATCAGCCTTTTCGAAGGTGATGCCGGGCAGCCGCTTGGCCGCAGCAACCAGCATATTCTCATCGCTGTCGAGACCGGAAACCGTGGCCCAGGGAAACCGGTTGTGAATGAGTTCGGTGGAGTTGCCGGGGCCGCAGCCAAGGTCGAAGGCGACGCCTTCGGGCAGATCGGGCACCTGGGCAAGAAGATCTCGGGCGGGTCGGGTACGTTCGTCTTCGAACTTCAGGTACTGCGTGGGCGACCAGGCCATGGAGAACTCCTTCAGATACCGAATTGCAGGCTTTCGAGAGAGGGCAGGATCAGCGCCGGGCCGTGATCGCGATACTCGTCGGGCATGTCGGCCCGGTTGATCCACACGGTGCGGAAGCCGAATTTCGTTGCTCCGGCGATGTCCCAGCGGTTTGACGACTGGAACGAGACGGCATGCGGGTAGAGCCGGTAGCTGGTGGTAACGATGTCATAGACGGCGGGCGCCGTTTTGAACGCTTTCACCGCATCGACGGAAAAGACGTCGTCGATGACGATGTCGAGCGCTGCGTTGCGCACCGCAGATGCGAGCATCGCCGGCGATCCGTTGGAGAGGATGGCGATCCGCGCTCCGCGCTCCTTCAGCCCCTTCAGAACCGCCGGAACTTCGGGATAGCAGTCGAGGGTCCAGTAGGCGTCGAGCAGCCGCTTGCGCAGCTTCGGGTCGGCCGAGGGGAACCGGGCAAAGGCGAAATCGAGCGATTGCTCGGTCAACTGCCAGAAGTCCAGGTAGCTCCCCATCAGTGAGCGCACCCAGGAATATTCGAGCTGCTTGGCGCGCCAGAGTTCGGAAAAGGCCTGTCCATCGGGTCCGATCTCCTGAGCGTGGCGTCTGACGGCCGCATGCACGTCGAAGAGCGTGCCGTAGGCGTCAAACACGTAGGCTGCGTGGGACATCGTTTCCTCCCGTCAATGGCCCTTGGCTTGGACGGGATAAACTGAAATCGTCCCGTCAAAGCCCTTCCGGAATCAAGGACTTACAGCACCATGCCCGATCGGGCATCCTGCTGTCTCTTTTCTTTCTCGGGATCATGGCAAATCTTTGTGCGTCGCACAACGGGTAGCGGTCGAGCGGTCGCCCCGCTTTTTCACCCTTTGCCCGGTTTCCAGACCTTCGCCGGGAAGCGCAGAGCCTGCTTTGCAAGCTTGCCTTTGAGGCCAAGCGCCGTATCGCACAGGTTGACCACATGCCGGTTCGGCTTGGCCTCGGGCCGCAGCGCATGGAGTGCCGCGGCCGCATCTTCCGGCGGCATGTAGCGCGCCAGCATGCCGAGAGCGAGCGCCGTCGAGCGTCCGATGCCCCTGAGGCAATGGATGAGCAGATGCGCGTCTTCCGGCAGGCGGTCGACGAAGGCGAAGGCGGCCTCGATCGCTTCGGCGCGTGCTGCGTCTGGAGCATCCGGATCGGTGCTGTCGCCGAAATAGAGCTCCAGGTGCCGTTCCGGCGGTAGCTCGATCATCGAGAGCAGTCGGCTGCCAGGTGCTCGAATCGAGATCAGGTGCGTCGGTGCCCAAAGTGCCCGGTTGTGCCGCGCCTCCGTTTGCGAACTGATAATCGTCCGCACCCGCCAGCCAGTGGGGTGCGCCGGATTGGCGCTCAGGACGGGATGGTAGAGTTCATCCTCGGAAACGGCTGCCGCAAGCGCCATGACAGGACCTCGCTCGTGATTCTTCTCCGCAGATTTTGCCCTGAAACCCGTCCGGGCTTAAGGGCAAAATATCGCAAGGGGAGTGAAAACCTTCAATGCTGATCCGTCAGCCCGGATTGATATAGCGTCGCGACCAGCGTGACGGCACCAGGATTGTCGCGCTAGCAAGGCCAGCGCTGAGTGCGAATGACGCCCAAAGGGAGGCCGCCCCGAAATGGCGTTGCAGCACCGCGCCGGCCACGGCGCCTGCGAACATGCCGAGCCAGGGAGTGATTTGCACAAGCCATTGGCGGTTGGAGTTGCCGATCAGCCAGCGGCCGAGGCCGCGCCCGAACCGCGAAAGCGCACCGGTGACATAGGTCAGCCCGATCGGCAGTCCCTCGACATGTTCGACCGCCGCATTGACGAGGCCCATCGACAGCACGACGCCGTAGAAGAAAGAGGGAGGGGGCAGCCAGGGCTCAAGGCCGGCGAGCAGCATCAGCACGACGCTGACCGTGGAAAGCACCCCGACGACGCCGAGGCGCTGAGAGACGATCACGCCCAGCGCATTGCCGATGACAAAGGCCGCGAGCGCACCGAGCAGGATCAGGGCGCCGATAAAATCGCCGTTGCCGAGCGCGATCGCCGCGCGGGTCGTGTTGCCGCTCATGAAGGAGACGAAATCGCCGATGCTGAGCAGACCGATCGCGTCGGTCATGCCGGCGAGAAAGGAGATCGTCGCGGCAATGGCAAGCGCCGTGCCGGTCCGCTGGCGCCTGATCAGTCTTCGCCGTCTTCCAATCGTCATCCGCCTTGCTCCTGGTTCCGGACAAGGCTAGCGCAAGCGACCGGTGAGTCGGAATGGCTCGATTGCGCTAAGTTGAGGCATGCGCGGATTCTGCGCCCGCCGAGCGGCTGCTAATGGGGTCGCCCGGCATCACGACCGTCAGAAGCGTGTGATCACGCTGATGCCGAGATCGGTGGCGCGATCCATCGAAACGAGCGCCGGGATTGCCTCCTCCAGCGAGATCTCTCGGCCGATCAGTTGCTGCGGCCTCAACTTGCCGTCGGCGATCATCGCCAGCATGGCGTCGTAGCGCCAGGCCTGCATGCCGTGGCTGCCATAGATCTCGAGCTCGTGACCGATCACCTGCGCCATCGGGATCTGCGGCGTCGCCTGCTCGCCGAGCATCAGCCCGACCTGGACGTGGCGGCCCCGCCTTCTCAGGTTCTTGATCGAGTTGAAGCAGGTAACCGGATTGCCAAGCGCGTCGATCGAGACATGGGCGCCGCCGCTGGTGATGTCCTTGACGGCCGCAGCCACGTCTTCGACCTCGCGACCGTTGATCGTCGCGACGGCCCCGAGCGTGCGGGCAAAGGCAAGCTTGTCCTCGGCGATATCGATGGCGATCGGCTGGGCGCCGAGCGCCGCTGCAATCATGATCGCCGACAGGCCGACGCCGCCGCAGCCGTGCACGGCCACCCACTCGCCGCCCTTGACCTTTGCCTGGTCGGCGACGGCGCGGAACGAGGTGGCGAAGCGGCAACCGAGGCTTGCCGCGGTGGCGAAGTCCATGCTTTCGGGCAGGTGCACGAGGTTCTGGTCGGCAAAGTCGAGCGCGACATATTCGGCAAAAGAACCCCAATGGGTAAAGCCCGGCTGGAACTGCGCTTCGCAGACCTGCTGGTTGCCGGAGCGGCACTCGCCGCAGCGGCCGCAGCCGGAAACGAAGGGCACGGTCACCCGGTCGCCGACCTTGTAGCGCATGACGCCGCGGCCAGTGGCCGTGACGATACCGGCGAGTTCATGGCCTGGCACATGCGGTAGGCGAATGTCGGCGTCGTGGCCCATCCAGCCGTGCCAGTCCGAGCGGCAGAGCCCCGTCGCCTCGACCTTGATGACCACGCCGTTTTCCGTCGGAGTCGGATCGGCGAGCGTTCGGATTTCCGGCGTGTTCTCGAAGGCGTCGTAATACATCGCTCTCATCGGGCTGCTCCTTGTCCTATCGCGGCGGCGCGGCCGTCGATGTGCCGCGCCATCAAAATTTCGTCGACTTCTTTTTCGCCATCGAACATCCCGCCGGGCACGCGGCCGATCTCGCGAAACCCTTCGCGTGTGTAGAACCGGGTGGCGGCGGGGTTGTCGGCCCGCACGACGAGTTCCAGCAGGCGGATGCCGGACGCGCGGGCATGGTCGGTGAGATGGGTGAGAAGGTTCCGCGCGGCGCCGGAACCGCGCGCTTCTTCACGTACATAGACCATGATGATCGTGGCCCGATGCGCCAGCCGGCTCGCGCGCTCGCGCATCAGCCCCATGATGCCGACCGGTTCGCCGTCCTGGAGCGCTGCAAAGACGGTGTTGGTCGTCAGTCTCGCTTGCCATTCTTCCGTCGAAAGTTGTTCCCAGTCGGCCGCCGTCGAGGCGAAGGCCTCTGGGGCACGGTTGAGCGCCTCCAGCCGAATGCGGCGGAAGATGTCTACGTCATCCTGGTCGAGGTGCTTGATGTGCACGGTTTCCCCCTTCTTGGAAAGGTGAGACTAAGCGAGAGGCGGCATCGGTGCCAGAATGGCCGTCATGACATTTTTTGATAAAACCATTCACCACGATGCTGTTTTTTCGGGTTATGCCGAAGAATGAGGACAAAAGACCTGAAGGAGACGCCGATGGCCGTCGATACATCCCCCCGCTCCGTGACCTGGACCTATGTCGATGGTGAATGGCTTTCCGGCAATCCGCCGCTGATTGGCCCGACCTCGCACGCGATGTGGCTCGGCTCGACGGTGTTCGACGGCGCCCGCGTTTTCGACGGGGTCGCGCCGGATCTCGATCTCCATTGCCAGCGCGTCAACCGCTCGGCGGTCGCGCTCGGCCTCAAGCCGACGATGACGGCTGAAGAGATCGAGGCGCTGACCTGGGAAGGCGCCAAGAAGTTCGACGGCAAGACCGCGCTTTACGTCAAGCCGATGTATTGGGCTGAGCACGGTGCGGCCGGCGTCGTTGCCATCGACCCGGAATCGACCCGTTTCGCGCTTTGCCTGTTCGAGGCACCGATGGGCAACGGCCATGGCGGCTCGTCCTTGACGCTCTCGCCCTTCCGGCGGCCGACGCTGGAATCGATGCCGACGGATGCCAAGGCCGGCTGCCTCTATCCCAACAATGCGCGCATCCTGACCGAAGCCCGTTCGCGCGGCTTCGACAATGCGCTGGTGCGCGACATGCTCGGCAACATCGCCGAGACCGGCTCTTCCAACGTCTTCCTCGTCAAGGACGGCGTCGTCTATACGCCCGCCGCCAACCGCACCTTCCTGGCCGGCATCACCCGTTTCCGTGTGATGACGCTCCTGCGCGGGGCCGGCTTCGAGGTGGTCGAAGCAACGTTGACGATGGCTGATTTCGAGGCGGCCGACGAGATTTTCACCACGGGCAACTACTCCAAGGTGTTGCCGGTCACCCGACTGGACAGCCGCGACCTGCATGCCGGCCCTGTCGCCGCCAAGGCGCGCGACCTCTACATGGACTGGGCGCACGCAGCCCGCGACGTCTGATACTGCTACATGCATTGCACCAGTGCACGGTCCGAACCGTGCGCTGGTGCAATGTGAAGCCGGATATTCCAAGCGCTCAGTGCGGGCGGTGTGCACGCGCCCTGGCCGGAGAGCGCGCGTGGATCAGATAGGCCTGCAGCGAGACCCCGGACAGGAAAATCACCAGCCAGACCAACAAGGTCGTTTGCACGATCGGAGATTCCGGTCCGCTGGCAAGCGGTTGCGAGACAGGCAGGCGCTTCAGCGTTTCGGCGATCGCCGGCACGATCAGCAAGAAGTAGCTGAAGGAGAAACTGAGCGTCGTGAGGTAAGGCTTCAGGCGGCCGACAAATGCGAGCCGGTCGATCGCGAGGCTGCCGCCGATCGCCAGCAGGGTGACGATGCCGAGCGCATGACCTTCGTTGAAACCACCCGTGCTCGAGAGCCCTGCCGACGTCAGGACCGCCAGGATAATGGTGGCCACGTAGATCCTGCCCGAGCGTGTGGCGGGAACGATCGCGCCGTAGCGGGCAAAGCCATAGAGGCCCGCGATAACCGGGGCAAGGCTGATCGCCGTGTGGATGATGCCGAGCGTGGAAAGCGGATTTGCCATGATCTAGTACCTCCTTAGATTCGACCGACTAGTTGGTCGGCTCGGGTTCATAAAAGAAACGCGATGATTGCAACTGCCATCGCGTCCGTTGGATCAAATTACTAGGGCAGGGGAATATCACCCGCCGTTCCCCTGGGAACACCTCGCATGCTGTTCAATGCGGCAGCCGCCCACTTCCGGATGGGGTACAGATTGATTCTGCCGAACGGGCGACCGCCGCTTGCAGGTCAGGCCCCGCTCGTCGCATGAAGCCGGTTGAGGGCGGGCCGCGTGATCGCCGAAAACACGGATGGATCGGAACCGGCAACACGTGCGGCAAGCATCGCGCCGTGAACGGTGGCCATCAGGCTCTCGGCCGCAGCTTTCGGCCCCTGCGCCGTCTTCAGCAGGCCTTTCGCCAGCCCATCTTCAATCACTGCTCCAAGCCAGCCGGTAAGGTCAGCGAAATGACCGCGCACCTGCTGCACGACATTGTCGGGCAGCGACGGTATTTCGGAGGCAAGCAGGGCACCGATGCAGAACGGCATGTCCTGCCTGGCAATACAGTCTTCCCAGTATCCGATATAGGCTTCGAGCCTGGCGACGGGATCGCTGACGGCGGCCAACAGTCCTTCGACGTGGCGGCGATTGTTTTTGCGGTACCGGGCAAGCACGGCCGCAGCAAGGTCCGCCTTGGTCGGGAAGTGGTGATGGATCGTTGCCTTGCCGATCCCCACCTCGGCCGAGATGTCGGCATAGCTGAACGCGTTGTAGCCTCTCGACACCATCAGGCGCTCGGCTGCGTCCAGGATCCTCTCGTGGGTATCGGTCACCATGAGCAAGCTCTATCAACTGGACGGTTGAAGCTCAAGCGACGAGCAATGTTTGCGGGAACTTGAAGCATCGCCCTTCAAATATGCTCGTGCCGCGGTCTCCCACCGGACGGCATGTCCGATGGGAGAGTGCGTGCGAGCCAGTGCGGGCGTCGGCCTAGCGGCCCTGAAGGATCTTGATGAGATTGACCGTCGGCCCGCGATTGCTCATCAGTTGCTGCACGTCGGCGTATTTCAGCCGGCCGGATGCCAGCGCGTTTACGACCCGCTTGCACGTGAGGGCCTGAGCCTTGCCCGGCGGAACGCTGAGGAGCAGGGCGGCGTCTTCAAGATCGGATTTCGACCACCTCTTGCTGAGGCAGTCCTTGTGCAGCGCCTTTTGAAGCTCGGGACTGCCTTGGACCGCCGTCTGCATGCGCGCATAGTCGTCCTGCGAGGGCGCGCAGGAGGCAAGAACGGCGAGGGAAAGAACAAGCAAGGCAGTGCGCAGGGGCTTCATGACAATCTCCGGTTGGTGATGATCCGGTAATTGCAGAAGCGCTGATTCGCAACCGCTTGTGGCGGCGATCGGGCTGGGCCGAAGGCGACAGATTACCGGCGCGCCGGTGGGGATCCCCTTGCGCTGATCAGGCTACTTCTTCTTCGTCGGCACGCCGACCTTGACCGTGTCGGGCGCCAGCTCGCCGCCGAGTTCGACGGTCTTCTTCTGCTTGTCGTAGACGCAGATCTGCGTGACAGCGGCCTTGGAGCCCTTCGGCGTGCCGATCACCAGCGCCAGGCCGAAACTTTCGGTGCCGAAGGGGTCGACCACGGCGCTCGCCTTTTGCAGCGAGGGAGCTGCCGCCAGGCACTTCTTTGAAACCTCTGCCCGGAATGTCTCCCATGCATCGCCGGAAGAGGCCGCGGCACTGGAGGCGGCGAGAACACTGGCGGCGGAGAAAACGATGGCGGGGAGCAAGCGCGATAGCATGGGCGATCCTTCGTGGGATGATTGCAAGCGCCGCGAAGCTGCAGGCAAACCGTGGCACGAATGTGCTCGAAAGTGTCATGCTTTCAAAATGATGTTGAAAGTATATTCCGTGGGTTGAGGAAAAATTGGCATTGCATCGGTTGCCTCCATGGGGGCCGGTGCCTATGTTCCCGCTCACGGATTTCCCGACGAAATTCCATGCCAAGAGGAGATGCCCACATGGCTTTCGAATTGCCGAACCTTCCCTATGACTACGATGCGCTTACGCCCTACATGTCGCGCGAGACGCTCGAGTACCACCACGACAAGCATCACCTGGCTTACGTGACCAACGGCAACAAGCTTGCTGAAGAGGCTGGCCTTGCCGACCTGTCGCTCGAGGAAATCGTCAAGAAGTCCTACGGCACCAACCAGCCGCTGTTCAACAATGCCGGCCAGCACTACAACCACATCCACTTCTGGAAGTGGATGAAGAAGGGCGGCGGCGGCACCAGCCTGCCGGCCAAGCTCGAAGCGGCCATCAAGTCGGATCTCGGCGGCTACGACAAGTTCCGCGCAGATTTCATCGCTGCCGGCACCGGCCAGTTCGGCTCGGGCTGGGCCTGGCTCTCGGTCAAGAACGGCAAGCTTGAAATCTCCAAGACCCCGAACGGCGAAAACCCGCTCGTGCACGGCGCCTCGCCGATCCTCGGTGTCGACGTCTGGGAACACTCCTACTACATCGACTACCGCAATGCCCGTCCGAAGTATCTCGAAGCCTTCGTCGACAGCCTGATCAACTGGGACTACGTGCTCGAAATGTACGAAGCGGCTGCCAAGTAAGCCGTCTCGACACAATCCGTCGATTTGGGACCCGGCGCTTGCGCCGGGTCTTTTCGTTTGGGCCATGTCCCGACTGGCGGATCCTCAAGCGGCGGATGGAGAGGTGCCCCAACCGCTGACCCAGAGCTCCCTCAGGCGGTTGCCATCGCCGGGGAAGAATGCACTGGCCGCCTCGCAATGTTCGACGCGGTCGGCCCGGAAGTTGCGTATCGCCTGTCGCAACTCGCACCAGGCGACGATGTTTGCGGTCTCGGAATAGTAGATCAGCGCCACCGGCAGGATCGTGCGGTCGGTGGCACGGCCGAGTTCGTCACGATAATTGAGCTCGAGCTTCTGTTCGTCGCGGATCGCTCGACGGACCAGCGCCAGGTCGATGCCGAGCGGGGAGGGGGCGACCGTGCCCCAGGCATGCAGCGCCTGCGACCGGAACGCGAGGCGCAATGGCTCCGGCACGGCGGCGGTGATCTTGTTGTTTACACGGATGGCTGCTGCCTTCAGTTCCTCGTCACCAGTCCGCGAGAGCAGCGCCAGTGCAACGGCGATCGCCTCCGTCTCTTCGATCGAGAACATCAGCGGTGGCAGATCGAAACCGGGCCTCAGGATGTAGCCGATGCCGCGGCCGCCTTCGATCGGGACACGCATTGCCTGAAGTGCCGCGATATCGCGGTAGATCGAACGCACCGTTACTTCCAGCACCTCGCTCATTTGGGCCGCCGTCACCGGCTTCCTCGCAAGCCTGAGGATCTGGATGATCTCGAAAAGTCGCGACGCCTTGCGCATCGAAAACCCCACCCGCCATCAACGCTCCTGACAATACACTGTCAGTTGCCCGGATTTATACCATCAGCCAACGAATTGAAAAAACAGCAATTCGTCTTGAGAGATCAAATTCTGACGACGGGCAACTGACATGACCTACACGGAAAACCTCTGGCTCTTTTTCACCCTTTTGTTCGGCATCATCATCGTGCCGGGCATGGACATGGTCTTCGTTCTGGCGAACTCCCTGACGGGCGGCCGGGCTTCCGGCCTGTCGGCGACGGCCGGCATCATGGCCGGCGGCGTGCTGCACACGCTCTATGCCGCACTCGGCGTCAGCGTCATCCTTCATCTGGTGCCGGGGCTCTTCAACGTTCTGCTCGTCGCCAGTGCCGCCTACATTGCCTGGATCGGATTTTCGCTTGTCCGCAGCTCCATCACCATTGGCGGCATCGACGGAACCGGGCGGCTGTCGCGCTGGGCGAGCTTTCGCCAGGGTGCGCTGACAAGCCTGATGAACCCCAAGGCCTATCTCTTCATGCTGGCGGTCTATCCGCAGTTCCTCAAACCGCAGTTCGGGCCGATCTGGTCGCAGGCCCTCGTCATGGCTGCGATGATCGCGATCACGCAGCTTGCCGTCTACGGCGGCCTGGCGCTCGCCGCCGGTCGTGGCCGCGATTTCCTGGTCGGAAGTCCGGGCGCAACGGTGTGGATCGGGCGCGCCGCCGGCATCGTGCTCGTGGCCGTTGCCGCCTTCACGGTCTGGCAGGGCTGGGCGATGAACTGAGGCGCGTCGGGTTTCCGGGTTAAAGTATAAATATGATTATAAATGTCATGTTTTAAAGTAAGTCGGTCGAAACCCGGAGATACGGGGCGGACATTCGAAATTCCGCTGTTGTAACAAGCACATCAAATAAATGTTACTTCCGCTGAATAATGAAGATGACATCATGCCGGCGCCTTGGACATGAAGGCCAACCAGGCAGATTCACCTAACCGATTTGTTGACCGGGAGATCCTGATGAAAATACGCGCACTGATGTTGGCTGCCGCTCTTGCGGGCCTGGGTGTTACTGCCGTCACCGCGGCCGACGAGCCGCAGGTGGTTCGCCAGCAACTGATGAAAAAGGTCGGTGCAGCGACCGGCGCCCTTGCCGGCATAGCCAAAGGCGAAAAGCCCTATGATGCTGAGATTGTCAAAGCGTCTCTGACGACGATCAGCGAAACGATCAAGGTCTTCCCCGACCATTTCCCGGCCGGCTCGGAAACGGGCCATGAGACGGAAGCGAGCCCGAAGATCTGGGAAAACATGGATGACTTCAAGGCCAAGGCGGCCAAGCTCGGCACTGATGCCGCGACGGTCCTTGCACAGCTTCCCGCTGACCAGGCAGCAGTCGGCGCCGCCCTCGGTGGTATCGGCAAGGATTGCGGCAGCTGTCATGAGACCTACCGCCTGAAAAAGAACTGACGGGGGGCGACACAGCCTGTTGAACCTGGGAGGCACGCGACTTCGGACCGCGTGCCTCCGTCTGTATTTGGGGCCAGCCTGTTTGCGGCAGGACACGAGGAGAGCATGGGTCGTCGGACGAGGAAACTGATTTCGGGTCTAGTTGTGCTTGGGCTCGTCGGCGGCGCCGTTTTCTGGTGGTTGACGAAACCGGCGCCCTGGAATGCGGCGCATTGGGAGGGGCTCGGTGAACCGGATCTTGCCAATGGCGAACAGGTCTTCTGGGCCGGCGGTTGCGTCAGTTGTCATGCGAAGCCCGGTACCGAGGGCGACGCACGTCTTGTGCTTGCCGGCGGGCCGCCGCTGAAGAGCCCCTTCGGCACTTTCCATGCCCCCAACATCTCGCCCGACGAGACTGCCGGTATCGGCGCCTGGACGCTGGCCGAGTTCGGCAACGCGATGACGCGCGGGGTGGGGCGCAGCGGCGAACACCTCTACCCATCGTTCCCCTACGGCTCCTATGCGCGGATGACGGCAAAGGACGTCAACGACCTCTGGGGCTATATGAAGACCCTGCCGAAGAGCGCCGATATCGCCCCGCCGCACGAACTGCCATTCCCCTACAACATGCGCGTTGCGCTCGGCGGCTGGAAGCTTCTGTTCCTGAGCGACAAGCCGCGCGTCAGCGTCGACGGCAACGATCCGAAGCTCACCCGTGGCCAGTATCTAGTCGAGGGGCCGGGGCATTGCGGCGAGTGCCACACGCCGCGAAACGGCCTTGGTGGGTTCGAGCCCGATCAATGGCTTGCGGGGGCGCCGAACCCGGAAGGCGAGGGGCGCATTCCTGACATCACGCCGGGCTCGAAGAGCATCGGCGGCTGGAGCGCCTCTGATATCGCCTCCTACCTCGAAACCGGCTTTACTCCGGAGTTCGATTCAGTCGGCGGTTCCATGGTCGAGGTACAGAAGAACATGGCAAAGCTGACGCCTGCCGACCGCGAGGCGATCGCCGCCTATCTGAAGGCCATACCGGCGCTCTGACACGCTTGATCCTGGCGCCAAGGCGGGCGCAACGCCTTGGGCGTTCGCGTTCTTCCGGTGACGGGAAGCAAGATGTGCAGCAGTGCCAAGCCATACCGCGACCTTCACGCGTCCGGGAGAACGCGTAGCGTCGTCGCGAACAGGGAGGAGACCGAATGCGACCACATGAAACAGCGCCCTATGACCAATGGATCGAGCGCAGCCCGGAGGAAATGGCCGAGCGTGCCACAGCCTTCTACGAGGAGGTCAACCGTCGCCGAACGACGCGCTGCTTCAGCGATCGGGCGGTGCCGCGCGGCGTCATCGAGACCTGTCTGATGGCGGCGGGAACGGCGCCGAGCGGCGCCAACCATCAGCCCTGGCACTTCGCGGTCATCGAGAGTGCGGCGATCAAGAACAAGGTGCGGCTTGCAGCCGAGGAGGAAGAGCGCCTCTTCTACCGGGAGAAGGCGCCGCAGGAGTGGCTCGAAGCGCTGGCGCCGCTCGGCACCGACGAGGACAAGCCATTTCTCGAGACGGCCCCCTATCTCATCGTCGTCTTCTCGCAGAAGCGTGGCGGACCCAATCCAGGCGACCTCAAGAAGAACTATTATGTCAACGAGAGCGTCGGTATTGCCACCGGCATTCTGATCACGGCGTTGCACCATGCCGGGCTCGCAACGCTTACCCATACGCCGGCGCCGATGAACTTTCTCAACGCGATTTGCGGTCGGCCGGAAAGCGAAAAGCCGTTTCTGATCCTCGTCGTCGGCTATCCCGCCGCCGATGCCACCGTGCCGGTGGCCGGCAAGGTGAAGAAGCCGCTCGATGAGATCGCAAGCTGGCTCTAGGCTGCGGCCGCATGCTGCCCGCGGTCTGAAGGGAGCGGCTGGGCGCGTCCTCAGTCGGGCGCCCTGCCGTTTTGCCCCGTTTGGTGTTCTTGTCCGTAGAGCGCCAGAAAGCCGTCGAGTTCCGCCGAGCCAAGCCCGAGGCCACGCAGGATCTCACCGGCAAAGCTGATCGGCGCAGTGCCGGCGGCCGTGACCACGTGGCCGCTGCGCAGGGCCTGCGGCTGGTCGCGATAGCGTTGCCCGCCACGATAGCCGGTAAGCGCCGCAAGGCTTTCGGCGCTGTTGGCCGTGTGATCGGTCCGATCGAGAAGGCCGCTGACGGCGAGCGCGTTGACGCCACCGCAGATCGCCGCGACAAGTCGCCTGTCGCGATCAAAGGCGCGGATCGTAGTGGAAAGGTCAGGCATCGTCTCCGGCTCCCAGGTCAACCCGCCGCAGATGACGAGGCCGTCGAAGCCTGCCGGATCAAGCGCGTCGATCGACAGATGCGCCGAGACGTCGAGACCGCCCATCGAGGTAACCGGCGCGCCGTTCGTGGTGGCGACATCGATATCGACGCCGAGATGGGTGCGCGCCGCCGCCATCAACAGCGCACATTCCCAGTCGGCAAACCCTTCATAAAGCACGATCGCAAGACGCATCGCTCGACCCTCAGCCCAGCTTTTGCATATAGCGCATGCCGGTCACGGGGCGAGGCACGAAGCGCTCGGATTCGTAGAAATGGTGTGCCCGGAAATTGCCCGTGGCGGCACTGACCGAGAGGTAGTCGCAGCCGGCCATCTTCGCCTGCTCGCGCGCTTTGGCGACGAGATGGCGGCCAATGCCTGTGCCGCGAGCCTCGGGGCGGACGAACAGATGGTGCAGTTCCATGCCGCGGGCGCCCTCGGCAGCCCGGTAGACCGGCACGAGGATCGCGTAGCCGATCAGGCGGTTGCCAGCCTCGGCCACAAGTGCCGTGATCCAGGGCGTGCGGCCGAAAAGATCGCGCTCGAGCTGTTCCGGCGTGATCGGCGCCGCGTCGCCGTGATGGGCGGAAAGCTCGGCGATCATCTCGCGCAGTTCCGGCAGGTCGCGCTGCTTGGCTGCGCGGATGGTGACCATCGGCGGTCGCGCTGCCGGTGTCGAGTGAAGTGTGGGGATGGCGGTCTGTAGCATGTCTCGGGCTCCTTGGGTTTTCTCGCCATCAGGAGCCTGGAAAACAAAAGCCGCCTGATGGCGGCCTTGTTGGATATGATCAGCAGGCCGCTCCTATCGGAACAGCCAAAAATACGCGCGGCAGATGGGTGCGTTCTTGATCATGGGCGCTAGATTGTTTGTTTTCGCGATTTTGTCAACGGGGATTTTTTGAGTTGGCCGATCGCTTGCCGTCTCAATGCTCGCTCTCGCACATCGAGTGGTCGGCGAGTGCCCGGATAACATAGCAGTCACCCACCGTGTGGTTGCCGTCGCAGGCGACGATGCGTTCCAGTTCGTGTTCAAGCTTCTGCAGGCGAGCGATCTTCTCGCGCACGGTCGCCAGATGCACGCTTGCAATCCGGTCGGCTTCGCCGCAGGGGCGCTCCGGATGTTGGCTGAGAGCGAGCAGATCCCGGATCGATTCGATCGATAGGCCGAGGTCGCGCGCATGGCGAATGAAGGCGAGACGATCGAGCTCGCTTTTTTCGTAGCGCCGCTGGTTGCCTTCGGAACGCTCGGGCGCGGCGATCAGTCCCATCTGCTCATAATAGCGAATGGTCGGAATTTTCACGCCGGTGCGCCGCGAGAGATCGCCGATGGAATACATGTTCGCCTCGAAACCTATAGCTTCTGGAGCAATAGATAAGGAAGTGGCGACAGGTGTCAATGGCGGGAGTCAGGGGAGGGCCCGGTCGGGCCTTCCCGAACGGCGTAAGACGGCCGTTCGACTTGAGTGTTCGCTTTTCTTAAGCGCGCACATTCCCCGGGTTGAGAAAGGAAAGCAGCACCTCGTCGAAGAGCGCGCTTTCCTCCAGTTGTGGGGTGTGCCCACTCTTTTCAAACATCCGTACTGTCAGATCGGTGAAGTCCGCCCGGTATTCATCCCATGTCGAAGCCGGAGCGACGAGGTAATCCGATCGCCCCAGAGCAAGCAGCACCGGTGCCGTCAACGCGTTCAAATGCTTGCGGATATCGATGTCGCGAAAGGTCTCGCCCCACAGATGATCGAAGACCGGATTGTTGACGGTAACGCCCCGCCAGAGCGCCGAGGCGTCGAAGTCCGGCTGATGCCAGCTTTTTGCGCCAAGCCGGATCAGGAGCGACTTGAAACGCTCATCGGGCCGTGCCGCGATGTCGGACGCGAGCTCGGACATCTCCTTGTCGAAGATTGCTTTGCGCTCCGGCGCTGCTGTTTCCTCCCAGAGGCGGTCTGCAAGCGTCAAATGAGCGAGCGAATGACTGGGGCCGGTGCCAACCATGACGACATGGCTGACGTGCTGCGGCTGCCGCTTGGCATATTCGAGGGCCATGTAGCCGTGCCCGGAATGACCGAGAACGGCGAAGCGCTCCAGGCCGAGATGCACCCGCATCCGTTCGATGTCGTCGAGCACTGTGTCAAAGCCGATATCGGCTGCCGCAAACGTGGCCCGTGCCGGAGCGAAACCGCGGTGGTCGATAAAGATCAGCCGCAGCTTCTCTCGAAGCGCCCTCGAAAAGGTCCTTGGATAGTAGATGGCGCTGCCAACGATGAGTACAGGCATGCCGTTGCCCTCGATCCTGTAACCGAGGTCGAAGGGGCCAGCACGAAGGCTGCCAATTTCGGAGGAGAATCCGTCTGTGATAGTCATGAAGGTGGTCCAGTTTTGGCCGCTGAGCGATGATATCAAACGTTGCGCATTCACGCGGCCAGGAAAAAGCCATGCCAAAAGCCGCCAAATGACGGCCTTGGTGTCGGTTGTTTCTGCCGATGAGCGTCGCTAACGGATCAAGCGCACGAATCTTGACGATCGCTGGATATCATCCCCTGCCGGAACGACAAGCCGGGCCGGCGGGTGCCGCTGGGTCAGCGGATGTCGTCGCCGCCATTCGCGATCTCGGTGGCGGCCGTGTCTCGTTGGTTCTCGACGCCCATGGCCCGTTCGACCGCCTTGCGGATCTCTGCCTCCACAGCCTGTCGCTGCTCGGGCTCCATCCCCTCGAGGTCCTCCTCAGAGAGGCCCATCGCCTTGAGGATCTGTTCGCGGATTTTTTCAGCGAGGCTCTTGTTAGCCTCCTTCAGGAACTCGTCGCTGACCGAGTTGCCTGACGGGGCGGCACCTTGCTCGTCCGTGATCGAAGCCTTTGAAGATTCGTCGCGCGCAGCCGTTGCCCACAAGGCATTGGAGAGCGCGCTCGACGTCGAGGGCGGTGCGACGGTCGGAGCGAGGCGTGGGCGCGCATCGCTGCCACTCTCCTCGATCGGTGAAACCGTGCCCATCTGCTGTCGGCGCTGGGAGAAGTAGTAGTTCGAGATGCTGTTGTCGATCTTCATGGGAATCCCCCGGAATCTGTCGTCCGGGGGAAGCTGCGGTTGCGGGCTTGCGTGGAGCTTGCAGTTGCAACCTTCTAGCGAGAATTAGGGATACCTCTCGCGCTTCAGGGCAGGGTGTAGGCGATGATGTAATCGCCGGGCTTGGTGCCGACCGAGCCGTGGCCGCCAGCGACGATCAGGACGTACTGCTTGTCACCGACGGCATAGGACATAGGTGTCGATTGACCGCCGGCCGGCAGTCGCGCCTCCCAGAGCTGGCGACCGGTCGTCAGATCATAGGCGCGCAGATAGTCGTCGACCGCAGCGCCAAGGAAGGCAATGCCGCCCTTGGTGATCATCGGCCCACCGATACCAGGCACGCCCACCTTGAGCGGCAGTGGCAGCGGCGTCATGTCCTCGACGGTGCCGTTCTTGTGCTTGTAGGCGATCTTTCCGGTTCGAAGATCAGCACCCGCGACATAGCCCCAGGGCGGTGCCTGGCAGGGAATGCCGAGCGGGCCGAGGAATGGCCCCATGAAGACGCCGTAGGGCGCACCGTCATTGCGGTTGAGGCCTTGCTCGGAGCCTTTTTCATCTTGTCCCTTGGGCGGGATCTGGTCACGCGGAACCAGCCGCGATGTAAAGGCGAGGTAGGTCGGCATGCCGAACATCACCTGCCGCTCCGGGTCGACGGCGACGGACCCCCAGTTGAAGGTGCCGAAATTGCCGGGATAGACCAGGGTGCCTTCAAGCGAGGGTGGCGTGTAACGCCCTTCGTATTTCAGCGATCGGAATGCGATGCGGCAGGCGAGCTGGTCGAAGAGCGTGACGCCCCACATGTTCTTTTCCTGCAGCGGTGCCGGCACGAAGGTAAGGTCTGAGACCGGCTGTGTCGGGGCAGAGAAATCCTCGGGGATTGCCCCGGTTGGCGCCTTCACCTCCTCGATCGGTATCATCGGTTCGCCGCTGCGCCGGTCAAGCACATAGATATCGCCCTGTTTCGTCGGCCCGACGAGTGCCGGCACCACCGTGCCGTCTTCCTTGGCGATGTCGAGAAGGGCGGGCTGCGCCGGCACGTCCATGTCCCAGAGGTCGTGGTGGACGGTCTGACGGACCCAGCGCACGGCGCCCGAGTTGATATCGAGCGCAACGATCGAGGACGAGTATTTTTCGACGTGTTCGCTGCGCCCCATGCCGAGCTGATCCGGCACCTGGTTGCCCATGGGAATGTAGACGAGACCGAGGCCTTCGTCATAGCTGAACACCGACCAGCTGTTCGGCGAGTTGGTCGTATAGGTCTGGCCCTCGGGAAGCGGCGTGGTTACGTCCGGGTTGCCGCTGTCCCAGTTCCAGATCAGTGCGCCGGTATTGATGTCGAAGGCGCGGATCACGCCGGACTGTTCTTGTGTCGAATAGTTGTCGTTGACCGCGCCACCGATGATGATCTTTCCAGCAACGGCCGCCGGAGGCGATGTCGAGTAGTAATAGCCGGCGGGATTGTATTTCATGCCGGCTTGCAGATGCAGCACGCCGTTGTCGGCAAAGCTCGTGCAGACGGCGCCGGTTGCGGCGTCCAGCGCAATCAGGCGCGCGTCGGACGTGGGCAGGTAGACCCGCTCGGCACAAGGACTTCCCGGTGCGGCCGCCGAATCTGCCCAATAGGTAACACCGCGGCAGGTCTGATGCTGGCGATCAGGATTCATGCCCGAATTGGAATCATACTTCCATTTTTCCTCACCCGTCGCCGCATCGAGCGCAATCGCCCAATTGTGTGGCGTGCAGGCATAGAGCGTGTCTTTCACCTTTAGCGGGGTCACCTGATAGGTCGTCTCGCCGACGTCGTCGGGTCGCTTGACGTCGCCGGTTTGGTACTGCCAGGCGACCCTGAGATCGCCGACATTGTCAGGGGTGATCTGGGTGAGCGGCGAGTAACGCTGGCCGAAGGGGGTGCGTCCATATTGATGCCATTCGCCCGCAGGCATCGAGCCACCGAGCGGTGGATCAGCGGCAACCACATCGCTTGGCAGGTCGCCGCGGATATCATGCGGGTCCTGGGTCATCGAGTAGCCGGCGACGCCGACCGCGACCAGAACGGCGACCGCCAGGGGCCAGGCGCTCGCAGCATAGCGCTCACCCGTCGGGCTTTCGAAGCCGAGTGGCCGCCGGACGGCCGGCAACAACAGCCAGAGCCCGAGCAGCACGATGACGCCGCCCCGTGGACCGAGCTGCCACCAGTCGAAACCGACCTCCGAGATTGCCCAGCCGAGCGAGCCCAGGATGATCAGCACATAGAGCCAGATCGCCACCGATCGCCGCATGATCAGGAGCATGGCTGTCAGCAGGAAGCCGATGCCGACGACGAGATAGTAGGGGCTGCCGCCAAGCATCACGAGCTTGGCCCCGCCACCGCCAAGTGCGAGGCCGATGAGGGCAAAGACGATGGCCGTCAGGATGAGCATGATGGAAACTCCCGCATTCAATTCAGTGCCGCAGCACAGTTTTCCCAGAACGCCGGTCCCCGGGCGGGGCCGCGTGAGACAGGTCGATTTCGGGGCTGGCGGCCGCAAGCGATGTCGCGGCCGCCGGATCTGGGGGGGTGCCTGGCACCGTCGCTGCTACAGCGCCGCGCGTCTCATCAGGAACGCGAAAGGCGGCTGTATCACTTTGAACTTCCGCATGTTTTTGTCCCTGTGATCGGCTCCGATCACAGGAACCTGCAGTAGCACCTAACGCGTCGCGTGTGCCTTTCAATAGTCGCAATTTCGCAATGCGGAAATTTTGAGGGCCGCAATGGGGCGTGCCGATCGCACCGAAACTGCCGGAAGCAGCACCTTCCCATCAGCCGTCACTGCGCGTCGGGCTCAAGCTGTGTCGCGCTGACTAACATGCAAAAACAAGATGTTAGAGCGAATGCATGATTCTACGTCGGAGCGAAGCCCCAACGCAGGCCGGAACAGTGCAGCGGCGATGTGCGCTGTTACACTGACAGTCAGGTGCCGCAGAAGGTTCGCTGGACCACTTCTTCCGGCACTGGCGGCGTCTGGTAGGCGGCAAACTGCGGCTGGTCCTCATAGGGCTTCGCGGTGACGTCGACGAGCGCCTCAAACAGTGAGAAGTCGGCGTCCTCGGTCGCGGCCACGATCGCCTGTTCGATCCGGTGGTTGCGCGGAATATAGGCAGGGTTGACCGCCTTCATGGCCGCTCGGCGCTCGTCAGGCGTAGTCGTTTCGCGGGAAAGCCGTTGCCGCCAGTCGTTTAGCCAGGACGCAGTCGAAAGAGGCGAAGCGAACAAGGCGCTGAATGCAACATCTGCCTCTGGGGCACCTGCACAGTCGCACAGTCTTCGGAAGGTGAGGGTAAAGTCGGCTTCTCCCTGGTGCATGGCGCTCAGCAGCGACTGTACGAGGTCGAGGTCGCCTTCTTCGCTGGATTGCAGGCCGATCTTGCGGCGCATGCCGTCGAGCCAATGGCGCTGGAAGATTGCTCCGTACTCGCCGAGCGCGTCGTTGGCCATTTCGACGGCCGTGGCCTCGTCCTCGTCGAAGAGCGGAACCAGCGTCTCGGCCAGGCGTGCAAGGTTCCACTGGCCGATCGCGGGCTGGCTGGCGTAGGCATAGCGGCCAAACTGGTCGATCGAGGAGAACACCTTCTTCGGGTCGTAGGCATCCATGAAGGCGCAGGGACCGAAGTCGATCGTCTCGCCCGACACCGTCATGTTGTCGGTGTTCATGACGCCATGGATGAAACCGACGTGGAGCCAGCGGGCGATCAGCTCCGCCTGCTGTGCCGTCACCGCCTTGAAGAAGGCGAGATAGGGACGGGCATCTCCCTTGATGTCCGGGTAGTGCCGGTCGATCGCATAGTCCGCAAGCACCTTCACCGAAGCCGTGTCGCCGCGCGCGGCGTAGAACTGGAAGGTGCCGACGCGGATGTGGCTTCCGGCAACGCGTGTGACGATGGCGCCGGGCAGGATCTGTTCGCGATAGACCGGCTGACCGGTGACGACGGCGGCCAGCGCCCGTGTCGTCGGGATGCCGAGCGCATACATCGCCTCGCTGACGATGTATTCGCGCAGCACTGGCCCAAGGGCGGCGCGCCCGTCGCCACGGCGCGAGAACGGCGTCTGGCCTGGTCCCTTCAACTGGATGTCGCGTCGCGTTCCGTTGCGATCGATCACTTCACCAAGCAGGATGGCCCGCCCATCGCCAAGCTGCGGCACGAAGGTGCCGAACTGATGGCCGGCATAGGCCATCGCCAGCGGTTCGGCACCGGCAGGCAGGCGGTTTCCGGAAAAGACCTCAGCGCCTTCACGTTCAAGCGCGGCAACATCGAGGCCGAGCTCTTCCGCCAGTGGCTTGTTGAGCTTGATCATCCAAGGCTCGGCGACAGGTGTCGGCTCGACGCGGGCGAAGAACTGCTGCGGCAGCCGCGCATAGCTGTTGTCGAAAGTGAAAGTGTCGCCGTCTTTTGCGGGCGAGGGGGGCAGGTAATTCATGATCGAGCGGTCAACGGCCTCTGCCGGGATTGTCCGGCTGCCGTCCTTTCGGCTCAAGTCTACACGAGCACTGTTGCTTTCGCGAGGGTGGCGACACGCCGGCGCCCTCCCGCGATGACTCGCGGGAGGGCCGGGAGGGCGAGGCCCCGCGCCTCAGGCGCTCAGCGCCGTCGGTGGAAGGCAGGCCTCGCAGATTGCCGCGATGTGGCGATGATCGGTGCCGCAGCAGCCACCGAGGATGCGCAATCGTGGCAAATGCGCTGTCAGGTTTCTGTAGCGCCGGCCGAAATCGACGGGATCGCCGTCATCGAGCGTTTCGCTGTCGTCGAGTTCGGCATGGCTCATTGCCGAAGCATTGGCTCTTATCCCGGCGATCCGTTGCGCCCAGTCGCTGCGGCCGTCGAGGCTCGCCTCGAAGTGGCTCGGATGGGCGCAATTGATCATGTAGTAGTGCGGCGAGCCGCCGGTCGCGGCATCGACCGTCTCGATCGCTGTCTGGATCGTGCGACCGTCCGGCAGCCGGCCATCGGTTTCCACGGTGAAGGAAATGGCACATGGCATGCCATGGCTCTGTGCCGCCCGCGCGATGCCGATCGCCTCATCGATGCTGGTCAGCGTGTAGGCGCTCACCATATCCGCCTCGGTGCCGGCAAAGGCCGAAACCTGCGGCGAGTGATAGTCCTCCGCTTCGTCCGCGGACATGCGGCCAAGCCGATAGCCGTCGCCGCGAGGGCCAATCGCTCCGCTGAGCACGATCGGCGCCTGTGGCCGCTCGTATTCCGCGCGCAGTTCCGTGAGCATGTAGATGGCGTTCTGGTTCGTTTCGGCCAGCGCTTTTGCATCATAGCCGAGCTTGGCACCCCAATCGGCGCTGGCACGCCAGGTGGGCGTGTCGAGCACGAAGCCGGTGCCGTGCTGCTGTGCGATTGCGAGATAGCGCGCGTAGTAGCTGAGCAAGCGCCGTCGCCCGTCAGCCGTCGAGAGCAATACAAAAGCTGCGAAATGCGGGAGCGCTACGCCCTCGTGAAAGATCAGCGTCGTCTCCATGCCGCCGTCGCTAAGGAAGAGCCCACCCTTGAGAAGCGGTAGGCTGCGTCGGTATTTAGCCATGTCGGTCTCCAACCGGTTCAGTCTTGCTGATGGCGTTCGGGGGCCCTCCAATCCCGCAGAACAGGTAAATTACTGCCTTTTTATCATCTTCTAAACTAGGCGACTTAAGGTATACTACTGCTAATATAGCGCTATACTGCTGTAAAATCAGTAACTTACCGTTTGCGTTCAGTCATGGCGTCGCGCGCCGATCACCGTGTTGTTGCTGGAAACCGTACCAATGGTAGGGAAGCGGCTAATGCGAAAGGGTGAGGAAACACGAGGTAGAATCCTCGACGCTGCCGAAGCGGCTGTTCTGGCCAAGGGTTTCGGTGCGACCTCGATCGATGAACTGATCGCCGAGACTGGCATTACCAAGAGCGGTTTCTTCTACCACTTCCGCGACAAGAACGAACTCGCCCGGGCGCTGCTCGAGCGTTACATCGAGAACGACGAGCGTATCTATGACGAGATTTTCGGCCGCGCCCGTCAACTGGCGGATGATCCGCTGCAGGCCTTCCTGCTCGGGCTGAAGTTGCTCTCCGAGGTTCTGGCTGATCTGCCAAACGGACACCCTGGTTGTCTGGTGGCGGTGATGTGCACCCAGGAACGTGCCTTCGACCGCGACATCCAGGAGATCAACCGGCAGGCGGCGCTGATGTGGCGCCGGCGCTTCGGCGCGATGTTTCAGGAAATCATGCGCGTCTACCGGCCGCGCGAACCATTGGACGTCGACCAGCTTGCCGACATGGTTTCGACGGTCCTTGAAGGCGGCATCATTCTGTCCAAGGCGCTGAAGCAGCCGCACAGCTTGCCGCAGCAACTCCTGGTGCTGAGGTCCTTCGTGCGGCTGTTGTTCCAGCCGGCGACCGCCTAGGACGAGCCAGGAAAGGTGCGGAGCGGTTTTCCGTCCGCATGTGCGTCATGGCAAGGCTCAATCGTCCATATCGAGCGCCAAGGCTGCGAGCTTGCGCACCGTGTTGAGGTTGCGGGCGGTGCCAGGCTTGGCCGCCGGCAGCCTGAATTTCGAACGGCCGGAGCCATCAGGAAAATGGATGTAGATCTCGCACCCGGCCACGAGCACCTCCTCCCCGTCGGGGGCGACGAGTTTTTGGAGCGCATCTTCGGGGGCCGGCTCGTTCAGGAACACCACATGCAGCAGGTTGGGCTTGGCATCGGGAAAGGGCGCACGGTCGGCGATCGCCTGAAGCTCGGCGCCGGTCCGGATCATCACGCCCGGCGCCTTTCCGAGTTTTGCGCGCAGGGCTTCGTCCAGAGTTGCCGCCGCCTCGGCCGCCGGCAGATCCGACCGGAACAGCACGTTGCCGCTCTGGATGTAGGTCTTGACGTCGGCAAAGCCGAGCCCCTCGCAGATCGCCTTCAGATCAGCCATCGCGAGCGACGCCGTGCCGCCCACATTGACGGCACGCAAGAGGGCGACGTGGACCGCCATGGCGATAACCCTTAGTTACATCTTGCCGGCGACCTTGATCGCGAAAGCGTATTCGAAGGCGATTTCCTCGAGCCGCTGGAAGCGCCCCGACGCTCCGCCATGGCCGGCGTCCATGTTGGTCTTCATCAGGATCGGTTCGCTGCCCGTGGTCTTTTCGCGCAGCCGAGCTACCCATTTCGCCGGTTCCCAATAGGTGACGCGCGGGTCGGTCAATCCGCCGAGCGCCAGGATCGCCGGATAGGGCTTTGCGTCCACATTGTCGTAGGGCGAGTAGCCGGCGATGATGTCGTAGAACTCGCGGCTCTCGATCGGGTTGCCCCATTCCGGCCATTCCGGCGGGGTGAGCGGCAGGGTGTCGTCGAGCATGGTGTTGAGCACATCGACGAAGGGCACGGCTGCGATGATGCCGGCAAATTTCTCCGGCGCCATGTTGGCGATCGCGCCCATGAGCATGCCGCCGGCCGAGCCGCCTTCGGCAACGATGTTCGCGTAGGACGTGAACTTCTGTTGATTCAGATAGTCAGCGGCAGCGATGAAATCCTTGAAGGTATTGGTCTTCCTGGCCATCTTGCCGTCTTCGTACCAGGCAAAGCCGCGGTCCTTGCCGCCGCGGATATGGGCGATGGCGTAGACGAAGCCGCGGTCTGCCAGCGACAGGCAATTGGTGTTGAAGCCGGCCGGAATGGTGATGCCGTAGGCGCCATAGCCATAGAGCAGGCAGGGCGCCGAGCCATCGAGCGGCGTGTCCTTGCGATAAAGCAGCGTCACAGGCACTTCAATGCCATCCCACGAGGGGGCGAAGACGCGGCGGGTGACGTAATCATCCGGATTGTGGCCGGAGGGTACTTCCTGGGTCTTCAGAAGCGTGCGCTCGCGCGTTGCCATGTCGTAGTCGAACAGCTGCGACGGCGTCGTCATCGACGAATAGGAGAAGCGGATGACGTCGGTGTCGTATTCGGCAGCACCGGAAAGGCCGAGCGAATAGGCCTCTTCGGCAAAGGCGATCGCGTGCTCCTCGCCGGTCTTCCTGTCGCGGATGACGATCTCCGGCAGTCCCTCGCGCCGCTGCAGCCAGACGAGGTGGCGGGCATAGGCCATGTGGCTGAGGATCAGCGTGCCCGGCTTGTGCGGCACCACCTGGCGCCAGTTTTCCTTGGCCGGCGCGTCAACCGGCGCCTCGACGATCTTGAAGTCCTTGGCGCCGTCGGCATTGGTCAGGATGTAGAAGACGTCGCCGCCTTCCGTCATCGAGTATTCGAGCCCGGTCACGCGCTCGGCAACCAGCTTCGGTTCCGCGGTCAGGTCCTTGGTCGACAGCAGCCGGTATTCGCTCGTCTCGTGGTCGTGGATGTCGATATAAATGAAGTCGTCGAGCAGCGAGCCGCCGACCGACATGAAGAAGCCCGGATCCTCTTCCTCGTAAACCAGCCGGTCGTCCGCCTGGGCGGTGCCGAGCACGTGATGGAAGATCTTCGACGGGCGGTGGTTGTCGTCGAGCACGGTGTAGAAGAAGCTCTTGCCGTCCGGCGCCCAGGCGCCGCCGCCGCCGGTGTTTTCGATCACATCAGCGAGGTCTTGGCCGGTGGCGAGATCGCGCACCCTCAGCGTGAAGTACTCCGATCCCTTGTCGTCATAGCCCCAGATGCCGAGGCCATGGTCGCTCGAATGGTCGAGGCCGGCGAGGCGGAAATAGGCCTTGCCTTCCGCTTCCTTGTCGCCGTCGAGCAGCAGTTGCCGGATCGCCTCGTCCTTGTGGTCGCCGTCGCGGGGGATACGGAAATAGCGCGGCTGCTCGCCGCCGGTGACATAGGCGCTGCCATAGGCGAAGGGACCGTCCTTGACCGGCACCGAGCTGTCGTCTTCCTTGATCCGGCCGCGCATCTCGGCAAACAGCGCCTTTTGCAGCGCTTTCGTGTCGTCCATCGCCGCGTTCATATAGGCGTTTTCAGCTTCCAGATGCTGGCGGATGTTGGGGTCTAGGATCGAGGGATCCCGGAACATGGCCTGCCAATTGTCCGCGCGCAGCCAGGCATAGTCGTCGGTGCGGGTGATGCCGTGGCGCGTGTCGGTCACCGGCTTTTTCGCGGCGACGGGAGCTTTGGGGAGGTTGCTGAATACGGACAAGATGCGTCTCCGGGATCGATACGGCGGGAGACAATGAGATAGAGAGCCTGACGAATGCGATCAAGCGCAAAGGCGCCGCCCGCCCGCCGGTTCTCCGGTGGGCGGGCGGTTGTCCCTTCGCTTGTGGTGGGGAGAGGTATCGTGCGTCTACGACTTTTCCCCGGCCTTTCGCCGGTATTCGTCAACCGGCAGTCCGCCGACGCCCCAGTCCTCGAGCGCGACTTCATCGATGACGACGAAAGTGGAGGCGGGGGCCTTGTTGAGCACGGTCTGAAGCAGGTCCGTGACGCCCTTGATCAGGGCTTTCTTCTGTTCGGCGGTTGCACCCTCGCGGGTGATCTTGATGTTTACATAGGGCACAGGCGTCTCCTTGTTGCGCTGTTGTGATGTCATGGGGATAGACCTTGGCAATGATCTACCAGCGTCCTTTCAGTGTCTGCACGGCGTGTTCGATGAAAGCGCGAACCTTGGGCGTTTCCGCCTGGCGGTCGGCGAAGCAGGCATAAAAGTCGAACGGCTCGTGGTCGGTGCTGGCCACCCCTTGCTGCGGAAGTCCGCCGAAGAGAGGCACCAGCAGCCCCCGCTCGACCAACGGTGCTGCGATGAAGGCGCCAAGCCGGGCAATGCCGGCGCCGGCGATCGCCATTTCGGCGAGCGTGTCGATGTCGTTGCTGACGATCGTCGCCTTCAGTTCCGGCTCGAAGCGCAGGCCGTCACGGGTGAAGGCCCAGCGAAAGATGCGGCCGTGACCGGCATAACGATAGACCAGGCAATCGTGGTGGATCAGGTCTTCCGGCCGATCTGGCCGACCGCGCCGCTCCAGATAGGATGGGGCGGCACAGATGATCATCGGCACCGAGGCGAGTTTGCGTGCAATCAATCCCTGTTCCAGCTGCAGTCCGAAACGAACGCTGATGTCGATCCCTTCGCCGATATGGTCGATTTCCCGATCGGTGACGACGAGTTCAATCGAGACATCTGGGTACTTCGCCGCGAAGGACGGCACCAGCGGTGCCACGACATGGCGGCCGAAGGCGACGGACGAGGCGATCTTCAGCGGCCCGCGCGGCTCGGCGCTGAGCGCCGAAACGGCCGCGGCGGCAAGCTCCAACTCGTGTACAACGCCGCGCACTCGCTCGTAATAGATGCGGCCGCTTTCGGTTAGCCCGAGCTGGCGCGTGGTGCGGCTGAGGAGCCGGCTGCCAAGCGTTCGCTCCAGGCGAGCAATGTTCTGGCTGGCGGATGCTGCCGTGATGCCGAGCTTCCGCGCCGCGGCGGCAATGCTCCCCTCTTCGACGCTTCTTACAAAACTCTCGATGCCACGAAGCGTGTCCATAATCTTTTCCATCGAATGGCGAAATGTATTCGATAGTTTTGCCTGTTTCTGAACAAGGTTGCAATGGCCTACTTCGGCGAGACGCGATCCGTATAGTGCGCTCCGGAAACGAGGGAATGACCCCTCGGAAACA
The DNA here is from genome assembly GCF_037026475.1 of Ensifer sp. MJa1. Taxonomy (NCBI): domain Bacteria; kingdom Pseudomonadati; phylum Pseudomonadota; class Alphaproteobacteria; order Hyphomicrobiales; family Rhizobiaceae; genus Ensifer; species Ensifer sp. MJa1. The sequence goes on along the minus strand of NZ_JAKUMO010000003.1, from coordinate 186,491 downwards.
GTCTGGGAGCTTCTGATGGAAGACACCTTATCCTCACCACGGATCGCCCGCAGCCGCAAGCTGCCGTCACGCGCCGCACCTGTCGCCTTCGCATTCTTCATGTCGGCGATCATGGCGTTCCTGATGTCCTGCGTCATCGTCGGCGCCAATACGGGGCTCGATTCCGGATACCCGGCCCGCGTCTGCAGAGCCTATGTTTTGGCCATGCCTGTCGCCTTTGTCTGCGTCCTGTTTGTGCGTCCTTTCGTGGCCAAGCTCGTCGGCGCCGTTTGCCGACTGCCCGCATAAGAAAGCCCGTCCTCGAAGACGGGGACGGGATCCGTTCGGCGTTGGTCGTGCTAGCGACGCCTGCCGACACATTCAGTTGCAATTCAGCCTTGTGGTCGCATTCTCATCCGGCGCCGCCGATAATCGGCGGCACAAACCAGGGGAGTCACGACGCTTTGTCAGGGGCACCGCGTGGCGGCGTTGCTCTGGTCGAGCCTGGTGCCGTTGATGGTCAGCACCGACCCCGGGGACTGGGTGATCGTTCCGGGTGACCAGCCGTCGTCGAGCACGCAATCCTTCGGCGTATTGGTGACGCTGACATTGCCCTTGATGTCTTCGGACGGGCCGGAGAAGTAGAGCGCCGCGCGACCGGCCTTGTCGACGGTCATGTTGCTGAGCGTGATGTTGCTTACCGGACCGCCGAGAAACTCGTAGTCGCTGCCATAGATGTAGGCACCATAGGTGCCCGCATTGGTGACGGTGACGTCAGCTAGCGAAATGCCCGAGACCGGATTGAAGAAGATGCCGGCATTGCGCGTGCCGTCGACTTTCAATCCTCTCACTTCGACATTGGTGGTCTTCACGTCGAGGTTCGGGCTGGAGACGAACATCAGGCCGTTGATGCCGCCGGAGAGTCGCATGTCGTTGATTGCGACATTGGATGTCCCCTGCAGCACCACGAGATCCATGTCGCGATCCTGATTGGAGTTGTCGACCGTTACGCGATCGAGCTTGACGTCCTTGCCTGCAACGAGCAGCACGCCTTCGCGGCGCGAGTTGCTGATCGTTACATTGTCGAGCGTGACGTTCTCGGTGCCGGTGGTGAGCTCATAGTCGGTCCGGCCGACCTTCTTGAACTCGCCGCCCGCAAAGACACCGTAGGTGACCTTGTCGATGACAGTGTCGCGCACCGTGACGTTGCGGCTGCCGACCGAGCTGACGGCGGCGTAGGGCGCCCTGTTCGGGTTGTAGATCGAGAACTCGCAGGTCGTGTTGTTCTCGCAGATGTAGAGGTCGTGAATGCGGCTGTCCTGAACCACCGCGCCATCGACCCGCGTGAAGCGAATACCGTCATGGCTGGTGGCGGCAATGTCGACGTTGTCGACGGTCACATCAGTCGCGTCGGTTGCCGAAATGCCGGCGAGGCCGCCGCGCACCGAAAGCTGCGAGATGGTGCTGCCGGACGCCATCGTGATCACATCCTGAGCAGGATTGTAGCCGGTGATCGTCGTTGGGGCGCCTTGATTGACGAATGTCGCGGTTGCGCCGCTGCGTGCACCGCGCACGGCAATCGCGCCGCCACCACCAAGAAGCGTTTGGCCACTCTCAAGGGTCAGCGTCCGGTCGAGGCCGAGATCACCATCGACGAGGATCAACCCGTTGGTTCCCGCCGAGCCTATCAGCGTGTTGATGGCGGCGGCATTTCCGGAAGCCGACGAGACGGAGACGACCCGACCGGCCGTAAGGCCGCTGTCGGCGAATTGCGCCGCCTCGATGTCACCGGTCGCGCCGGCATGGGTACGGATCCCGCTTGCCCGTTCGACGCGCTGGGTCATCGGGTCGAACGCACGGCGGGTCGCGCCGGGCGCGCCGAACGGAATGCGCAACCGCGCCATGACCGCGCCCTTCAGTCTGTCCTCGTTGTCATAAGTGCCGGTGACGCCGAGCGAAACAGTGGAACCTTCGGAAAGGCCGGGCAGGTCGGCAAAGGTCAGTTCCGCGCGCAGTTTGGCACCGAACATGTCGTCGAGATTACGGCCGCCATACCAGTAGCTGCCGCCGAAGACCTTAAGCTGGACCTTGGAGCTGTCCTCGAACACGGGCAGCCGGCCGCCGATTTCAGCATCGAGGCCCCGGCGGGCGCGTTCCTTGCCTTCCTGAAAGACGAGCACATGGTCGCGCACATAGGCGGCATTGAATGCGCTCAGTGATTTGGCCCCGGTCAGGGGGAGGTAGACGTTGCTGCGCATCTCGAGATCGCCACTCCGTGCCTCGAGGCCGAAGGACAGCTGGCTGAAGGAGTTGCCGTAGTTGCTGTTCAGATAGTCGTAATAGCCATAGGCACCGATGACCCATTGATCATTGGCGCGGAAGCGGTAGCCGGCACCGACCGAGCCTTGCCGCACGGAATCATTGGCAACCGTTCCGCGAGTGTCGACAAAAATCGCATTGCCGGAATCGAGGGCGAACGGCAGAAAGAAACCGCCGCTCGCGCCCGAGCCGCCGCTGAAGAAACCACCTTCGATCTCGGCCTGCGGGCGGAAATCGACGGCCATGGCAGGGCTCGAAATCAAGGTGCTGCTTGCCAGGGCAGCCATAAAAATATTCTTGTTTTTCATATCATTAACTCCGCATATATACGGCCCTTGGCGCGGCCGCCTGGGCATGCGGTTAAGATATGTGAGTAAAATACTCAAGTTTATTGAATGATGATCTGGCGACTATCCACCGGCGTGTTGACGCAGGGGCTGGGAAGATGATCATCTGCAACTTTAGGAATATTTGGCGCACCGCCGGGAAGCGCCCGCCGGAGGGGCGGGCGCCCGCTTTGGTAGATCAATGGCTCAGCCCTTGAGGGCGGCCAGATTGTCCTTGGCATAGGTCTCGACGCTGCGCGGCGCATAACCCGTCAGCGTCTTCACGTCGCCGGTCGGTTGGGCGACCCAGCCCTCGCGCACCGGATAGAAGATCGAGGCGAGGAAGCGCGCATAGTCCGCCGGCACGCCGGCACCCGTCAGAATGCCGATGAAGGTTTCGTCATCGACCGGCGCATAGGCGATCGGTTTTCCCGTGACGCGCGACAGGATCGCGGCAGCCTCGTCGTAGCTGAGCGCCTCCGGGCCGGTCAGATTGAAAGCGCGTCCGTTGAACGCATTGCTCGTCAGGGCGACCGCTGCACATTCGGCGATGTCGCGGGCGTCTATGAAACTGGTCTTGCCCTCCGCAGCCGGCACAGCAATTGCCCCGTGACGGATGCCCTCGATCCAGTAGCTGTGGAAGTTGTCGCAGAACCAGTTCGGTCGCAGGATGACAAAGGGTGCGCCGGTTTTTTCGAGCAGCAGTTCGACCTGGCGATAGGGAATGCTGTCGTCCGCATCGACGCCGATGACGGTCATCAGCACGATCTTGACGCCGCGCGCGGCCGCCGCGGTGATGATCGGGCTCAGAAGCGCGACCGGATCAAGATGCCCCCCTGGCGCCAGCACGAAGAGGCGGTCGACGCCATCAAGCGCAGGGCCATAAGTCGAAGCGTCCAGGTAGTCGAAGGCAACAGCCTCAGCACCTTCGATCGACGTCGCCTTGCGCGTTGCGGCCTTTACCGCTTCACCAGCCGCAACGAGAGCGCGAACCACCTTGCTGCCGATGGTTCCGTTTGCCGCGAGAACCAGAATTTTGCCCGACATCATCTTTCTCCATGGTTTCTAAATGAAACTATATTGCTGATGGAAACTAGATATAAGCGCGGAAAAATGCTGTAAAGGAGGCAGTTTTCGGTGACATGGTTTCCGTCCGGAAACCGCCGATCGGAGCGTCTGATGGAATACGACGTCTATGTTCAAGCCTGCCCGACCCGTTTGGTACTGGATCGGCTTGCCGACAAATGGGCCGTTCTCGTGCTCGGCAAGCTCGATGAAAAGCCGGTGCGCTTCAATCAGTTGAGGCGGGAAATCGACGGGATTTCACAAAAGGTTCTGTCGCAGATCCTGAAGAAACTCGAGCGCGACGGTCTCGTCAGCCGCAGCGTGTTCGCCACCGTTCCGGTGACCGTCGAATACGCGATCACGCCGCTTGGCCGCACGCTGACGTCGACCGTCGCCGCCTTGACGCGGTGGGCCGAGGACAACATCGAGGCGGTGCTGGAAGCCCAGCAAAAATACGACCGCAGCGCCTGAGGCGACCGCGGCCTGGGAGAGAACGTTCAGGCGACGAGCTTGAGGCCGATACCCCAGGGGTCGACGAGTGTGTGGGCGTCGCCGCTACGCTTAACCGGGATTTCCAGCGCGTCGAGCTTGGCGACTGCCGCGGCCAGTTCCAACGGCTCCCTGAACTGGATCGTATAGTCGGAAAGACCGGTCATCTGGTCTTCACGTTTCGGAGCGTTGCGCGAGTTCCAGATGTTGGCGGCCACGTGGTGGTGGTACTTGCCAGAGCCGAAGAAGCTCGCGCCCGGATAGCGGGCCATCAGCCCAAGACCCAACACATCGCGGAAGAAGGCGTCAGCCTCGGGAATGTTGGAAACCTGCAGGTGGATATGACCGATGGCGGTGCCATCAGCCATGCCGCCCCAGGCATCCTTCGGCGCCTCGTCATAGAGTGCCTGCAGGTTGAGCGGCAGCGTATCCATGCCAACGGTACCGTCGGGCTGGAACGTCCATTCGGTGCGGGGCCGGTCGCGATAGACTTCGATGCCGTTGCCTTCGGGGTCGGCAAGGTAGATCGCCTCGCTGACGAGGTGGTCAGAAGCGCCCTGCAGCCGGACATCGTTATGCGCAGCGTGAGCCAGCCAGCGGCCGAGCTCCTCGCGATTGGGCACCAGGAAGGCGTTGTGAAACAGGCCCGGCGCGTTGCGTGGCGCCCGTGCAGCGTTGCCCTTGGTCGTCAATGTCAGCAGCGGTCGTCCGCCGACACCAAGCGTTTCGCCATTCGCGCCCGTCTCAAGCGGCTTCAGCCCCATGATCTTCTGGTACCAGGCGGAAACAACTGGCAGATCCTGCACGACCAGATGCGCGTGGTCGACATGGGCCGGCATCGCGAGCGCGTGGTCGGTCGGGATGTCGGGCGTCGGGTGCGACGTCATATACTGCCTCCTTGGACTTCGGGACCGCCGCCGGTTGGCGGGGCAGTTTCGTTGAAACTGATTGTGGGAATATGGGCCGGCCGGCTCGTTCACGGAAGTCCATCGATCGCTTGATGTTGTGTTCGATGAGCGTTGACAGTGGTGCCCGACGCCCTACCTCATTTTATCTGAGGACATGCGAACGCGGCGCAGCCGATTTGATTTCAATCAAAGCCCAAAGCGCGGCGGGGGCGCAATCTCCAGATGAGGGATTGGCCTGTCGCATCTCGGCGCCGGCGGTCCATGTGGGCAACAGAAGGAGTACAGCATGTACAAGAAGATCATCGTCCCGATTGCCATGGATCAACTTGAGCACGGCGAGTCCGTTTTGGGCATTGCCGAGAAGCTGATCGACGAAGGGGGCGAGATTGTCCTGCTTAACGTCGTCGAGGATCTGAACGCCTATGCGCAGGGCTACATGATCGTCGACTTCCCGCTGGAGATGGTCGAGGAGTCTCGCAAACAGGCCCAGAAAACGCTCGATGCGCTGAAGATCAAGCACGGCATCAACGGCCGCGTCGAAATCCGCACAGGTGGCGCCGCCGGCACCATCAACGCCTTCGCCAAGGAAGAGAATGCCGATCTGGTGATCATCGCATCGCATGCCCCGGGGCTTATCGATTACTTCATCGGATCGACCGCCAGCCGGGTCGTCAGCCATTGCCCCTGCGCCGTTCTCGTCGACCGGTGAGCTGCCAACAATAAGAGCGGGTCGCGGCGCAGCTGTCGCGCCGCCACCGCCAAGGAGTGTTCAGATGGACAAGTTTGCGCTTGACGACTTTCGCGATCGCCTGACGCACCGCAAGGAGGAATTGCAGGGGCGACTGGTCAAGATCGAGCACGATCTCGATGAGCCGATGAACGCCGACGTGCCCGACCGCGTGACCGAGCGGGAAGGCGACGAGGTTCTGGAAGGGCTCGGCCTCGCCGGCCAGGAAGAGATCCGCGCTATCGACGCTGCCCTTGACCGCATGGCTGCCGGAACCTTCGGCACCTGCGTACGCTGCGGCTTGCCGATTTCGTCAGCGCGCCTTCAGGCCGTTCCGCATGCGCCACTCTGCCAGGATTGCGCCGCAGAGGTCTCCCGCGGCGGACGATGACCCGCGGACTGCCCGCGCCCGTCTGAGTTAGCGGCGGCGGACGCGGTCGTCATTCAGGTCCAGTTTCAACCGCGGCAACAACCGCCCGGGGATAGCGGTCGAGGCGACGACTCCGTCATCGACGGCGCCGATGCGGCGATAGAACGCGGCGGCGCCGGGATCCGCATCGATCGTCATGACCGTGGCGCCGCGGCTCAGCGCCGCCTCGACGCACCAGCCGAAGAGCCTCCGGCCGACCCCGGCCGCCCGTGCGTCCGGATCGATGAAAAGCTTGTCGAGTTCGGCCACATCGCCGCTCGCGTGGACCTGCGCCACGCCGAGGATGCGATTGCCATCGACGGCGATCTGCAGATCAGATTCCGCCCAGTCTTCAGCCGTCAACGTCAATGCGGGCCGGCAGGCCTCCAGGAACGCGGCATCATAACCCCACACCGCCTTCGATCGCAGGCAGAGCGCGGTGAGCGCGGCGGCCTGGTTCGGCAGGGGCGTGCGCAAGGTTGCCATGACTTTCCTCCGCGGCCGGCTTCTTTCTTGAGGGGCATGTGGTTGTCGCCGGCCGTGCAAACAAGCGCTCGCTACGATTTATAGTGGTGGCACGCGATTGTAGTAATGCGTTGCAAAATTTGATGCTTTTGCCGCTCCGGGCCGGCTTTGCCGCGATACCGCTCTATGGCAGGATAGTTGCAATGAAAGAAGCGCGGGCCTGTTGAGCGCGTGCAATGGACAATGTCCGGGAGAGGAATTGCGTGGAGTTCGGCGGGGTCAAATGGAACTATGATCGCTCGGAGCTGATCGCCGACGGCATCGTGCACGGCATCGGTCTTGCCGCAGCACTCGTCGGCGTCACTGCGCTGATCTTCTATGCGACGCTGTGGAGCACCTCGGGCCAGCTTGCGGCCGCCGCCATCTACGGCGCCGGGCTGCTCGCGACCTTGTCGATTTCCTTCCTCTACAATCTCTATCCGGTGTCGCGAACCAAATGGTTCCTGCGCCGCTTCGACCATTCGTCCATTTTCGTTCTGATTGCGGCGACGTATACGCCGTTCCTGCAGCGCGGGTTGGACGATCCGTTTCTGTTCGTGATGTTGATCGCCATCTGGGCGATCGCCGCGCTTGGGGTCACGATCAAATGTCTCTTCCCAGGCCGCTTCGACCGGCTGGCGATCCTGCTCTACCTCGCCATGGGGTGGAGCGGCGTGCTGGTCGTCGGGCCGCTTCTTTCGACGCTGTCGACCACGACACTGGTGCTGATCCTGATCGGGGGCGTCATCTACTCGGCCGGCGTGATCTTCCATGTCTGGGAAAAATTGCGCTTCCAGAACGCGATTTGGCACGGCTTCGTCGTGACCGGAGCTGCGGTTCACTATTCGGCGGTGTTGACCTGCTTCAGCGCCGCGGCGGCCGCCTGAGCCACCCGTTCCTGGTCAATTCGGGGCTTCGCCAGCTGCAGCGGCAACAGGCGCCTGCTGACAGCCTTCGGATGGCCGAAGTGCCTCTGCCATGCGCGAGATCACGCCGTCGAAACTGGTAAGACGGCTCTTGCGGTACTGCAGGCGGAAATAGGCGGCGCTGCCGTCGCAAAGGGCGATCGCCCGCGTGTAGAAGACTTCCTCGCCGCGCGAACCGGAGAAGCTTGCCCATGCGGCTGTCACCCGCGAATAGACGATCCGCCAATCGCCCTCCCGCTCGGTGCCGATGCGGTCGTTGACGTCGGTCTCGAAGTCGCCGTCCATAAGGGTGCTGCCGAAAACAGAGAGGGTCGCGCCATTGTCGTTGGCGTGGAAACTTGCGCCGTCACCATTGTCGCCCTGGCTCTGCAGTTCGAACCCCGGAGGGATGTCAAGCACGTAACCGAAACGGGCATTGGCATAGGGTGCCCAGTCCTCGGCGGCTGCCGCCGAAAGGGCAGAGGGGAGCAGAAATGCGAGTGCAGTCAGGATGCGCAGCATGCAGACCTCCTCTCGGCTTGCTCGACCCTTGTTTTTAGTAGCCTAGCCAAGGACACGGGGCCTGTTCCTAGTGGAACAGCATGCCCCATGCCACTCCTTCCGTGCGTCAGTGTCAATCCTCGGTAGACCTCATAGCGTGGCCATCTGTCGTTGCCACGATTACATATGGGAACCGGCAGTCGAGTGTACAAACGACGCCATTCGCCGCAGGAGTTCGGCGCAGCTTGGCCCTAGGCAATCTCGCGGCGGATCACGGCCGGACCGGCGCCCCGCCGGCGCTTGCTGTCGTTGTAGAAGGCGACGAACTCCGCCGCGGGCAAGGCCTTGGAGAACAGCCACCCCTGGCCATATTGAACGCCGCGCTCCAAAAGGTAATCCGCCTGTTCCTGCCGCTCGATGCCTTCGGCGACGATATAGAGGTCGAGCGATTTGGCGATGTCGATGATGTGCGGCGTGATCGAACTGGTGGCTGAATCGGTGCCAACCGTGTCAATGAAGGACTTGTCGATCTTCAGCGCATCGAGCGGCAGTTCCTGCAGATATTGCAGGCTCGAATAGCCGGTGCCGAAATCGTCGATTGCCACGGAGTGGCCGCGGCGGCGTGCCTCCTCGATCGTCGCCCGCGCTGATTTCACGTCCATGAAGCCGCGCTCCGTCGCTTCCAGCCAGATCTGCTCGGCCAAGACCCCTGTATTTTCGAGAGCCATCTGAATGACCGGGAGGATGCGGCCGGACTTGATGTCGTCGGCTGCAAGGTTGACGGCAATATGCAGCGATCGATCGGCGGCAAGAACTGCTTTCATCTCGGCGATTACCGCACGGATGACTTGGTCGGTGATCTCCTCGATCAGGCCGTTTTCCTCTGCAAGCGGAATGAAAAGATCAGGCCGGACGAGTTGCCCGTCGGGGCGCCGCCAGCGCACCAGCGCTTCCGCACCGACGCAGATACCCGTCTTCAGTTCGATCAGCGGCTGATAGTGCACGATGAATTCGCTGCGCTGAACGGCGATCGAAAGCTCGCCAAGCGGCGAAAGCCGCCGCCGCGACAACCACACCACGAGACCGACCATCAGGGCGGCGACGAGGGCGCCGACCGGCAAAAGCAGCAGGCGCTCGCGATCCATGTCCTTGAGCATGGCAATATTGGGCGCACTCGCAACCGCGATCCAGTTTGTTCCGCGGGCGGTTGCGAACAGATCACCGGCATCGCTGCCGGTTTTGAGAAGCTCGGCGAGCTGCGCCGTGAGCGAGGCGTCAGGGTCGTTCAAGGTGCTGATCACGACACCATTCTTCGTGGCGACCGCCAGGCGGGTGCCCGGCTCGGCGATCACATCAACAAAGCGGGCCGGATTGGTCAGCGCGGTGTAGGACCGATACCGAAAGGCGGTCATCGCGGTGCCGATGCTGATCGTGGGATACATCCGCGGGATCACTTCGATGCCGTTGCTGGCGGTAAAGTCTGCGGGCGAAGAACGGGTGAGGCGGCGGGGCGGATAACCCCAGGAGGTGCATCTGAGCAGCCCGTTCTCGAAGTAGCCGATATCTTCGATGGAGGTCGTGTTGACGACAAGCGCACGCATCGCCGAGATATGTGCCGCCATGCACGGAGGCGTGTCGAAGCGCTCGGCGGCCTTCAGCGCGCGGGTCGCTTCCTCAAGGGCCGCATCTGCCCGCATGATGGTGTAATCGGCAAGGCGCGCCAGTCGCGCCTGCTCGCTGCGCACCGCGATCGACCAGGAAAGATAATAGGCTGCCAGCATCGGCAGGATGGCGCCGAGCGCGGCCAGGATACTTGCGATGACCACAATGCGAGATCGTTTCAAGCGGGCCTCGCCTCTTTCAGATATGGCTTTGTCGCTTCAACACTGCTTGCTGCAGAAGGACTGTCAGGTGGCGGTGGCCGGCGACGTCATCCGCGCAAGATCTATGATCGATTGCCGGGTTCCGTCATTGTCGGCTGGGTAGGATCTTGAATTGAGGAAGTCTGAATGTACAACTACCACGTCCTGCCGCGCCGTTTCCACAACGTTCGATCCATTCGCTGGCGCCGACTGAATATTTTGCTAACAGCATTCCCATTGTCGCCGGCCGCCACCGCACTTGGCGGGCTCATCTAACCGGGAAAAGCTTGGCGTTTCCTGCCGTCTTCGACGATTTGATGGCACATAACGCCGATTTTATCTGGATAAGGCTTGAGGCGCCATGGCCCTTCTTCTATGTCGGGTGTTCGCTTGATTGTACGGTGAAAAACAAAGGAGCAGCCGGCACGATGGATGTTGCGGCCCTAACATTACTGGCTCTCGCACTCCCCTTCGTTGCGGCACTGCTCGCACCGGTTCTGACGCGACTTCTCGGACATAACGCGGCCTGGGTTCTGGCGCTTTTTCCAGCCGCCATCGTACTGCACTTCACCCGCTTCTGGCCGGAAGTCGCCGCGGGCGAAGTGGTTACCGGCGGTTATGCCTGGATCCCGTCGTTCAATGTCAGCTTTTCCTGGCTGATCGATGGTCTGTCCTTGACGTTTGTCCTTTTGATCGCCGGGATAGGCACGTTGATCGTGCTTTACTCCGGCGGTTACTTGAAAGGGCATCCGCAGCAGGGACGCTTCTTCTCCTTCATCCTGATGTTCATGGGCTCGATGCTTGGGCTCGTCGTATCCGACAGCTTCCTGATGCTCTTCGTCTTCTGGGAGTTGACGTCGATCACGTCGTTCCTCTTGATCGGCTTCGACCATTCGCGCGAAGCCGCGCGACGCGCAGCACTCCAGGCGCTCGTCGTCACCGGAGGAGGGGGGCTGTTCCTGCTTGCCGCGCTGTTGATCCTCTGGAATGTCAGCGGCATCACTCAGCTTTCGCTGCTTACCGCCTTCGGTCCGGAGTTGCGCGAAGGCCCGTTCTACCTTGCCGCACTGATCCTCGTTCTTGGCGGCGCCTTCACCAAGTCGGCGCAGTTTCCGTTCCATTTCTGGCTGCCGAACGCGATGGAAGCGCCGACGCCGGTCTCGGCCTACCTGCACTCGGCGACCATGGTGAAGGCGGGTGTCTACCTCTTGATGCGGCTCAACCCCGTGCTCGGTGGTACGCCCGAATGGCAGATCCTGCTGCCTCTGTTCGGCGGCATCACTTTGATCATCGGCGCCGTGCTAGCCTGCCGCCAGACCGACCTGAAACTGATGCTCGCCTATACGACGACAGCTTCATTGGGCATGCTCGTCATGCTCACGGGTCTCGGTTTTCCGCACGCCATCGAAGCGGCAGTTCTGTACCTCGTCGCGCACTCGCTGTTTAAAGGCGCGTTGTTCATGGTCGTCGGAATTATCGACCACGAGACCAACGCACGTGACGTGACCCAACTGGGCGGCCTGCGAACGGCGATGCCGTTCACCTTTGTTATCGCGCTTGCTGCCGCCCTTTCGATGGGAGGGCTGCCGCCCTTCTTCGGGTTTCTTGCGAAGGAGGAGATCTATTATGCGCTGTCGGGCTTCGACCTGCGGTCAATGATCTTTGCCGCGCTTGCCATTCTGGGCAACGCGCTGATGTTTGCTGTTGCCTTTGCCGTTGCCCTGAAGCCATTTGTCGGCCCAAGGATCGAGACGCCCCAGACGCCGCATGACGCGCCAATTCTGCTGTGGCTCGGTCCGGCATTGTTGTCGGTCAAGGGGCTGACGGCTGCCTTTCTGGCGGGACTGACGCATGAACTGGTGTCGACACCGATGGCGTCGGCGATTGCTGGTGCGCCGCGAACGGTGACCATTTCGATCATCCCGGATATCGGCTTGCCATTGGCGCTGTCGCTCGCGACGGTTGCACTTGGTGCCCTATTCTATCTTAACCTTGACCGCCTGCGGGCATTCGTCTCCTCGATCCTTGTCGATATCGGCTGGGGCCCGGATCGCGGCTTTGATCAGTTCATCCGCGGCCTTATCCGTTTCTCGGTTGCGCTGACGCGCCGGCTGCAATCCGGTCGCCTCGATGTCTATATGACCGCGACATTCGTACTGATTGCCGTAGTGCTTCTTGGCGTGCCGCTTTCCTATGGAGAGTTGCCCCGTGCTCCGTTCTTTGCAGGCGACGTTCCCCTGCATGAACTGGCTGTCATGGCCATCGCCGTTATCGGCCTGGGCGCGGTCCTGCTCGCTGCCGACCGGCTCACTGCCATCGTCTCGCTCGGCATTCAGGGTTTTGCCGTTGCCGTCATTTTCCTGCTTTACGGTGCCCCGGATCTCGCCTTCACTCAGTTTATGATCGAAACCTTGTCGGTGGTGGTGCTTGCGCTGGTGATGACGCGGCTCCGGCTTTCGCACTCAGACCACCGACCACTCGGCCAAAAAATCCCTGATGTCACCATCGCGCTCGCCTGCGGCCTCGGCTTTGGATTGATGCTGCTCAAGGTAACAGGGGTTCCCTTCGATGCGACGCTGACGGAGTTCTTCAATCTCTATTCGAAATCCATTGCCCATGGCGCCAATGTCGTGAACGTCATCATCGTCGACTTCCGCGGTACGGACACTCTGGGTGAAATCGCCGTGGTGATGGTCACCGGCCTTGCCATCCTGTCGCTCGTGCGCCTCAGAGCCGGTTCGCTCCGGCGTATCGCCGACAACGATCCGGACGTAGAGGAGCGCGCATGAGGTCGGTGATTTTCCGGGCCGTCGCACCGTTTCTGACGAGCCTGATGGTGGTGTTTTCCATATTCGTCTTGCTGCGCGGCCACAATGAACCCGGAGGCGGGTTTATCGGCGGATTGATCGCGGTTTCGGCACTTGCCATCTACGGCATCGCCTGCGGTGTCGAGACGGTACGCCACGCCATCTATTTCCACCCCATGGCGATTGCCGGTACTGGATTGCTCGCATCGACCGTTGCAGGTCTGATCTCGATCGCCGCCCGCGTTCCCTTCATGACCGGCCTGTGGATCTACCCATCGGTGTTTGGCCTAGAGATACCGCTGTCGACGGTGATGTTGTTTGACTGCGGCGTCTATCTGGTGGTCGTCGGCGCCATCAGCTCCATCGCGCTTTCGCTCGAAGAGCGGGGAGGCGAATGATGGAAGCCTGGTTTTCGCTGCTCGTCGGCATCTTCTTCACCGTCGCCGTCTACCTGCTGTTGTCGAAGTCGATCATCCGCGTGCTGCTCGGTGTCGCCATCCTCGGCAATGCGGTCAACCTGCTGATCTTCACCGGCGGGCGGTTGACCCGCGGCGTGCCACCGGTCATTCCGGCCGGCGAAGATGCGCTCACCGGTCCGGCGGCCAATGCCTTGCCGCAGGCCCTGATTTTGACGGCGATCGTCATCTCTTTCTCCTTCTTTGCCTTCCTGCTGGTTCTTGCCTGGCGGGCCTATGAGGAGCTTCAGACCGACAACACCGACGAGATGCGCGTCGCCGAGCCGAAGGACGATCCGGCTCCGCCGCTTGGATATTGACTGACCCATGGCCGTTTCAACTTCTCCCCCCGCTGACCTTGCCGCCGCGCTCGTGCTTGAGCCGGTCGCGGCGGCCGATTGGCTGGTGATCCTCCCGGTCGCCTGGTGCCTGACCGTTGGCGCACTGCTGGTGATGCTGCGCCGAAAGATCGATTGGCACCCCTTTGTCTCCGTCGCGGGTCTGGCGGCGCTCGTGCTCATCGATGTCCTTCTTCTTCGCCACGTGCTTGCAAGCGGCCCGGTGACGATGGTCATGGGGCGCTGGCTGCCGCCCTTCGGCATTGCCTTTACGGTCGATCTGACAGGGGCGCTCTTTGCGTTGACCGCCTCCGTCGTCGCCCTTGCCGGCGGGATCTATTCGATTGCCGATATCAACGACAGCGGCCGGCGATATGGTTTCTACCCATTCCTGATGCTGCTGATGGCCGGTGTTTCCGGCGCGTTCCTCACCGGCGACATCTTCAATCTCTACGTCTGGTTCGAGGTGCTGTTGATCTCGTCTTTCGGGCTGATCGTGCTCGGTTCCGAGCGGGAGCAGATCGACGGCGCGGTGAAGTACGGTTTCCTCAACCTGGTCGCGACCACGCTGTTTCTGGTAACGACAGGCTACCTCTATGCGAGCTTCGGCACGCTCAACATGGCCGACATCGCCAGCAAGGCGGAGGGCCTCGCCGGCACGGCGCCGCTGATGACGCTGACGGCGATGTTCCTGCTCGCCTTCGGCATGAAGGCTGCGGCTTTTCCGGTCAACTTCTGGCTGCCCGCCTCCTACCACACGCCACGCGTCGTGGTCTCGGCGCTGTTTGCCGGCCTTTTGACCAAGGTCGGCATCTATGCCCTGATACGAGTTACCGTCATGCTGCTGCCGGTCGAACGCGAGGAACTGAGCTTTGTCATCGCCATTGCCGGCGCATTGACGATGCTCGTTGGCGTCTTCGGTGCGCTCGCGCAGTCCGACTTCCGCCGCATGCTCGGCTATCTCGTGATTTCCGGCATCGGATCGATCCTGGCGGGGGTTGCCGTCGGTGGGCCAGGTGGAATTGGCGGGGCGATCTTCTACGCGCTGCATTCGATGCTGGTCATGACGGCTCTCTACCTCGCCTCGGGCGTGGCAGCGAAGCTTGGCGGCAGCTTTTTGCTGTCTGCGCTTGCCGGCCTTTACCGCCGCCATGCCGGTTTCGCGGCGCTGTCGCTGATGCTCGCCTTCGCCGTGTCCGGCCTGCCGCCGTTTTCGGGGTTCTGGCCGAAGGTCATGCTGGTGAAGGCAGCACTCGATATCGGCGCCTGGTGGCTGGCTGCGGTCCTGCTGCTCACCGGCTTCCTGACGACGATTGCCACGGGCCGCTTCTTCCTGCTTGCCTACTGGCGCGATACGGTGAACGACACAGCCGCAGCCGCGTCGGAAGTCTCGTTCGCTGCCCTGGCGCCACTCGCCGCCCTGACGCTTCTGGCGCTGGCGATCGGCCTTTACCCCGAGCCTCTGCTCGCGACCATCCAGAGCGCTGCGGCCGGGCTTGCCGAACCCTCGGCCTATCTGAACTCGGTCTTTCCGGGAGGTGCCCCGTGATCAAGTTCCTCACCATCAACCTCGTGTTCACCGCGATCTGGGGGGCGATCAGCGCCAGTTTCACGCCGGCTAACCTGGTTCTCGGTTTTGCCGTCGGTGCCCTGTCGCTCTTTCTGATCCGGCGCGAGCTTGAGCCCGTTGCCTATCCGGTGCGCCCTTTCAGGCTTTTCCTGCTGACGGCGTTGTTCTTCAAGGAGCTGGCGATCTCGGCGACCAAGGTGGCGCTGATGGTCATCCAGCCGAAGATGGTGCTGAAACCCGGCATCTTTGCCTACCCGCTGACGGTCAAGAGTGATTTCGAGATTGCGTTGCTCGCCAACCTCATCACCCTGACGCCGGGGACCCTGTCGGTTGATGTATCCGACGACCGCAAGACGCTCTACGTGCACGCGCTTGATTGCGCTGATCCTGGCGGCCTGCGGCGCGACATCGCCAATGGTTTCGAACGGCGGATCAAGGAGGCTTTCGAATGAGCCTGCCAGACCAGATCGAAGCCTTCGCAACCGGTTTCGCATTTATCGTACTGTCGGTTGCACTGCTGATTACCGTCTGGCGCATCATCCGCGGCCCGACCTTGCCGGATCGGGTGCTCGGCCTCGACATGCTGGTGGCAATCGCCATCGGTCTGATTGCCGTTGTCGCCGTCCGCACCGGTTTCAATCTCTACATCGACATTGCCATTGCGCTCGGCCTCGTCGGCTTCCTAGCAACCGTCGCCTTTGCCCGGTTCATCCTGGCGCGTGGCCTTTCACCCGAGAGAGCGGGTGCCGAGCGCGTTAGCGCGTCCCAGGCCAGGGCAACGCAGCGCAGGCGCAAGGGAGGACGCCGATGATTCCGTTCTTGGAAACCGCGCTCAATCTCTTGGTCGCGCTTCTTTTGGTCGTGGGGGCGATATTTTCGCTTCTTGCCGCGATCGGCATCGTGCGCTTCCCGGACCTTTATACCCGTATGCATGCCGCCTCGAAGGCCGGAACAATTGGTTCGGGCCTGCTGCTTCTGGCAGCCGGTGTGCATTCGCTGGACGCCGCTATATTGATTCGCGCACTTGCGGGCTTCTTTTTCTTTGTCCTGACTGCGCCTATATCGGCTCATCTCTTGGCAAAAGCCGCTCACCAGGCTGGATACAGACTTACGAAGCTGTCCGTCATAGATCAGCTTCCGCAAAAAGAAGAGCCAGGTCGTCGCTGATCGACAGCATTTCTGAATCTGTATTTCAGAACTTTGCGATGCAGTGTGGCCAATTTAGCAATTTGGAGATAAAGTTGCTAACTAGCGCTAAATTTATGTTTGGACTTTTCGCGCAGTGATGTTAATCGAGTAAATGTAAAGTGTCGTCGTGGAAAATACTTTGATCTGAAATTCCAGCTTGAGTTGTGTATGTTGATTGTTGCTTAGAGAGTTCGGTCGTCCCTGTGACTCGGCAGCAGGTTTCGTAATCAAAATTCCAACTCTTGATATCGCGGCAAGCGTTTGTCCTTGCTGCGCTTGATGGTCTATCCCAAGGCAGCGAAGGCTTCCTGACGACTGTTGCAAGCGTTCCTCCCCCGAGACGCCGTTTCGGGTTGTGCTGAAGTCCGATAGGAGAAAGAAATGACTGAAACAGCGCTTGGCGCGAGCCATGAACTTCTGGTTGAACTGACGGCGGAAATTGTTGCCGCTTACGTCAGCAATCACGTGGTTCCGGTCGCCGAGCTTCCCACGCTGATCGCAGATGTGCATTCGGCGCTCAACAACACAGCGGCACCGGCGCCGGTCGTGATCCCAGTCGAAAAGCCGAAGCCGGCCGTATCGGTTCGCAAGTCCGTCCAGGACGACCAGATCACTTGCCTGGAATGTGGCGGCACTTTCAAGTCGCTCAAGCGTCACCTGATGACCCATCACAGCCTGTCGCCGGAAGAATATCGCGAGAAGTGGGACCTGCCGACCGATTACCCGATGGTCGCGCCAGCCTATGCGGAAGCGCGCTCGCGCCTTGCCAAGGAAATGGGCCTCGGCCAGCGCCGCAAGCGTCGCGGCAAGTAAGCGTAAGGCTTCGCAGGAGGAAGCGGGCAGCCTTTAGGGCGGCTCGGCTGCGAGGGTGGAGAGTTTCAATCACAAAGGCCGGGCCAGAGCGTCCGGCCTTTGTGCGTCAAGGGTCCCGCACGCGTTCACTGATCCGGCTTTCAGTGCGGTCTGGGAGGCCCGATATTGTCGGCACAGAACGTTGCGACAACGCTTCCAGCGTGGACGCGCAAGGAAGGCGCGGAATTCTCGACGGCGGCCAGCATCGGCCGCTGGTATCGGTGAGCGGAAGGGACGGCTGCCTGTCAGGCAGCCAGACGAAGCTTTGCCTCGTTCTTGATCCTGCGGATCATCGAGCGCAGCCCGTTGGCACGCTGCGTCGAGAGATGCTCGATCAGGCCGATCTTGCTGAAAGTGTCGATCGCATCGATCTTGGCAATCTCCGAGGCAGGCTTACCGGAGTAGATCGCGAGAACAATCGCAACGAGGCCGCGCACGATGTGCGCATCCGATTCCCCTTCAAAGGTCAGCACCGGGTCTTCCAGATTTCCGCCCGTATGGGTCACGAGCCAGACCTGGCTTGCGCAGCCCTGGACCTTGTTCTCCTGGGTACGCTTGACCTCCGGCATTTCAGGCAGCGCCTTGCCGAGCTCGATCACGTAGCGATACCGGTCCTCCCATTCCTCGAGGAAGGCGAAATCGTCGATGATCTGGTCAAGCGTCGTCATGATCCGGGTCCAGTTGTCAGGGCATTATACGCCTGCGGCCCTCTGCCGCGAACGATGTTCGTCCCATTGAGCGCCGGCTGCCGTCGCTCGGCCGCCGGGTCGTCTGACCCCATATAGGTGATGGCGACGTCGTTGAGAACCGCGAATTGCTGCTCCCGTCGTCGTTGTTGCGCGCAGTGCGGCTAAATCGAAACGCTTGACGGGGCCGCAGAGCCCAGCGCGGCCAGGCCAGTTCCAAATCCATCGAGGCTGCCGATCGCTGCCGACAAGACGTGGCTTGCCCTGCGTGCATCGTCGGCGTCGCGTCCAGCGCCTTCGGTGCGCAGATCCTGTTCCGCCTTTCGCAACACTTGCTTCAACTGTTCGGCAACGCTCTTGAACTCGTCGACCATGCGCCCCTCGGAACCGGATCGCGCGTCGATCTCAGCGAATTCGCGGTAGGCGCGCTCAACGAAGCTCGTCTGCCCGTTCGCCTCGCTGGTGACGTCAGCCGCCTGCGCCTTGCTCGCCTGCGACGCGGCCGTCGCGATGCCGGCGACAGCCGCAATACTTCCGTCCGCACCAGTCATGCCGCTGCCGGCAAGCTGCTGTGCCGCTGAGCCGAGCTGTTGTGCAAGCTGTTTGGCAAGTCGCGCCAGCGTGTCGGGATCCGACGCCCAGAAGCGGAGCGCCTGGAGTTGCTGCTTGATTTCGTCGAGCTTTTTCTTGGCAGTGGCCGCCCGGGTCGCCGAGCTTTCCGTATCGGCGCCGAGGAGCGTCGCAAGCGATGCCGGATCCTTTTGCTCGGACGAAATCGCGTCGCCGCCGGTCGACGCAGCGGTCGATGTCGGTTTCATCGCGCCCGCGTTCGAAAAAAGCCCATAGATCTGCATAGGTGCCTCCGCTCGTCTGGCCGTGGACATAAGCAGCGATGGCTTGAGCGTGGCTGGCTCTGGTGCGATCAGCGGTTGCGCCTAAAAAGAAAACGCCGCGAGGGGATGGGATCCTCGCGGCGGCCGCAACGGGCGGCAAGTCAGGCAGTAAAGTCAGGCAATGGTGTGGGTGAAGCCGCGCGCCGTTACTGCGCCGCAGCGGCCTTCGGATCGAGACGCTTTTCGGGAACCGGCGTGCGCTTGAAGACGGGTTCGGCGTCGATCGTGCTTGCCTCGGCAGCCTGGTCGGCAACACGGGCGGCCGCTGTGACCGTGCCGGTCATCGCCGGTGTGACCGTACCGGTCATCACCTTGGCGTCCGGCTTGGTCGCATCGGTTTCAGCAAACTGGGTGTCGAGGAACTCATAGGCGATGCGGGCGCCTTCGCGAGCCCGGTGCCCGAGGGCGACGAAGGTTTCAGCACCCTTCTCGCAGATTTCGGGCTTCTGGATGCAGATCGCGCTGATGTACTGGAACGCCTCATTGGCTGCAGAGAAGGTGTCGCCGAGCTCTACCTTGGGTGCATGCTCAAGCTTCTGGGAGCTCGACGGATCGAGGAACGGCAGCAGCACCAGCACCAGCGAAAACCAGAATGTCGCCTTGATGAGAAACCACATGTTCTGCCCATCCTTCGTTTGGCTGCCTAGGCCCACCGGTCTTTTAGCCGGTCTTTCCACCTTCGGCATCCGCCAGCGCCGTTGTATCCCCTGATACCCGTTCACGCTGCTGTCATTTCCCTCGGGGCCGGTTGGCGTTTTCAAACGACACCCGGCCCTTTGTTGAGGTCGACACTAGGCCGGGAATCACAAGACGCCTTTTCGAAAACGCCCGGCATTTGCTTCAAATTTTAATGAAATGGCCGTCTTGCGTGCTTTGTCGGGCATTTGTGTCGCATTTTAGCTTTCGCCGTTAAGGTTCGTGGCAAAGCCCGGGGCGCGAAGCCCGAAAGCACCGGCAATCGCACCGAATCGGCGCGCCACAATCGTTAACAGTGTGCAGAAAATGCACAGAAATCCGTTGCTTACGCCCCGTTAACCACAAGAAATGAAGGTCGCTCGTTTTGCTTCAAAACGGGATTTTTGCGCCGTTTCGCGCCGTTCCGGCACGGTCGCGTTTATTCTTTCATTAAGCCGGGGATGCGAGATTCCGACATGTCCCGAGGCGATCTGAATCGCGACCCGCACGAAGCGGAAAACGATCAAACCAGCCTCGCAAGAACAACAATTGTAGCAGGGTAAAGCGTGAGCGTATTGCGTAACATGGCTGGCAGATGGGCGTCCCGCGTGGACGAGATCGCGGCCCTGTGGCTGCCCCGTCGTGAGGCTTCGTCGTTTGCCAGCCACCGGGAGGCCAAGCACCTGCGCACGATCGCGGCCGTCTCATTGACGGCGCTTCCGGTGGTGCCGCTCGCGCTGTCGCTCGCCATGCCTGTGTCTTCCGCCCTTCCGCTCGGCACCGCTCTGTGGGCTTCGGCCTCGTTGCTGGTTGCGGCCGTCGCCATCGCGCGCCGCCCGGCGCCGGGGGCCGAAGCAGCCGTTGCTGCAGACAACGCATTGGCGGACCTGTCGGCAGCCTATGACCTCTTCGCCGGTCTTGTGACCGTGCACGACCTGCGCGGCAACGTCGTTTCGGTTCACGGCCGTGACGCCGCCGAGCATCTGAGCCTGATGCGTGACCCCTCGGGCCGCGGCTTCATCGAGCAGATCCACGTTTCCGACCGCATTACCTTTCTGAGCGCCATCGATATCCTCAGGCAGGGTGGCGACCGGGCGACGGTCGATATCCGCATCGAACGGCGAAAGCTGCCGATCGAGGGCGAACAGTTTGTCTTCATGTCCTGCGAACTGGCGCCGCTTCGTGATCGCGATGGCCGCCTGACGGCGATTCTTGCGCAGTCGCGTGACGTCTCGCAGGAGGCAGGGCTGCGCGCCGAAGCAGCGGCAAGAACAGCGGAAGCCGTATCGGCGAATGACGCAAAGACCCGTTTCCTGGCCGCCGTCAGCCACGAGTTGCGCACGCCGCTCAATGCCATCCTCGGGTTCTCCGACGTGCTCGCCGGCGAATACTTCGGCAAGCTCGAGAATGACCGCCAACGCGAATATGTCGGCCTGATCCACAAGTCGGGCGAGCATCTGCTCTCGGTCGTCAATACCATGCTCGACATGAGCAAGATCGAGGCAGGGCGCTACGAACTGATGCCGGAGCCGTTCCGTGTTGCCGAGGCGGTTGCCGCCTGCGAGGCGATGCTATCGCATCAGGCGGCTGAAAAGGGCGTCAAGCTGGCGAGCCGCGTGACCCGCGGCGTCGGCGAAATCAACGCTGATCAGCGCGCGTTCCAGCAGGTTCTCATCAATCTGGTCGGCAATGCCATCAAGTTCACCGATCACGGCGGCGTCGTGACCATCGATGCTGAAGCTGATGGTGCAATGCTGAAGCTGTCGGTAAGCGACACCGGCATCGGCATCGCTGCCGACAAGCTGGCGTTGCTTGGTCAACCTTTTGTCCAGATCCAGAATGACTATACCCGCCGCTATGAAGGCACCGGCCTCGGACTTTCGCTGGTCAAGGGCCTTGTTGCGCTTCACGGCGGCAACCTTTCGATCCGCAGCCGCGAGGGCGAAGGCACCGTCATCGTCGTCACGCTTCCGCGCGACGGCTCCGGCATCGCCTGTGCCGAGCGCGACGAGCAAAGTGCGTCGGTGACTGTTGAGTTTCCGCCGCGCTTGCGCGACGGCGACGTGAGCCCGGCCGCCGAAGGAGGGCGGCTTGAGGACGCAAGTGTGAACGAGGAACCGGGATATGGCGCCGCGCAAGCGAAAACAGCCTGAACGCAGGAAGGCCGCGCAGCGTACGCCCGGCCTGGCCGTGCGCGGGCTGGCCCTTGCCGGACAGGGTGTTGGGCTCGCCGGCCGCCTGATGGCGCGCCATCCGCTGGTCTCCGGCGGTTCGGCTGCGTTCATCGTGGTGTTCTCTTTCGTCGCGGCCAATGCCATGTGGTATCAGCATGGCATCCATCCATCGCCGCTCCTGCGCACCCGGGTTCCGCTCGTCAGCCCCGAGACGGCGCAACGGATCGCCATTGCCAAGGGCGAAGACGTCGAGCAGCGCAATGTCACCACATTCGTCATCGAGCGCGAAGGCGAGGTCAAGGCGGACAACGTCGAGGATGTCATTGCTCAGGCGTCGGCGGACCTGTCGTCGGACAAGCCATCGCCGGAGCGTGTGGCGAGTGTGCCGGATCAGGCCCATGCGAAACTCATCGCCGATGTGCAGAAGGAACTGACAAGGATCGGTCTCTACGAGGGTGTTCCGGACGGGCGCAACGGCCCACGCACGGCCGCCGCGATCCTGCGCTTCGAGCAACGGGCCGGCCGCACCGAAACAGGGGAGGCCAGCGCCGAGTTGCTGCAGGCGCTTCGGGTCGCCGGCCAGCAGCACGCCGCCGCCATGCCGGCCAGCAGGCCCTATCAGGAGCAGAAGGACGCAGGCGCGCCGGTAGACCCGGTCGCCGCTGCCATTCGTTCCGCCGAAAAGGACGGCCAGATGATCCCGCGCGCCGAGATTCCGGCTTCGAGCGAACTGGTGCTGAACATTCAGAAGGGGTTGAGCAACCTTGCCTATGCCGATGTCGCCGTCGATGGCGTTGCCGGCGAGCAGACGCGCGCGGCGATCCGCCACTTTGAAAAGCACTATCGCCTGCCGCAGACCGGCGAACCCAATCCCCAGGTTCTGAAGAAGCTCAAGGAGATCGGCGCGCTGTGACGCGCGCCCGTTCCGAGCGTCAGGATTTGCCTGCATCGGCCAGCCCGTGTATCTGGCTGTCATGCGCTTGAAGTCCCATATCTTCGTCTCGTCCCTGCTACGCCGTGCCTTTGCGCTCGGCGGTTATGCGGCTGTGCTGCGCAAGGGGGCGGAAGAGGCCGGCGCGATTTTCATCCGCCAGCGAACGCGGCTCGGAACCGAGACACTATTTGCCCCCGCGCCGCAGAATTACTTCGATGACGAGGCTGATGTCGGACGCAAGTTCGAGGCGAGGCTTCGAGACAGTGACGGCGAGCGGGTTGACGCAGCACTTGAGAGCGAGATCCGGTTCGACCCGGACTGCTGGATCGTCGAGATCGAACTGGACGATCATGGCGACCTCTTCGAGGTTGTCCCCGAGGAGGGGACTGGGCGGTCCTAGATCGCGGCAACAAGCGTGAGGCGGTCAGGCACGCAACGTTGCCGGAGCCACGGCACGCACCGTTGGGCAGCCTATGTACAGGCGCGCGTCTAAAGCCCGCGGAATCTGCGTGAGCTCGCTTCGGTTTGACGAAACCGGAAAGTCCTGACGAGACGATCGTCGCGCGCCTTGGGATGCGGATTTAGCCGGTCGAAGCGCCGCGGCCTAGCCGCGCCGCCTGCCGAAGAGCCGCTGTGGCGTGGCATAGCCGGAAGCCGCCGCAATCCTGTGTGGCGTGACCTGGCGTGAATCGTTGGCCGGGTTGTCGGAAAAATAGGTCTCGTGGCGTGCGGCTTGGGCCTCGCCCTCGGCATCCGCCACCAGCCAGGCCTCGAGCTGCTCGCGGCACTGCTCGCGGTCCATCGCGCCGATCAGGGCTTCGGCATGGCTCGTGTCGCCGAAAGGTTCGCTCAGATGCGGATAGAGCGCCCTAAGCACGAAGCCGGCATCGGCCGGGGCGAGTTCCAGCGCGACCAGGCTGGTTGCGAGCCGCTGACCGGAAATGTCGAGCAGGATGCGCTCGACCTGCAGGTCGTGTGCACCGAGCGCATCGCCAAGGACGCGTGAAAACAGGATGAGTTCGCCGCTGCGGGCAAAGCGCACGAGCAGGGCTGCATGCACCTCGCCGATTGCTGCGGACGGCGGCGCCGGGTGCGCAGCTTGTGCGCTTGTCCGCGCCAATGCCTTGATCTCGCGTCGGAGCGCTTCCTCGCGGGCTGCACGCCTTGACGCGGTTTCGCCGTCAGGCGCGTTCTGTTCGAGCGCGGCGTGTTTGGCTCCGCTACGGGCGGCGAGCCCTGGCGGATTGTGGTGTTCGACCAGCGCATCGATCACGAGAGGCGACAGGGCCGCGCGGCGGGCAATCGCTGCTGCATGCTCGGCGCCGTTCCCACGGATGATCGCAACAAGCGTCCGGTCGGTTATCGCCTGCGAGCGAGTGAGGAAAATGGCGGCGATCGAGATCGGCATGCCGCCGATGAGGGCGGCGACGGGTTCGGGTATCTGTGGGCATTGGGAAAGTGCGGCCGCCGCCTGCCGGCGCGCCTCGTTGCTGGAACCGAGGAACAGCGGTTCGAACAGCTCTGCAAACTGCTTCATGTCGGATTTGCGAGGAAAGCGCAGGCTCTCGAATCCGGTGACGGTTGCCATCAGGACCACGTCCTTCAAGCGGCCGGTCTGTGGCCTTTCCAACTCACGAAAGCGATCCGTCACGATAATTCCCTGCACGCAAAACATGATCGCCATTGCCGGTGATCCGGAACGGCACACGTCGTAAAAAGTAGAAGAAAAGCGTTAGCGCACTGTTAACTATGGATGTTGGAGCTTTATTCAGGCTTGCGGCACCTGCGTGGCGGGTGACGGTGTGGCACGATCATCGTCAAAAGGCCATTTGCCCGGGGACATCCTCTTCATTAGCCATAAAAAATCCACATGCGGCCATGAGGTATCGCGGCGACGGTGAAGGGCTCCGGACGCCCGCCGACGTTTGGGGGCCAGTTGAAGAGGGGCCTCCTGATGGGAGATATGGAACTGTGAAGAAGTTTATTCTGCGCGCGGCGGCGGTCTGCGCGCTCCTCGTCGCCCCGGCGATGGCCGAGGCTGCGGAAGGCTTTGCCACCGCCAATGTCAACATGCGCTCCGGCCCGAGCACCCGGTATCCGGCTGTGTCGCTGATCCCGGCCGGCGAATCGGTCGAAATCCATGGATGCCTGGCCGATCTTCCGTGGTGCGACGTTTCGTTCTACGGCGGGCGTGGTTGGGTCGCCGGGCGTTACGTCCAGGCGGACTATCGCCGCAACCGCGTTTATGTCGAGCCGCGTTACTATCGTCCGCTCGGAATCCCGACGGTGGTCTTCCAGTTCGACAACTATTGGGACCGCAACTATCGCGGCCGCGACTTCTATCGCGATCGGGATCGCTGGCGCCGCGGACCGGATTGGGTCGAGGGCCGTCGCGATCGCCGCGATTGGGAGCGCCAGCGCGAGCGTGATCGCCGCGCCGACCAGCGCGACTGGGAGCGCCGGCAGCGCGACGAGGAATGGCGGCGCCGCAACGATGAATGGCAGGGCGAACAAGCGGAACGCGAGGATCGCCGCGACTGGGAACGCGATCGCGACCGCGATGGCATCAGGGTCCGCCAGGACGACGGAATCCTCTACGAAGGGGCTCGACCGGCGCCTCTGGTTCGTTGCCAGGTCGACGATCCCTATTGCGAGAACTGACAACGGTTCGGTTCGATTGGAAACGGGCGGCTCTTGGCCGCCCGTTTGCGTTTGCTGGCTCAGATTTGGCGGTTCGGGCGGAACCAAACGCCACCGGGCGCGTTGATCGGGCGCAGGACAAGGGAGCGTTGTAATGGTGGAGAAGAAGTTGCAGGCAGTACAGAAGGTCGCCGAAAACGAGGCTGATACGGATAGTCGCGTCGCGGATGCGCGCGCAGAAGTAGATGCACAGCTTGCGGAACTGCGCGCTGAAATCGCGCGGCTGACGGAAGCGGTTTCGGCGATCGGAACAGGAACGAAGGCCGTCGTTCACAGCGAGGCGGAATTGTTGGCCGAGCGTGTCCGCGAGCGGGTGCGTACCGAGCCACTGTCGACCCTGGCAGTGGTCGCCGGCGCTTCCTTCCTGTTCGGTCTTCTGTCCCGGCGGTAGCGGCGGACCTTCGGCCGCGACCCGGTATGGAGGGCGGGCCCCGGCGATATCGGGTCGATCGGAGGCCGTCAATGTTACCTCGGATACATCGCGGCGGACGGTCTGGAGAGATAATGAACGCAGGTTGGAGTTGCAACGGTTGTATTAGCATTCTGTTAACCAGCCTATGGCTCAATCGATCGTGACCCGTTATCATCGGGATGTATCGTGTGATCCAGACCATCAACATCCGGGCGACCGGAAGAAGGAGCAAACGAGAAAAGCGCGCCTGTCCAGGCAAGACCTGGGAAAATGCGCTGGCCCGAGAACGGGCAGGGTGAAATCTGTACGGTAGTTCATCCGTCTCAAGACGTTGTGGAGACGAGCATGGCAGACGTGATCAGAATGCAAGACCGCAAGGTTCGCATCCCACCACGCAGACCTCCGGCCATATCGGGCGGAGCCAAGGTTCTTCTGTTCACCGGCATCCGCTACGAGCGCCTCGACGGCCGCGATCCGCAGCCGACGGCACCCGATGGGCGTCGGATCAAGAAGCAGTAGTTCTGCCGAACTGACGGCGTCGGCGGGCGGCGATGGCCGCGCGCGTTCACTTGGATCCGCGTGCACACGAACCCGCGCAGATGAACCGAAGTCCGGGTCCCTTCCACCACATCCTTCAAAACAATGAGCCCGCTGCTTCGAACCGGCGGTGAAGTTTATTCGTTGCGGCGCCCCTTTGTGCGCTAGCACTACCGGCGATTAGCGCCGGAACGGTTCGCAGGTCGATTCCGCCAGGAAGTTGCGGACCTGTTCCTCGAAGCTGTCGACCGGTGCCATCGCTCTCAGCACCGCATAGCCGTCCAGTTCCTTCATCTCGACCATGATCGATTGTGCAAGTGCCTCGGGTGGAGACTTGCGCAATTCTACCAGCTGGATCGGGGTCGCCACGACAAGATCGAGCCTGCCGTTGACCGCCGTGTGGTCGTTCATGCTGAAGACTTCGTTGGAATTGCTGTCGAACACCGCAAGCGACCAGAAAGGCACGCTGCCGCTGGCAAGGAAGCGCGCCGGCCCGTCGGTGATCGAAAAGCTGCAGACGGCCGTTCTGAGATAGGGGTCGTCATTGGCAAGGCCGGTTGAACCCGGCGTGCTTGTCAGGGCAAAGAAACTGTCCATTTCAAGCAGGCCGAGCACGCGGGTATAGGCATCGCGGCCAGTAAATTGCGGCAGCGCCAGCACAATGATGATGTGCAGGAGGGCGGCGCCGACGAGGCCGAGGATCGACACGAACAACACGCTACGCATCGCCGCACCCCGTCTTGTGGATGACAGGCATGGCAAGATCGATCAGGCCCGACGAGCCTGCGGTCGGCGTGTCGAGCAGCGTCAGCACAAGGCGGAAAGTGCCCGAATGGCGCACGGCAAGCCAGTTGTCGGGCTGCGCGTTCGGCGACACGTGGATCGAGAAATTGCTGCTTTCGCCACGCAGCACCGTCCAGGAGTTGAGCGCGGAGGGCAGGTCGGAGCCAGGGCGCAGCGGCAGGCCGTCGGCGTTGGCCGCGTAGATCGTCCAGAAGCGCGCCTGTGGTGTGAGGCCGGTGACGTCATAGGAGCAGGCGGCCTGGAGCTTTTCGCCCTTGTCGTCGGTCTGGGCGACAAACATCAGCCCTTCGGCGCCGCCATAAAGGAGTTCTCCGGCACGCGCCCGGTGCGCCTTTGCGTAGGGGTCGGCATTGGCCGTCTGGGCGTCGGGAAAGGCAACCCAGGGGCCGATTGCAATCGCGCCGAAACCGACCGTTGCCTTCAGCGCCCAAACGGCCGACGCAATGCCGCCGCCGAAGGCGATGGCAAGGCAGAGAGCGACGAGGAGGGGAATTCGGAACAAGGGCAACTCTATCGGATACTGTCTCGCGGCGGCCTACCGTCGCCATACTGCATTATCTCGCCGAAATCGACGTCCGGTGCAACGGGAAGGGTAGAGCGGCTCTCCGCCTCATCGCAGGGCTGCAGCCGCCTGCCTTTCCAGGAGACCTTAGTTGCTGGCAGCATTGGGATCGGCCTGTCCAGTCTGCTTTTCTTCTGCGCCCAAGGCAGCGAGCCTGCCGCCGGTCTTTTCGGGCGCCTTCAGCGCCGGAGCCTTTTCGAAGGTCTCACCGATCGTGCGGAGCAGACGCGTGACATCGGTTGACAGCGAGCGTGGCCGGATGAGCGGCGGCAGCGCGTTTTCATCCGGTTTTGCCGTTGCGACCTCGGGCTCTTTGGCCGGCGTAGGTTGAGGCGCAGTGATGCCGGGGATTGCGCGGTGCTCGATGCCCTGTTCGGCATAGTCCATCAGCCGCTTGAAGGTCATGGCGGGCAGTGAGCCGCCGGTCATGTTGTTGGTCGAGGTATAGTCGTCGTTGCCGAACCAGACAGCGGTCGTGTAGTCGCCGGTAAAGCCGACGAACCAGGCATCGCGATAGGCCTGCGTCGTGCCGGTCTTGCCGCCGACGACGATGCCGTTGTCGAGCGCTGCCTTGCGGGCCGTGCCGATGATCGGGATCTGCGTCAGCATGGAGTTCATCGAGGCGTTGGCGCTTTCCGAGAGCACACGCAGGGCCGGCGGTTCGTCGCGTCCGAAGTCGTAAAGAATATCGCCGTCGTAATTGAGAACCTGGCTGATCCCGTGGCGGCGCGACCGCACGCCGCCGGCCGGAAACACCGAATAGGCCGTCGCCTGATCGAGCACTGTTACTTCCGACGTGCCGAGCGGCATGGTCTTGTCGGTGCGGATCGGGGTCTCGATGCCCATGTTCTTAGCAGTCTGGGCGATCAGTTCGGTGCCGAGCTTGTCCTTGGCGAGCCGCACCGGGATCGTGTTGATCGACTTGGCGATCGCCGTCAGGATGGTGATGCGGCCGGCATAGCTGCGGCCATAATTCTGGGGCGACCAGCCGCGCCAGGTGATCGGTGCATCGACGACAACCGTTTCCGGTGTCATGCCCTTTTCCATCGCCGCAGCGTAGGTATAGACCTTGAAGGAGGAGCCCGGCTGACGCAGCGCGCGGGTGGCGCGGTTGAACTGGCTCTCGCCATAGTCTCGTCCGCCGACCATGGCGCGCACCGCCCCACCGTTCTCGATCATGACGAGCGCGCCCTGCTTCACATGGTAGCTTTCACCATATTGCCGCAGGCTCGCTTCAACCGAGTCCTCCGCAGCGTTCTGCAATCCCATGTCGATGGTGGTGCGCACGATCAGCGAATGTTGTGCGAAGGGGCGAGCGATGCGTTGGACCTCGTCGAACGCCCAGTCGAGGAAGAAATCAGGCGCCTTCACCTGGGCGCGGTCGATGATCGATGCGGGGTTGAGCCGGGCAGCGATCACCTGGCCTTCGGTCATCAGGCCACCCTGTACGAGGTTGGTCAGAACCTCGTTGGCGCGCCCGCGAGCCGCTGGCAGGTTGACATGCGGCGCATAGCGCGCCGGCGCCTTGAACAGGCCGGCAAGCATCGCCGATTCCGCCAGGTTGACGTCGGTGATCGACTTGCCGAAATAGAACTGTGCCGCCGCCGCCGCGCCGAACGTGCCGCCGCCCATATAGGCGCGGTCGAGATAGAGCCTCAGGATTTCCTTCTTCGACAGGTTGCATTCGAGCCAGACGGCAAGGAAGGCTTCCTTGATCTTGCGTTCGATCGTACGCTCGTTGGAAAGGAAGAGGTTCTTGGCGAGCTGCTGGGTGAGCGTCGAGCCACCCTGGACGACACCGCCGGCCCGGGCATTCTCGGTCATGGCGCGGGCAAGCCCGAGGAAGTCGATGCCCCAATGGTCGAAGAAACGACGGTCCTCGGTCGCCAGCACCGCCTTGATCAGATGGTCAGGCAATTCGTCGATCGGGACCGAATCTTCGTGAATAATGCCGCGATGGCCGATTTCGTTGCCGTAGCGGTCGAGGAAGGTCACGGCGAAGTCGCTCTGGGCGCGCCAGTTGCCCTTGGTTTCCTCAAACGCCGGAAGCGCCAGAGCCAGCATCAGCACCGAGCCGACGGTGCCCCAGGTCATGCCCTCGCCGAGGATTTCGAAGACGACCTTTTTCCAGCCCGTGACGCGGAAGCGCCGAAAGAAGATGGTGGTATCTTCCCACCACTGTGCCAGCTTGAAACCGGCGTTCCAGACCGTCGAATCGATCCAGGAGTCGATCCTGAGAAAGATATGCCGCTTCCTCGGCCGGTTATCGTCTTTCCTCGGTTCCCGCACGGTCTCAACGTCCTGAAGGCTTCGTGGCATCATGCCGGCGCCGCGTAATATTTGCACGGCGTCAAATTCCAATCTACTTGCATATCGCTTCGCCGGCCTTAAAAAACCGGCAATTTTCTGCGAAATTTCTCTGCTGCGTGTTTCCCTTGGGCGTGGCCGTTGAAAGGACGAAACAGGCAGCAACTCAAATTGCTACTGCGACCCTTATGCGTCTGATAGATGTGCGGTGCAGTAGCGCGACCGATTTGACGAAAGTGTGATGGCGATGGGCGAAATGCCTTTCTGGAAGGCGAAGAGCCTTGAGGACATGACCAATGCGGAGTGGGAAAGCCTCTGCGATGGCTGCGGCCTCTGTTGTCTCAACAAGCTTGAGGACTGGGATACCGGCGAGATCGCCTGGACCGCGATCCGATGCACGCTGCTCGACGGCGAGAGCTGTCGATGCAAGGACTATCCGAACCGGCAGGCGACGGTGCCTGACTGCATCCAGCTGACGCCCAAGGCGGTGCGCGAAATCACCTGGTTGCCGCCAACCTGCGGCTACCGGCTGGTTGCCGAGGGGCGCGATCTCTACTGGTGGCACCCGCTGGTATCGGGCGATCCGGAGACGGTGCATGCGGCGGGCATTTCGGTGCGCGGCCGCACCGTTGCCGAGGACGGTATCGATGTCGAGGACTACGAGGACTATCTCGTGACCTGGCCCCTGGAAGTGGGTGAAGAAAGCGTGGAGTGAGAGCGGCTTGGCGCCGGCTTCGCAATCAATCCGCGAGCCCGGTCCTGGCGTGCTGATCTGCGCCGCCAAGTATAGGATGGCTCTGCTCGATCGGGGGAGGGTGCCACTTACTAGTGGCTGCCGCCGTTCTTCTTGACGAGGCTCTTCGGCGCGACGTTGCGCCACGCCGTTTCCATCGACTGACGAATGAGATCCTCGTCCGCCTGGACAAAGTAAAGCGAAGTCCAGCCGCGATCACCCCAGCCGCCAGGAACAGCGGCACAGACGCCCGGCTCCATTTCCAGAAGCATGCGCTGCTGATCCGGTGTGAACTTGAAGACAGCACGACCGGCTTCCGGCAAAGTCATGAAAATACGCTTGCCAACGCGGAAGTCCCGCGTTCCGAAATGCGCATTCTCCTCCGTGCCCGGCAGGCTCAGCGCCAGTTTTTCGATCTCTTCGCTCAGCATGGCGGAAAGAGTAACATGCTTTTGCCGAATGGCAAAAAGGCTGAAAATCACCACAGAAATTGAAGGGATGCGGCCGCGAACACGGCCGTTGATCATGGTACGGTGCGGATCAAACGGTCCTCAGTTGGAGGGCTTGTCAGCGAGTACGCCGCACAGTCCGGTATAAAACAGCCGGCGACATACTCGATGCCGACCGGCCCCAATGCCAATACCCCCGGGAGCGGATCCCGGCCGAGCGGATGCATCGTGCCTTGGGTATATGGCAGCCGATGGTGCGTCAGCGCGCCACCGACTTCAGCCTTATTCTGCCGGCTGAGCCGGTTTCGGCGCTGCCTGGCTCGCTGCGCGCATCTCACGCCATTCGCTTTCGAAACGGTCGAGCAGCGATTGCGGTACCTTGGACTGCTGAGATGCGGCCTGGTTGTTTGCGAGCGTCTGCATTCGGTCCTCCCGGGTCTGTGACGGTTTCATGAACTTTGATGTCGCGGACAATTTCACATCGTAAAGGCTTTGTAAATCAGTGGCTTAAATCATTTAAACGATTGAAAAATATTTAAATCGATTAATTTTTCGTTGATCCACAGCCCTCTGTCAATTCACAGATGTGGCGGTGCAGATGCGACTAAATTGGCTGTTCTTTTGAAGTAATTTTGCGGACGTCTGGTCTTGCGCGTGAGTGTCTATTGTCACGTAGTCAGAGCCAACAGGATGTGCCGAACGTCGGCATGCTCGCGCCCTACGGCGCCGCACGTCTTGTTAGACGCGCAAAGGTCGCTGTGTCCCTTGAATTGCTGCCTGTTTCCTTTTATCGACGACCACCAAACATGCAGTGCGTGGCGAAAGTCATCGTTAATGAAATCGAAGGGTGTAAGGGGTTTAGTCCGGTTGCCGGAATCAGGACGCGATCAACTTGACTCAACTTCGCAGAGTGCCGACTCAACTTTCGAACGATCGCCATCAAGGGATTCAAAGGAATCGGGAATCGCTTCCTGCTCGACGTGCCGTCTCAGCGCTCGGGCTACGAGCTGTGGGGCGGATGCCCTGGCCGTGTCGACACGCCTGCGCCGACTTCTGAATTCTAGCGAAACATACTTAACAAAAGACTGATTTCCGCAAGGTGGCAACCAGGGCTGGCTAGCGGCGAGCCCTATTGTCTCAGCAGCCGCAGCGGTGAAACTGTCGCAGGAAGCGGCTATCGTTAGCAGAACGGGGCCCGGTCCCGGGTTTCGTCCGGGATGGAATCACTGCAATCTAGGGTCGGATTTCCGGTGAGGTCGATGGGTTGTCGAATGGGCAGCTGGCGGCTCAAAAGGCCGACATTCATTTGCCATTCAGCCTCGTTCGTTTATTGCTTCTTGCCATGATGCTTCCCAAGTCGAAAGTGCGTTCATGTCTTCACCAGTGATCATAGCCGCGCTTGCTGCAGGCCTCGCGGGCTTCAATCCGCCGGCGGTCAGCGTGCCGTCGGATATTGTCGTTCGTGTGGCCGGCGATTGCAGTGCGGCTGCCGCACAGGTCGTTGCCGACACTGGCGGCGAACTGCTGTCTGCTCAGCCGACGTCCGATGGCCAGTGCGTGATCACGGTGCTCGTTCCCGGTAACGGCGGGCGCCCGAAGAAGGTAACCGTCAAGGTGCCGATGTAAGCTATCCCTTCAGCGTCACGCGTCTTGATCAGACGCGGCGCTGCAGCACTTCGAATGGCTGCTCGTTTTATCCTGAAATAGGCTAGGATTTGACGTAATGGCAGCAGGGATGGCCGTAAGAGGAAGTAGAGACGAATGCGCATTCTGATTGTCGAGGACGACGCCAACTTGAACCGGCAGCTCGCCGAGGTGCTGAAGGAGGCCGGCTACGTCGTCGATCAGGCCTATGATGGCGAGGAGGGGCATTACCTCGGCGACGCCGAACCCTACGATGCGGTGATCCTCGACATCGGTCTGCCGGAAATGGACGGCATCACGGTTCTGGAAAAGTGGCGCGGTGACGGCAAGACCATGCCTGTCCTGATCCTGACGGCACGTGACCGCTGGAGCGACAAGGTGGCGGGTATCGATGCCGGCGCCGACGACTATGTCGCCAAGCCCTTCCATGTCGAAGAGGTTCTCGCCCGCATCCGCGCGCTCATCCGGCGTGCCGCCGGCCATGCGAGCTCGGAGATCGTCTGCGGCCCGGTGCGACTGGATACCAAGGGTTCCAAGGCAACCGTGGATGGCGTGGCGCTGAAACTGACCTCGCACGAGTTCCGGCTGCTTTCCTATCTCATGCACCACATGGGTCAGGTGGTATCGCGCACCGAGCTGGTCGAGCATATGTACGATCAGGATTTCGACCGCGATTCCAATACGATCGAAGTGTTCATCGGCCGGCTGCGCAAGAAGATCGGCAACGACCTGATCGAAACGGTGCGCGGTCTCGGATACCGAATGCAAGCGCCGGGCAATGGCAATTAGGTCGCTCACAGCCCGCGTTCTGGCCGTATCCACCGTCTGGGCCGTCGTCGCCCTCGTCGTGATCGGGGTGGTGATTTCCGAACTCTATCGCCAGGGCTCGGAGCGCGGCTTCAAGGATCTGTTGCGGGCACAGCTTTTCAACGTCGTCAATTCGATCTCCGTCAACGAGAGGACGGTGCTGTCAGGCAGTCCGCAGCTCGGCGACCTGCGCTTCTCCCAGCCCCAGACCGGTTGGTACTGGATCGTCGATCCGATCGGCGAATTCGACACGCCGCCCCTGATCTCGACCTCGCTTGGCAACGGAAAACTGCCGATCGCAAGTGTCGACGAAGTGCCCTTCGATACCGGTTATGTCCGGTTCTACACCACCAAGGATCCGTTCGGTAACGAGGTGGAAGTCTCCGAGACCGAGGTCGTTCTCGATATCCAGGGGCACACGGCGCGCTTTCGCGTGGCCGGCAACCGCGACGTGCTCGAGGCCGACATCAACCGCTTCACCCGCAATCTGACGATCGCGCTCTCCATCTTCGGCCTTGGCGGCCTTGGCGTGAATGCGCTCACCATTCTCTTTGGCCTCAGGCCGCTCGACCAGGTGCGCCGTTCGCTGGAAAAGATCCGGGCCGGCGAGAGCGAACGGCTCGACGGAGCCTTCCCGCGCGAGATCCAGCCGCTCGCCAACGAGGTCAACGCCTTGATCGACAGCAACCGGCGTATTGTCGAGCGCGCGCGCATGCAGGTGGGCAATCTCGCGCATTCACTGAAGACGCCGATTGCCGTCCTGCTCAATGAGGCGCGCGTACTTGAAGCCTCGCATGGCGAACTGGTCAGGAGCCAGGTCGACGCGATGCAGACGCAGGTCCAGTCCTATCTCAGCCGTGCGCGCATCGCCGCACAGCGGGAATCGGTTCTGGCGAGGACCGAGGCCCAGCCGGCACTGGAGCGGCTCGTCCGCGTCATGCGCAAGCTCAATCCGGAAAAGCAGGTGCACCTGTCGATCAACCCGCCTGGGCTGGTCCTTGCGATGGAGCTGCAGGATGTCGAGGAAACCGTCGGCAACTTGCTTGAAAATGCGGCGCGTCATGCCCGCGGCGAGGTCTGGTTGAACGTCCGGCCGGCGCCGAGCGAAGTGCACGCCAAGGAGCCCGGCCGTCAGTGGATCGTGCTCGATGTCGACGACGACGGGCCGGGGCTCGATCCCGATCAGATTGCGCTCGCAATGAAACGTGGCAAGAGGCTCGATGAAAGCAAGCCCGGAACGGGGCTCGGCCTGTCCATCGTCAGCGAAATCGTGCGGGAATACCAGGGAAACATCGCGCTCTCGCGGCGAGACGAAGGGGGATTGCGCGCGCAACTGGTCCTTCCGGCTGCGGTTTAGAGGGGGATCGGAAAGTCAGTGCTGGTTGCTTCGGCAGCGGTTCCAGCCTGGCAATGCTCGCAATCTGGGTCACGCGATAGAAATCATCGTGATCTTGGTGACACACCGGTGCTCGAAAATGTCACACATGGAGGACCTGCCGTTGCCTCGGCCGGCAGGGAATGCCAAAAGAAAATCAAGGACAAGTCGTTGTTTGGCCCGAATGTATAGGGCTATGGAACACGGCTTCGGATAGAAATGGTTGAGCGTCGCGGATCATGATGAACCAGGCAGAAATGACACGGGCATTTGTCGTCGGCGGCAGGATCGCGGTGATTGCGTCGGCTGTGGCGCTTGCCGGTTGCGGCACGACCGCGGGCAAGAGCGGCGCGTCGGCCCTCGGTTCGACCGCGACACGTGGAGTGTCATCGACAGCCTATATCGCGGCACTTCAGGGTGGCGTTATCGGTCGGCTGGCGGACCTCGACATCGGGACCTCCGATCGCCAGCGCGCACTCGAGGCGGAGTATCGCGCGCTTGAGGCTGCCCCTGGAGGCCAGCCGGTCGAGTGGGTCGGGCGCGGCGTGAACGGTTCGGTCGTCGCTGCCGCACCCTACCAGGTCGGATCGCAGAACTGCCGTCAGTACAGCCACACGGTGACCGTCAAAGGTCAACCGAAGACGGCACGCGGTGCTGCCTGCCGCAATGCCGACGGCAGCTGGACGCCGCTGACCTGAGCAATCGAAAGCGCCGGCAAACGTCTGCAGGCCTCGTTGCCCTGCGCCTTGCGGCGAAACGCCTCAAATCTCCGTCAGTACGGGTTTTCGAGTTGGAATGACATGGGGGCCATAGTATTGAGCGTCCATGTTGTTCTGGATCCTTGTCGCCACGCTGACGGCGGCCGTTGCCGTCGTGCTCATCCTCCCGCTGATGCGGGCAGGCGAGCCTCCATCGTCTCCCCATAGTCATGACATCGAGGTTTATCGCGACCAGCTCGATGAAATCAAACGCGACCAGGACAGCGGCCTGATCAACGGCGACGACGCCGAGCTTGCGCGCGCGGAAGTGGCGCGACGGCTCCTGGCGGCTGGCGAGATTGATAGAAACGGTCCGGCAGTCACCGTCCCTCGACGCGGAATGAACCGCTGGGCCCAGGCCTTCGTGCTTCTCTGTCTTCCTGCCATTGGGCTCTGTCTTTACATGCTGACGGGGAGTCCGGGCATGCAGGCGCAGCCGCTCGCCGCGCGCCTTGCCGACCCGGGCACCGACATCAACATCCTGATCGCCAAGGCTGAGAACCACTTGGCGCTGAACCCGAACGACGGCGCCGGCTGGGACCTGCTCGCGCCGATCTACATGCGCAACGGCCGCGTCGATGATGCGGTCGACGCCTATGATCGAGCCATCCGCCTGCTCGGGCCGACCGCGGCGCGGCTTGGCGGCTATGCCGAGGCGCTGGTGACGCGGTCCGACGGCCTGGTGACGACGGAGGCGCAAACGGCGCTCAAGAAGGCGCTGGCGCTTGACCCCAATGATCCGCGTTCCGAATTCTACCTTGCGCTCGGGCTCAAGCAGGAGGGCAAGAAGGACGAGGCGCTGGCGGCCTTCGACAGGCTGATTGCGATTTCGTCTGCCGATGCTCCGTGGTTGCCGCTCGTCAGGCAGCACGTCGCCGAACTCACAGGAGCGAGTGCCGGCGGTGCGCCGGGCAATCCCAGTGCTGAGGATGTCGCTGCGGCCGAGAGCATGAGTGCCGGCGACCGCCAGGAGATGATCCGCGGCATGGTCGAAAGTCTTGAAAGCCGGCTGAAGGAAAATCCTGATAATCTTGAAGGATGGGCACGGCTGATCCGTTCCCATGTTGTCCTCGATCAACGAGACAAGGCGGCAGTGGCATTAAAGGAAGGGCTGAAGGCCTTCCCGGCCGATGGCGATGGCGGCAAGCAGCTGCTCGCGCTCGCGCGTGAACTCGGGATTGCGACCGACGGAGAAACGCAGTGACTCGCAAACAAAAAAGATTGGCCATTATCGGCGGCGGTGTCGGCTTTCTCGTCCTTGCCGCCTTTCTCGTGATGTTCGCATTCAGCCAGGCGATCGCCTATTTCTACGTGCCGAGCGATCTCGCCAAGGCCAACCTGGCCCCCGGCACCCGCATTCGCCTCGGCGGCGTGGTTGAGACGGGATCGGTCAAGCGCGGTGACGGCAAGACGGTTACCTTCACCGTCACCGACACGTTGAGCGGGGTGCCGGTCACCTATACGGGCATTCTGCCCGACCTCTTCCGGGAAGGGCAGGGCGTCGTGACGGAAGGGACCTTCGTCGCCGGGAGCTCGGTGTTTGTCGCGGACTCGGTGCTTGCCAAGCATGACGAGACTTATATGCCCAAGGATGTTGCGGACCGCCTGAAGGCGCAGGGTGTAGAGCTCAGCGGGAAGGAAACCATCCGATGATCATCGAGCTTGGCCATTATGCGTTGGTTCTGGCGCTGGCGACTGCGGTCATCCAGGCCGCCCTGCCGATCCTCGGGGCGCGACTGAACGATCGTGGACTGATGGAGCTGGCGTCGAGCGCCGCGGTTGCCTGCTTCCTGCTCGTTGCTTTCGCCTTTGCAGTCCTCACCTTCGCCTATGTGACCTCGGACTTCTCTGTCCGCAATGTCTGGGAAAACTCCCATTCCTTGAAGCCGCTGATCTACAAGATCTCCGGCGTCTGGGGGAACCATGAAGGCTCGATGCTGCTCTGGCTGCTGATTCTGACCTTCTTTTCAGCGCTGGTTGCCGCCTTCGGTCGCAATCTGCCGGAAACGCTGAAGGCGAATGTGCTTGCCGTCCAGGCCTGGATTGCCGCAGCCTTCGCCCTCTTC
This sequence comes from Ensifer sp. MJa1, assembly GCF_037026475.1. Classification (NCBI taxonomy): domain Bacteria; kingdom Pseudomonadati; phylum Pseudomonadota; class Alphaproteobacteria; order Hyphomicrobiales; family Rhizobiaceae; genus Ensifer; species Ensifer sp. MJa1. The sequence goes on along the minus strand of NZ_JAKUMO010000003.1, from coordinate 148,771 downwards.
ATCCTTCTGACCTCCAACCCGTTTGCGCGCCTGATGCCGGCTCCGGGCGAAGGCAAGGACCTGAACCCGATCCTGCAGGATGTCGGCCTCGCCATCCATCCGCCGCTGCTCTATCTCGGTTATGTCGGTTTCTCCGTCTGCTTCTCCTTCGCGATTGCAGCCCTGATCGAGGGCCGCATCGACGCCGCCTGGGCGCGCTGGGTGCGTCCCTGGACGCTGGCCGCCTGGACCTTCCTCACCGCTGGCATCTCCATGGGCTCCTACTGGGCCTATTACGAGCTCGGCTGGGGTGGCTGGTGGTTCTGGGACCCGGTCGAAAACGCTTCCTTCATGCCCTGGCTTGCAGGCACGGCGCTGCTGCATTCGGCGCTCGTCATGGAGAAACGCGAGGCGCTGAAGATCTGGACCGTGCTTCTGGCGATCATGACCTTCTCGCTGTCGCTGCTTGGCACCTTCCTGGTTCGCTCAGGCGTGCTGACCTCCGTGCACGCCTTTGCCACCGATCCGACGCGCGGCATCTTCATCCTTGCCATCCTCGTCTTCTTCATCGGCGGCGCGTTTTCCCTGTTCGCCCTGCGCGTCTCACACCTGAAGGCCGGCGGCATCTTCGCGCCGATCTCGCGAGAGGGTGCGCTGGTCTTCAACAACCTCATCCTGACGACAGCAACCGCAACGGTTTTGACCGGAACGCTTTATCCGCTGGTGCTCGAAGCCTTGACCGGCGACAAGATCTCCGTCGGCCCGCCGTTCTTCAACATGACCTTTGGCCTGTTGATGCTGCCGCTGCTGTTTGCGGTGCCCTTTGGCCCGCTGCTTGCCTGGAAGCGTGGCGATCTGGCCGGCGTGTCCCAACGGCTCTTCACGTCGGTCGCGATCGGTCTCGTCTTCGGCGCCGCCTATTACTACGCGATGAATGGCGGCCCGGTGCTTGCGGTTTTCGGCATCGCCCTTGGCGTCTACCTGATTGCAGGTTCGCTGACCGATCTGGCCCTGCGCTCGGGGTTCGGCAAGGTCGCGGGCAATGTGGCCTGGAAGCGCTTCTCCGGCCTGCCGCGTTCCGCTTTCGGTACGGCGCTTGCCCATATCGGTCTCGGCGTGACGATGATCGGTATCGTCGCCGTCTCCGCCTTCGAGACCGAGACGGTGGTCGAGATGAAACCCGGCATGACCGTGGACGCCGGTGGTTACACGCTGCGCTTCGACGGCATGCGCAATGGCAGCGGGCCGAACTATTCGGAGGAATCCGGGCACTTCACCATCAGCCGCGGCGGCGTTGCCGTCAGCGAGGCGTGGTCGTCCAAGCGCCTCTACCAGGCGCGCCGGATGCCGACGACGGAGGCTGGCATCCGGACCTTTGGCCTCAGCCAGCTCTACGTATCGCTCGGGGACCAGATCAGCGAAGGCGGCATTGTCGTTCGCATCTGGTGGAAGCCGATGATCTTGTGCATCTGGGGTGGAACGCTCTTCATGATGGCCGGTGGCTTCGTTTCGCTCAGCGATCGTCGCCTGCGTGTCGGTGCTCCGGCGCGGGCCAAACGGCCAAAGGCTGTACCGATGGGGGCTGCGGAATGACCCGGTTGCTGCTCGCACTCCTCCTGTTTATCGCGCCCGTCGGTTCGGCTTTTGCAGTCACGCCCGACGAGGTGCTTGCCGATCCGGCGCTGGAAGCGCGGGCGCGAGCGATCTCGGCAGAACTGCGCTGCATGGTCTGCCAGAACCAGTCGATCGACGATTCCAATGCAGAGCTTGCCAAGGACCTGCGGGTGTTGGTGCGCGAGCGGCTGGTAAACGGCGACAGCGACAAAGCCGTCATCGACTATGTCGTGTCACGTTACGGCGAATTCGTGCTGTTGAAGCCGCGCTTCGAGACGAAGACGCTGATCCTTTGGGGCATGCCGGCAGCTCTCTTGCTGATCGGCGCCGTCACCCTCGTCATTGCGTCCCGTAGGCGTGCCAGCCAGGCCAAGGGAACGCCGCTTTCCGAGGACGAGAAGGAAAAGCTGAAGAAGCTGCTTCAGCGCTGACCGCTTCCGCAAACGAAGCGATGGCGATCGTCGCTTCCCGCTCCTTTGCAGGGCAACATCCTGAAATTGCTGGAGATCGCTCCCGTTGGAGCGGAACCCATTTGGGTCGGCACACCGTTTGGAACGGACCTGAACACGGCTCGGTTTCCCCGCCCGCAAACATTACCAAAAATTCATCTTCCGGACAGAACTCAGTAAGGTCCCATCCGTTACATCTTTCGTCATCGGCTGTTCCTCCAGTCAGTCAAACGAGCCCGCCTTCCCTGCGGCGGGTCTCGCAACCAGGTTTCGGTGCCGTCCCCGACGGCATCAAGGAAGAGAAAAGGCAAAACGGATGTTTACGACCAAATCCCTACGTCCCTCGCTCAAGACCGTTCTGAAGACCTCGACCGTTGCGGGTCTTGCTGCCGTCATGCTGACCTCGGGTCTGCCGGCAACCATCTCGCAGTCCTTTGCGGAAGCGGTCAAAGTGGAGGCGCCGTCGGTGCCGAGCTTTGCCAATGTCGTAGAGGCGGTTTCGCCCGCCGTCGTCTCGGTCCGTGTCCAGTCGCGCGTCAATCCGGTTTCCGAGGAAGGCAACAACTTCACCTTCGATTTCAACGGCCGCGGTTTCGACGATCTGCCGGACGATCACCCGCTGAAGCGCTTCTTCAGGGAGTTCGGCCCGCGCGGCGATGACCGCGCCGAACGCGGTCCCGGCCGTCGTGGTCCCCACGGCGAAGGCCGCCTGCGTCCGACCTCGCAGGGATCCGGCTTCTTCATCTCCGAAGACGGCTACCTGGTGACCAACAACCACGTCGTCTCCGACGGCTCGGCCTTCACCGTGATCCTCAACGACGGCACGGAGCTCGATGCCAAGCTGATCGGCAAGGACAGCCGCACCGACCTCGCCGTTCTGAAGGTCGACGACAAGCGCAAGTTCACCTATGTCAGTTGGGCTGACGACAGCAAGGTCCGCGTCGGCGACTGGGTGGTTGCGGTCGGCAATCCGTTCGGCCTCGGCGGCACCGTGACCTCTGGCATCATCTCGGCCCGCGGCCGTGACATCGGCTCCGGCCCCTATGACGATTACCTGCAGGTCGACGCGGCCGTGAACCGTGGCAATTCCGGTGGTCCGACCTTCAACCTCTCCGGTGAAGTCGTCGGCATCAACACCGCGATCTTCTCGCCGTCGGGCGGCAATGTCGGTATCGCCTTCGCGATCCCCGCAGCGGTCGCCAAGGATGTCGTCACCGACCTCATCAAGGACGGCTCGGTCTCTCGTGGCTGGCTGGGCGTTCAGATCCAGCCGGTCACCAAGGACATCGCCGAATCGCTCGGCCTGTCGGAGGCAAGCGGTGCCCTGGTCGTCGAACCGCAGGCCGGTTCGCCGGGCGAAAAGGCGGGCATCAAGAAGGGCGACGTCGTCACCGCTCTGAATGGCGATACCGTCAAGGATCCGCGTGACCTCGCCCGCAAGGTTGCCGCCATCCGCCCTGGTACCACGGTCGATGTGGCTCTCTGGCGCAACGGCAAGTCCGAAACTGTCAAGCTCGAGATCGGGGCTCTGCCGAAAGACGACAAGGACGCCGCCAAGAGCCAGGACAGCCAGACCGACGAGGCGCAGCCCTCGAGCGAGCAGGCGCTTGCCGATCTCGGCGTCACCGTCGTGCCGTCCGATGATGGCAAGGGCGTCACCATCGCTTCGGTGGAAGAAGACTCCGACGCCGGCGACCGCGGGCTGAAGACGGGCGAGAAGATCGTCTCCGTCAACAATCAGGAAGTGAAGTCCGCCGATGACATCCTGAAGGTCATCACCGCCGCCAAGAAGGACGGCCGCAGCAAGGCGCTCTTCCAGATCGAGGCCGAAAACGGCAGCCGCTTCGTGGCCCTTCCGATCGATCAGGGCTGATCGCGGTAGGCAGTTAAATGACCGGAGCGCCGCGATTTCGATGCGATTTCGCGGCGCTCGCCGTTTGGAGCTCCGGCCAATCCGATTGTTGGGCCGGTTGCCGGGTAAGTCGAAACCGGTTGAGACAGATAGGGGTCCGGGACTATGGTCGCGCGTATGAAGATTCTCATCATTGAAGACGATCTCGAGGCGGCAGCCTATCTGGCGAAGGCCTTCCGCGAGGCCGGCATCGTGTCCGACCACGCCAGCGACGGCGAGAGCGGCCTCTTCATGGCCAGCGAGAACAGCTATGACGTGCTGGTGGTCGACCGCATGCTGCCGCGTCGGGACGGCCTGTCGGTCATCACCGAACTCAGGCGCAAGGACGTCCACACGCCGGTGCTGATCCTCTCGGCGCTCGGCCAGGTGGATGACCGCGTCACCGGCCTGCGCGCCGGCGGCGACGACTATCTGCCGAAACCCTATGCCTTCAATGAGCTGCTCGCTCGTGTCGAAGTGCTTGGCCGCCGCAAGGGAACGCTTGAACAGGACATGGTCTATCGTGTCGGTGATCTCGAGCTTGACCGCCTGTCGCATTCGGTGCGTCGCCAAGGCAAGGAGATCCCCTTGCAGCCGCGTGAATTCCGCCTGCTCGAATATCTCATGAAGAATGCCGGCCAGGTGGTGACCCGCACCATGCTGCTCGAAAACGTCTGGGACTACCACTTCGACCCGCAGACCAATGTGATCGACGTGCATGTCTCGCGCCTTCGTTCGAAGATCGAGAAGGATTTCGATGTACCGCTGCTGCGCACCGTGCGCGGCGCCGGCTACATGATCAAGGATGACCGGGCGCCCGCATGAGCAAGCTTCGCGTTCTGTTCAGAACGACTGCGGTTCGGCTTTCCGCCCTTTATCTGGTCCTCTTTTCGCTCTGTGCGGCCTTTCTCGTCTTCTATGTGACCGGCATGTCGGAACGGCTGCTGCAGCAGCAGACCCGTGACGCCGTTACCGCCGAGGTTACGCAGATCGAAGAGGTCTATAACCGTGCCGGCATGAACGGTCTCCTGCGCTCGCTCGAACGGCGGGCACGCCAGCCGGGCGCCAATCTCTATGTGATTGCCGGTCCGAGCGGCGAGATCCTGGCCGGCAACGTCGCAAGCCTCGAGCCGGGGCTGCTCGACAGCGAAGGCTGGACCGAACGCCCCTTTGTCTATCAACGCTATACGGACGAGACGAAGAAGGACAGCCATGTCGCGCTCGCCCATGTGCTGGTGCTCGACAATGGCCTGCGCATTCTTGTCGGCCGTGACCTGCAGGAGCCGCAGAAGTTCCGCGCCCTGGTGCGGCAGGCGCTGATGGTGGCACTCGGCGTCATGGGCCTCGGCGCACTCGTCATCTGGTTCGGCATCGGTCGAAATGCCCTGAAGCGCATCGACCGCATGTCGGAGGCGAGCACCAAGATCATGGCTGGCGATCTTTCGCAGCGCCTGCCGATGAGCGGCTCGGGCGACGAGTTCGACCGGCTTTCAGAATCGCTGAACGCCATGCTCGGCCGCATCGAGAAGCTGAACGAAGGGCTGCGCCAGGTCTCCGACAACATAGCCCACGACCTGAAGACGCCGCTGACGCGGCTGCGCAACAAGGCGGAGGCCGCGCTTGCGCGCAAGGGTACCAGCCAGCGTGGCGCCCTTGAGGAGATCATCGGCGAGTCCGACCAACTGATCCGCACCTTCAACGCGCTCCTGATGATTTCCCGCGTCGAGGCGGGGTCTTCAGCGGCCGAGATGAGCGATATCGACCTCTCGCAGATCGTCGGCGATTGCGTCGAGCTCTACGAGCCGGTTGCGGAAGACGTTGGCCTCAGGCTGGAAGCCGATGTCAGCCAGAACATCACGATTTCGGGCAACCGGGAGCTGGTCGGCCAGGCGCTCGGCAACCTGATCGACAATGCCATCAAATACGCCGATGGTGCCGACAATCCGCTAATAAAGGTCACCCTGGAAAAACGAGACGCACGCGTGCTGCTGTCGGTTGCCGATCATGGGTCGGGCATACCCGAAGCAATGCGCGACGAGGTGGTCAAGCGTTTTGTCCGTCTGGACGAGAGCCGCTCCAAGCCCGGGACTGGCCTTGGCCTTTCACTGGTCGAGGCGGTCATGGAAATGCACCACGGATCGCTGCGTCTTGCCGACACCGCGCCAACAGCTGAAGTGGGCGGCAAGGGGCTGACGGTGCAAATGGTTTTCCCGGTGGCCGCAACCTGATAGACCGGTTCCCGGAGAACGAGAGCGGCTCGAGGGAGGTGGCATGCAGGAACAGGTGCAGCAGTGCTGGGCGATCGAGACGGTGCCGATCCGGCCGGCAAGCCAGACCGATGCCAAGGCTGCGCTCGCGGTGCTGAAGGACATGGCCAAGGGCCACGACAAGGTCGCAAGGCTGCTTGGCTCCGAAACCCCGTTCAAGACCTTTGTCGTTTCGGCCTTCGCGCTTTCGCCCTTCCTGCGTGACACCGGCGGCAGCCAGCCGGCCATTCTCGAAGAGCTGTTGTCGACCGACCTGACCGTGTTCCTGACGGAACGGGTGCGGCGCGCGCGCGAGGCCTGGCGCCCGAGCGGAGCGGGTGCGGCCTTGACCGACGCGGAGATCATGGCGCGGCTGAGAAGGGCCAAGCGCGAGCTCTCCTTCGCGGTGGCGCTTGCCGATCTCTCCCGCCGGTTCGATGGTCGCGAAACAACGCGCTGGCTCAGCGAATTTGCCGGGGCCGCCGTCTCGGCGACGATCGACCATCTGCTCTTGAGCGCCCATGAGAGCGGAAAGCTCGTCGTCAAGGACGTCTCATGCCCCAGCGCCGGTTCCGGTGTCGTCGTGCTTGGCATGGGCAAGCTCGGCGCCTTCGAGCTCAACTATTCCTCCGACATCGATCTCGTCGTCTTCTACGATCCGCAGTCGGGCATCATCGTTGAGCGTGACGACGCGTCCGAGACCTTCGGTCGCCTCTTGCGCCGGCTGATCCGCATCCTGCAGGAGCGCAGCGGCGACGGCTACGTCTTCCGTACCGATCTCAGGCTGCGACCGGATCCGGGCTCGACGCCGCTCGCAATCCCGGTCGAGGCGGCCATGCTCTACTACGAGAGCAGGGGACAAAACTGGGAGCGAGCCGCCTTCATCAAGGCGCGACCGGTCGCCGGCGATATCGAAGCGGGCGAGCAGTTTCTGAAGGAGCTGACCCCCTTCGTCTTTCGCAAGTATCTCGACTATGCGGCGATCGCCGACATCCACTCGATCAAGCGCCAGATCCATGCGCACAAGGGCCATGGCGAAATCGCGGTCAAGGGACACAACATCAAGCTCGGCCGCGGCGGTATCCGCGAGATCGAGTTCTTCGTGCAGACGCAGCAACTGATCGCCGGCGGCCGCATGCCGGAGCTGCGCCAGCGCGCCACTGAGCCGATGCTGCGGGCGCTGGTCAAAGCCGGCTGGATCGACGAAGAGACGGCTGACGAGCTCATCGAAGCCTATTGGTTCCTGCGCGACGTCGAACACCGGATCCAGATGGTGCGCGACGAGCAGACCCACGTGCTGCCGGAGACCGAGGGGGAGCTGAAGCGCATCGCCTACATGCTCGGCTTCGAGGATACGGCTGCGTTCTCGAAGGCCTTGTCGCGCGTGCTGAAGACGGTGGAGCGCCGTTACGCCCAGCTCTTCGAGCAGGAAGCCAAGCTCTCGAGCGAGACCGGCAACCTGGTCTTTACCGGCCAGCGCGATGACCCAGATACGCTGGAGACGTTGAAAAAACTCGGGTTCCAGCGGCCATCGGATATCTCCCACACGATCCGGACCTGGCATTACGGCCGCTATCGCGCGACGCAGTCTGTCGAGGCGCGGGAACGCTTGACCGAGCTGACCCCGGAGCTGCTGCGGGTCTTTGGCGAAAGCCGACGGGCCGACGAGGCGCTCTTGCGGTTCGACAATTTCATCTCCGGCCTGCCGGCCGGCATCCAGCTCTTCTCGCTGCTGGGCAACAATCCAGGCCTGCTGTCACTGATCGTCAACGTCATGTCGTCGGCCCCACGGCTGGCCGAAATCATCGCGGCGCGTCCGCATGTCTTCGACGGCATGCTCGATCCCGGCCTGCTCGCCGAACTGCCGACCCGAGAGTATCTGGCGCCTCGCATCGCCAACTTCGTCGGGGGCGCCCGTCACTATGAGGACGTGCTCGACCGCCTGCGCATCATTGCCGCCGAGCAACGGTTTTTGATCGGCATCCGGCTGTTGACTGGTGCCATCTCCGGCGCTCAAGCCGGCCGCGCCTTTACCGACCTTGCCGACCTCATCATCGCGGCCGCGGTCAAGGCGGTGCAGGAAGAGGTCCGTTCCGCCCATGGCGACTTCCCCGGTGGCCGTATCGCTGTCGTCGGCATGGGCAAGCTCGGCAGCCACGAACTGACCGCCGGCTCCGACGTGGATCTCATTCTGCTCTATGACTACGACGAGGCGGCAACTGAGTCCGACGGCGCCAAGCCGCTTGACCCGACACGTTACTTCACCCGGGTGACCCAGCGCCTGATCGCCGCTCTTTCAGCACCGACCGCCGAGGGTGTCCTCTATGAAGTCGACATGCGGCTTCGGCCGTCCGGCAACAAGGGTCCGGTCGCGACCAGGATCAACGCCTTTGCCAAGTACCAGCGCGAAGAAGCCTGGACCTGGGAACACCTGGCGCTGACACGGGCGCGCTGCATCTGTGGCGACGACCGGCTGATCGGTGAGGCCAAAGCGATCTTCGCCGAGATCCTCGGGCGCAAGCGTGAGGTCGCCAAGATCAGTGCTGACGTGATCTCGATGCGCGAGATGATCGACAGCGAGAAGCCGCCGAGCGACATCTGGGACTTCAAGCTTATTCCGGGCGGGCTCGTCGATATCGAGTTCATCACGCAGTATCTGGCACTCGTCGCCCCCGCGAAGGGCGTTCAGCCGCTCGCGGCCGGCACCAATACTGCCGAAGCGCTGAAGATGCTGGGCAGTGCCTTGATGAACCCGAACGATCTCGATGTCGCCATGGAGGCGCTCCATCTCTTTACCGAACTCTCGCAGATCGTGCGCCTGTGCATCGAGGGCGAGTTCGAGCCGAAGGATGCGCCTGCGGGCCTCATCGATCTCGTCTGCCGGGCAGGGGATTACCCGGACCTGAAGAGCTTGGAGGTGGATATCCGCCGGCTGTCCAAGGCGGTGCGGCGTGTCTTCCAGGCGGTGATCTCGGCCTGACTGTTGTCAGGCCCGATCGGGAATACGCACCGAAATGATGGTGCCGACGTTTTCGGTCGAGTGGATCTTCATGCTGCCGCCGTGAAGGCGGGTGAGCGAGCGCGAAATCGCCAGGCCCAGCCCGGATCCGCCCTTGCTCTTGGCATATTGGCTCTGCACCTGTTCGAAGGGCTGGCCGATCTTTTGCAGCGCGTCGCGCGGGATGCCGATGCCGGAGTCGGCGATCGTCAGGGTCACAGCACCGGTGACCTTGCGGGCTCGGAGCGAAATGCGCCCGCCTTCATTGGTAAACTTGACGGCGTTCGAAAGCAGGTTGAGCAGCACCTGCTTCATGGCGCGGCGATCGGCGACCATCGTCAGGCCCGACGAGATCTGCTGCACCACGTGGATGCTCTTCTGCTCGGCCGGAATGGTGGTAAAGCGCAGCGTCTCCTCGATCAGCGGCGCAAGATCGATCGTCTCGCGGCTGATGCGCATGTGCCCGGCCTCGATCTTCGACATATCGAGGATGTCGTTGATGACGTTGAGGAGATGCTTGCCGCTCTCGTGAATGTCACGCGAGTACTCGTTGTACTTCTCCGAGCCGAGCGGTCCGAACATCTGGTTCTGCAGGATTTCCGAGAAGCCGAGGATGGCGTTGAGCGGGGTCCTGAGCTCATGCGACATGTTGGCCAGGAACTCAGACTTGGCACGGTTGGCCGCCTCGGCACGCTCCTTCTCCGCCTGGTAATTGGAGTTGGCGACCGAAAGCTCGGTCTTCTGCCGCTCCAGCGTCATGCGCGAAGCCGAGAGGTCGCCGATCGTTGCCATCAGCCGCCGCTCGGACTCACGCAGGCGCACCTGGTGGCGCTTGAGAAGCGTGATGTCGGTGCCGACGGAAACGAGACCGCCGTCGCGTGTGCGCCGCTCGTTGATCTGCAGCCAGCGCTCGTCGGCAAGCTGCACCTCGCTCGTCTGCGACTGGTTGCTGCGATCCGGGTCGGCGATGCGCCGTTCCACCACCGGACGGACCGCTGCGGCATGGACGGCGATGCGTTCGGTCCCTGGAACAAGCACGTGGTCCGGCAGCTTGTAGGCTTGCTGGAAGTGGGCGTTGCACATGACCAGACGGTCATGTTTGTCCCACAGCACGAAGGCTTCCGACGTACACTCGATGGCGTCGGCAAGGCGCTGGTCGGCTTCGGCATAGCGCTGTGCCAGCCGGTGCTGTTCGGTCACATCCATGGCGATGCCGATCAGATGCGCCCGGCCTGAAACCGTCCGGATGATTTCCGCGCGAGCGCGCAGCCACACATAATGGCCATCCGCATGCCGCATGCGGAACACCTGGTCGATCTGTCGGGCGTCGCCGCGGGCGATGGTTCGCGCTACGCCATAGATGCCGCGGTCATCGGGGTGCATCAGCCGTGCCGCGTCGCCGAAGGAGAGCACGCTGCTTTCGCCGGGCATGCCGAGCATTTCGTACATCGAGCGCGACCAGAACAGCCGCCGGTTTGCGAGGTCGAAGTCCCAGAGGCCGCAGCGGCCGCGCGACAGCGCTGTTTCGACGCGCAGGTTGGATTCGGCAAAGACCGAGTCGGCATCGCGGGCGCGCTTGGCCTGGATGTAGTAGGCGTAAAGCACCATCAGCAGGATCGCCGAAATGCCGGCAAAGAGCGTCACGTTGAGCGAGACCTCGTCGCGCCAGGTGGTTTCGAGCTGGGTAAGTGGCGTTGCCGCCAGCACCACCCCGGCTGCGTCGGGTAGTTGCGCGAGCGCGACGATATGGGCGATGCCGCCGATCGGCGTTTTCATGATGCTGGAACGCTCGCCGTAATACTGCAGCGTCGCAATGTCCGGCGCGACCGCGGCAAGGGTCCGGCCGATCAGCGCTGCACCTTCCGGCGTGCTGGCGAAGATCCGCCCGTCCTTGCGCACGGCAAGCACGAAGGTGCCGCGATCGAGCATGCCGGTGGGCAGATATTGGCTGAACCGCTGTTCGGCGTCCATGCGCCGACCCTCTGCAAACAGCGCTGCGCCATCCGCCTGGAAGGCGGCGACGGCGGTTGCGGCTGCGAGCCCGACGGTCTGACGGGCGTTGTCTTCCATGCGCGCATGCTCGCCCATGATGCTGGACATGCGCGAGACCGCCACGATGATCAGGAAGGCTATGATGAGGATCGGGATTGAACGCTTGAGAATAGGTTCAGCACTCGCGAGACGCCGCGACGCCGGCTCGGCGAAGATCTTCGCCTGCGAGATGAACTCCTGCTCCAGGCCTGAAAGGCCCGGAAGCTTGAGTCGCAACCGCCCGTCGGCTGCGCTCGCTCGTCGCGCGTCCGCCATCTTTCCCAATCCGAAACCCTCTGATGATTCGCCGCGCCGCTCGCCCGAATCTGACTCAATGAATCACAGGGCGATTCGCCTTGTCCAGTGGCGTTGGTAAAGATTTCTTAACCATTTCTTATCGTTGGAAAATGATAGGCCGGGCTGCTTGTGCAGCCCGGCCTATCGAAAAAGCCGCGTGAACTAAGGGCGATCAGGCCTTCAGCATGCGCTCGACGATGTCGCCGACATCGGCGGAAAGCTTTGACGCGCCTGCAATTTCCTTCAGCGCCTTGCGGGCGTGACCAGCGCGCTTGTCCTCGAGCGAACGCCAGGAGCGCATCGAGGTGAGGATGCGGGCGGCGAGTTGCGGATTGCGCGGGTCGATGTCGAGAATCTGGCGCGCGAGGAAGCGGTAACCTTCGCCGTCGGCGCGGTTGAAGCCGGTCGGATTGGCGAATGCATAGGTGCCGACCAAGGAACGCACGCGGTTCGGATTGTTGCCGTTGAAAAGCGGCTCCGTCATCAGCGCCTTGACCCGATCGAGCGTGCCGGCGCCGGGGATCGTCGCCTGCACGGCGAACCACTTGTCGATCACCAGCGCGTTGTCGGCGAAACGCTTGCGGAACGTTGCAAGTGCGTCCGCGGTCTCGGCCGCATCCGGGAAACGATGGGCGAGCAGCGCCAGCGCGTGGCTGAGATCAGTCATGTTGTTGGCTGCGGCAAAGGCGGCCGCTGCGCGCTGCGGTCCATCGTCGCCGTGGACCAGATAGGTGAGGGCGCTGTTGCGCAGTGCCCGTCGTCCGGCGCTTGCGGCATCCGGGCTGAAGGCCCCGGTGGAGACCAACTCGTCAGCCAAGCGCAGGAATGTGTCGCGGCCGGCCACGGCAATGGCAGACAGGATCTGCTGGCGTGCGGCGTGAATGGCGTCCGGGTCGTTGTTGGTGCCGATTTCGCGGGCGATGTCGGATTCGCTCGGCAGCGCCAGCGCCTGCGAACGGAAGGCCGGCTCGAGACTGTTGTCGGCGGCTGCGCGGATCAAGCCGTTGATCAGCGCCTGGTCGCAGGTGGCCTTTTTGCCGGCGCGCACAGTTGCTGTCGCTTCCACCAGGTTGGTCAGTGCTATGGCATTGAGTGCCTGCCAGCGGGCGAAGAGATCGCTTTCGTGGTGAGCGATCAGGGCGAGGTCCTCGGCGCTCTGCTCGATATGCAGGTTGATCGGCGCGGAGAAGCCGCGGTTGAACGACGGCACCGGTCGCGACGGGATGCCCGAAAAGACGATGGTCTGCTTGCGCTCGGTAAGGTGCAGCACGTCGCCGGTCATGTCGGCGCCAGTAAGGCCGGAAAGATCGGCTTCGCTGCCGTCCTCAAGCAGGAGACCCATCTTGAGCGGAATGTGCATCGCTTCCTTTGCGCCCTGTCCGGGTGTCGGCGGCACGGTCTGCTCGAGCGACAGGGTGAAGGTCTGCTTTGCAGCGTCATAGGCGCCGGAAGCGGTGACCAGCGGCGTGCCGGCCTGATGGTACCAGAGCGCGAACTGGCGAAGGTCACGGCCGCTTGCTTCTTCGAAGCAGGCAACGAAATCCTCGATCGTCACGGCCTGGCCGTCATGCCGGTCGAAATAGAGATCCATGCCCGTCTTGAACAGATCGCGGCCAAGGATCGTCGCGATCATCCGGGTGACTTCCGAGCCCTTTTCGTAGACGGTGGTCGTGTAGAAGTTATTGATTTCGCGGTATTTCGTCGGGCGAACCGGATGGGCAAGCGGACCTGCGTCCTCGGGAAACTGTTCCGACTTCAGGTGCCGGACCTCGGCAACACGCTTGACCGCGCGCGAGCGCATGTCTGCGGAGAATTCGTGGTCGCGATAAACCGTGAGGCCTTCCTTCAGGCACAGCTGGAACCAGTCGCGGCAGGTGATGCGGTTGCCGGTCCAGTTGTGGAAATACTCGTGTGCGATGATCGCCTCGATGTTGGCGTAGTCGGCATCGGTCGCCGTTTCCGGATCGGCGAGCACGTATTTGTCGTTGAAAATGTTGAGGCCCTTGTTCTCCATCGCCCCCATGTTGAAGTCGGAGACGGCGACGATCATGAAGATGTCGAGGTCATATTCGCGACCGAAGACCTCCTCATCCCACTTCATCGAACGCTTCAGCGCATCCATGGCATAGGCGGCGCGGGCCTCCTTGCCGTGCTCGACGTAGATCTTCAGCGCCACGTCGCGGCCGGACATCGTGGTGAAGGTGTCCGCGACGACACCGAGATCGCCGGCAACGAGCGCGAAAAGATAGCTCGGCTTCGGATGCGGATCGAACCAGGCGGCAAAGTGCCGGCCGTCGCCCATGTCGGCGCCACCGAGAAAGTTGCCGTTCGACAGCAACAGTGGCGCGGACGCTTTGTCTGCAATGATGTTGACCGTGTAGACGGCAAGAACGTCGGGGCGATCGGGGAAATAGGTGATGCGGCGGAAGCCTTCGGCCTCGCACTGGGTGCAGTAGATGCCGTTGGTGCGGTAGAGGCCCATCAGTTGGGTATTGGTTTCCGGCGAAAGCAGCGTCGTGATGGTGATTTCAAACGGTGCTGTTTCAGGCAGGCCGCGGATCGTCAAAGTGTCGTCGGCGACGTCGTAGAGCGACGGTGCGAGCGCTTCCTGGTCCAGCAGCAGCCCGGTCATCTTCAACTCGTCGCCGTCAAGAACGAGCGGTGCCGATGCGTCGACGCCTTCGCGACGATGGAAGATCAACCGGGCTTCGACCTTGGTCTCCTTCGGATCAAGCTCGAAGGTCAGATCCACTCTCTCCAGAACGAAATCGGTCGGCCGGTAGTCTTCCAGATGAATGATCTGGCCAGTATTTGTCCGCATGGTCAGTCCCGCTTGCGCCGTTCTACTGGAGAATTTGTAGTGGGCGCCTGTGATGGTGAAAAGGCCAAGGGGCGAAAAGCCGGATATTGCCACGCGATTGTGATGCCGGCGACCGCACTTCCGGCAGAAAAGACATGGCGTCCGATAATCTTCCCGCTCCTTATCGGATTGAGGTGTATCGAAGTGGCACTAACAAGACATAAACTGGAAAGGTTTTTTTCGCTTCAGCTAAACAAAACCTGACCCTCCCCCGAACGCCGCCGAAACCGATCAAGAAAAAACGTCTTTCATCACGAAGTTTGATCCGACTTTCTTGGCAAGCGTCGCTAAGGTGGGGTCATCCTGCGACGGGTTCCTCCGTCAAGTTCCCCAAGCCAGCTGCCTGCGCCTGCCAAGGGTGATGCAGACTGTTCGAAAAGTGCCTGCGATGGATGCGGAAGTTCAAAGCCCGATGAAGGGGATCCTGCTCAAGGTCCTTTCCGTCGTGATTTTTGTTTGCATGTCGACCTTGATCAAGGCGGCCGGAAGCGAGATCGCCACGGGGCAGATCACCTTCTACCGCTCGGCCTTCGCCATGGTGCCGATCCTCGGTTATCTCGCTTTTCGCGGAAAGCTACGCGATGCGTTCAAGACCAAGGATATCGGTGGGCATATTGCCCGTGGCTTCATCGGCATTCTGGCGATGAGCTTCGGCTTCTACGGCCTGGTTCACCTGCCGCTGCCCGAGGCGATTGCCATCGGCTATGCCATGCCGCTGATCGCAGTCGCCTTTGCCGCGATCTTCCTTGGCGAGACGGTGCGGCTCTATCGTTGGTCGGCCGTCGTAATCGGGCTGGTCGGGGTCATGATCATCACCTGGCCGCGGCTGACCCTTTTCCGCGAAGGCGGGTTCGGTTCGCTAGAGGCGCTCGGTGCGGCCTCGGTGTTGGTCTCCGCCGCGCTCGGGGCGGTGGCGATGGTTTTGGTGCGCAAGCTGGTCAAAAACGAGAGAACCCACACGATCGTGCTTTACTTCTCGCTGTCGGCCTCGGTCTTCTCGCTGGCGACGCTGCCGTTCGGCTGGCCGTCGATCTCGCGCGAAGCCTTTCTCTTGCTGATGGTCGCCGGCTTTTGTGGCGGTGTGGCGCAGATCCTGTTGACCGAAAGCTATCGTCATGCCGACATGTCGACGATTGCGCCCTTCGAATACACCTCGATCGTGCTCGGCCTGATCATCGGGTACTTCCTGTTTGACGACATCCCGACGGCAACGATGCTGCTCGGCACGGCGATCGTCGTCGGCGCCGGCATCTTCATCATCTTCCGGGAGCATCGCCTCGGGCTCGAGCGCAAGGGCGCGCGCAAGCATGTGACGCCGCAGGGCTGAATACTTAAGGGCGGGGCTTTTCCCATGCGGGCACCGTGTCGTCGTCGATCAACGGTTCCGGCACACTCTGCTGGCCCATCGGGCTGGTTACGTCGGGGCCGGGCGTCGGCACGACGCTCGTTGCTTGGAAATCGGTCTTGGCCACCAGACCCTTGTGCTGCTCGCGCTGGAGAATGCGCCATGCGGCGTAGCCGCCATAAAGGGCGAAATAGACGGCAAGGACCAGGAACAGCGCCGCCGGGCCGAAACGATCCATGACCGGGCCGACCATCAGTGGGCCGGAAATCGTGCCGAGACCATAGGTGATCATCAGGCCGGACGAGGTCTCGACATACTCATTCGGCTTGGCGAGGTCGTTCGCATGCGCCACGTTCAGCGCATAGATCGGGAATAGCACCGAGCCGACGAGCGCGGCGATGGCGTAAAGAATGGCAGGCTGACTGCCGATCGCAGCCGACATCAACAGGCAGGAGACGACGCCGACGATGCCGCAGCCGACCATGACGATGCGACGATCGATCTTGTCGGAGAGGCGGCCAATCGGGATCTGCGAGAGGGCGCTGCCGGTCAGGAGCGAGGCAAGCAGCGTTGCGCCTTCAGCCGTCGACAGGCCGATCTTCTGGGTGAAAACACCGCCGAGGTTGAGCCACGCGCCCGAGAGCGCGCCGGCAAGAAAGCCGCCGACGACGGCGACCGGCGAGCGGCGGAAGAGTGCGGGAATATCGAATTTCGCCTGCGCCGGTGGTGCCGGCATGGGCGAGGAGGAAAGTGCCGTCGGCAGAAGCGCAAGCGAGAACAGCACGCTGCAGAGCATGAAGAGCGAGGTGTTGGTCGGATCGCCGAGCGGCACCATGTACTGACCGCCAATCGTGCCGACCATCGTCGTGATCAGGTAGAGCGAAAACAGGAGGCCGCGGTTCTCGTTGGTGACGCGCTCGTTGAGCCAGCTTTCGATGACGAGGTAGCTGCCGGAGATGGCAAAACCGGAGATGGCGCGAAACGCGATCCAGGCGCGCCAGTCGACAACGAGGCCGCAGAGCAGGATGGCGATCGAGAGCAACGTGATCAGCGCCGTAAAGACCCGCACGTGCCCGACCCGCAGCACGAACTTCGGGGTGATGACGCAGGAGAGCGTAAAGCCGACGGTATAGCCGGTGGCGATCACCGAGACCGTCAGCGTCGACCAGTTCTCGGCGACCGAGCGCACCGGGATGACATAGCTCTGAAGGCCGAAGGCGACCATCATGAGCAGGGTCGATACCATCAGGCTGAGAACGGAAGCGAGGCTGGCCAGCATCGGCGCTCCTGAAAACGTGGCGTTCCGTCAATCACGGTTGACGGGTGCACAATTGGAGCGAGGAACGTTCTGGCGGGAGCCGGGTGAGCCTGACACTCCAGGTCGGGACGAGTGTGGCTCTATCGACTTTTTCAGGCCCTGTCGATTGCGACAGGCAATGGCAAAAAGGCGGTGCGCCCTTTCGCGAGTAGCAATCAGTTGGGCAGAAGCGGGCTCACGGCAACGCGATGGGCGCGGCGTGCATCCTGCATGGTGCTGAGAACGGTGTATTCGCGCGAGGCGCGCACGGCAGTGCCGATGTCGGAGATCGAATCGAACAGGACCTTGAGGCTGGCGATGGGCTTGGTCATGGTTTCGTTCCTTATCTCGTCGTCGGTTCGCAAAAACCATACGTCACGCAATACGCTGATGTCGCGTATCGCGTGGGGATCAGCGCTGGATGAAATCGGCGAAAATCTGCGCCGGACGGGTGGTCCGGGCAAGGCCGATCGCGGTCATCTGCTCGTTGGCCGCCGTGCCGAAGCGGTTGAACGGCGTCCGTTGAGCAGCACCGGTGTGACGGAGCGTCTCAAAGCTGCTGTGGATCGGACGAAAGCGGGCAGTCATGGTTCAATTCCTTAATTCCATTCCTCCCGTGTCAGTATATTGCGCCGCAACATTGCTTTTTGCAATGCGTCATAATGCGCCGCTGATATGCGCAAACCGCATGGCTTTCTTCATTCTTTGTTCATAAATCGGGCTGGCGGGCCGGCGCCTCGTTGACGCCCGGCATCGAAGCGAAGATCAGCCCTGAATCCTGGCCTTGAAGGCAAGCAGATCCTGCCAGGCGAAACGCTTGTTCATCGGTGCCGTCACCAGATCCTGCGGGTGCAAGGTAGCAAGGGTCGGCACCGTGATGCCGCCAACCGGAAGGTCGCGCCATTCGCCGCGCAGCTGGTGGATCGTGTCGTTGCCGCCGAAGAAGAAGCGCGCGGTGAAATTGCCGAGCAGCAGCAGATGCTTGGGCTCGGCAAGCGCGATCTGGCGCTCGATAAAGGGACGGCAGATATCGGCCTCGCGTGCCGTCGGCACCCGGTTGCCCGGAGGCCGCCAAGGCACGACGTTGCTGAGCAGAACTTGTTCACGTGCGAGACCGATGCCGGCGAGCATCCGGGTCAGCATTTCCCCAAGGCGCCCGGCGAAGGGCTGGCCGTCGCGATCATCGTCGGCATAGGGCATCGGGCCGACAACCATGATGCCGCCTGCCTCGTCACCCTCGGCAAAGACGAGGTTGCGGGCGCTGTTCCTGAGGTTGCAGCCGGCAAAACCCTCCATCGCCACCCGAAGTTCCGCGAGCGAACGCGCCGACCCGGCGGCAAAGCGGGCTTCCTCGATAGCCTGGGCGTCGGGAATGGCCACCGCAGGCGTGCTTGCGACGGGGGCGGGTGCCCGGACCTCACGCGATGGCGTGGAACCGGGCGCTGCCGGGGCTTGACGTGGCGCAGGTGCCCCGCCGCTTTCGACTTCGGATCGTTGGCTGGCGGCGGACGGTGCGCGTGCACTGCCGCGCGCCGTCTTCATTGCCTCGAATTCGGCAAAGCGGTCGACAGGTTCCTCTTCCAGCAGCCATTCGACGCCCGCATCCGCATGGAAGGCGAGAAGGGCGGCAAGCTGTGCCGGAGAGAGGTCGTGGGCGGAAATCATGGGCGCCAACCTAACCCATAAGCCGTCGAACCGGAACACGTTTTCCGGTCCTTGGCGTCCCTATCCAAGGTCATCGATCGCTTCGAAACCATCGACCGGCGCCGGCTCAGGCGGCGTTGGCCGTCCAGTGAGCGATGTCCTCGTGCTCGCCGATCAGCGCCAGGCCGTGGGCGATCGACAACAGTTCGCCACCGCTCTCGATGCGGCTGGCATCGAAACGCCGCTCGAAGATCGAACGGACCGCCGGGACAAAGGACGTGCCGCCGGTGAGGAAGACCTTGTCGATCGTCTCAGGCGGGGTCGAGGTCGATTGCAGCACGTCGTCAAGCGCGCCTTCGATGCGCGCGATCTCCGGGGCGATCCAGCTTTCGAACTCGCTGCGGCGAACGGTGCGGCGCGACATTTCCCCAAGCGGAGCGAAGTAGAATTCGGTCTCGTCTTCTTTCGACAGTTGCATCTTCGTTGCCGAGATCGCGTTGTAGAGCGGGTAGCCCTCGTCATGTTCGATCAGGTCGACGAAGGCTTCGAGCTTTTCCGGCTCCAGGCTCTGGCGCACGAGCTTCTTCAGATCCGTGAAATCTTTCAAAGTCTTGAAGATGGAAAGCTGATTCCAGCGGCCGAAATTTGCATAGTAGTTCGACGGCACTTCAAGCAGCTTGTCGAAGCTCTTGAACAGACTCCCCTTTCCGATCAACGGCGAGACGACATTGTCGATGATGCGGAAGTCGAAATGGTCGCCAGCAATGCCGACACCCGAATGGCCGATCGGAGTTGCGGTCAACCGCCCGGCCCTGGTCTCGAAGCGGATCAGCGAATAGTCGGTGGTGCCGCCGCCGAAATCGGCGACGAGCACGGTTGCGTCCTGCTTCAGGTTTTGCGCGAAGTAAAAGGCGGCCGCCACGGGTTCGTAGACATAGTGTACTTCCGGAAAGCCGAATTCGGAGAGCGCTGTGCCGTAGCGATCAAGCGCCAGCGCCGGGTCTGGGTTGGAGCCGGCGAAGTGAACGGGCCGACCGACGACGATGCGGCTGTATTGGTCGGTCCAGCCGTCGCCGGCATAGTCGCGCAGCTTGTTGAGGAAGACCCGCATCAAGTCTTCGAAGCTGTGGCGCTTGGCAAAGACCTGCGTGCCTTGGAAGAGGGGGCTTGCCGCAAAGGTCTTGATCGACTGCAGGAAGCGACAGTCGCCCGGATTGTCGATGAAGGCTCGGATTGCCGCCTGACCCGCTTCCACCTTCAGCGCCTGGGCGCCAAGCTGGGCGTCCTTCATGAAGGAGAGGGCCGTGCGCATGGCGTCGGTCGAGCCGGCAAGACTGTCGAATCGCATCGAATGGGTGGCGTCACCGGCGGCAACCGCCAGAACGGAGTTGGTCGTGCCGAAATCAAAGCCCAGTGCCTTGGCCATGGGTGTCTCTCCTTGCGTCTGGCGTCGCTTCGCCGCCCGGAAGGGAGCCGGTGGCGCGCAACGCAACTTGAAATCTGTCGGGCCGCCTTCGCCTAAACGGGCAGCCGGTTCCACGACCGACAAAAGACACGTCGTCCTGGCGCCAGAGGGCGCCTTGCCGCGTGCCGATTGCGATTGGGATATGCCGGCGCGTGCCGCCGGAGGGGTGGCGGCCTCGTCGCACGGCTCTTCGGCAAAAGCAAGGCCGCATGCTCAATAGCGTCGTTGCGCGACAATTTGATGTATTTACGTTTACGTGCACGTCATATAGACATTTGTCCTAAAGTCATGACCTCATGCGCAAAAGCGGGCATCGCCTGTCGCATCCCGGCTCGACAAGCCAAACTGCATTTGCCATGACGGGATGATATGCCCTGGGAACTGAACCGGCAGAAGACCGGTGAGACTGGAGAGACCGCATGACCGAGCAAGAATTGCCCGAACGCGAGAGCATGGAGTTCGACGTTGTGATCGTCGGCGCGGGGCCGGCCGGTCTTGCAGCGGCGATCCGGCTGAAGCAGGTCAACCCGGATCTGTCGGTCGTCGTGCTCGAAAAGGGCGCCGAGGTCGGCGCGCATATCCTGTCGGGCGCAGTCGTCGATCCGATCGGTATCGACCGGCTGCTGCCGGGCTGGCGCGACGAGGCCGACCATCCGTTCAAGACCGAGGTCACGGACGATCACTTCCTGTTCCTGGGTCCCGCCGGGTCGATCCGCCTGCCGAATGCCCTGATGCCGCCGCTGATGAACAATCATGGCAACTACATCGTCTCGCTCGGAAACGTCTGTCGGTGGCTGGCAAGCCATGCCGAAGCGCTCGGCGTCGAGATCTATCCGGGCTTTGCTGCAACCGAAGTGCTCTACAACGACGAGGGTGCGGTCATCGGCGTCGCCACCGGCGACATGGGCATCGAGAGGAACGGCGAGCCGGGGCCAAACTTCGCCCGCGGCATGGCGCTCTTGGGCAAGTACACGCTGATCGGCGAGGGCGTGCGTGGTTCGCTCGCCAAGCAGCTGATCGCCAAGTACAAGCTCGACGAAGGCCGTGACGTGCCGAAGTTCGGCATCGGCCTGAAGGAGCTCTGGCAGGTCAAGCCCGAGAACCACAAGCCGGGCCTGGTGCAGCACTCCTTCGGCTGGCCGCTCGGCATGAAGACCGGCGGCGGCTCGTTCCTCTACCATCTCGAAGACAACATGGTCGCGGTCGGCTTCGTCGTGCACCTGAATTACAAGAACCCCTATCTCTTCCCGTTCGAGGAGTTCCAGCGCTTCAAGACGCATCCGGCGATCCGCGGCACCTTCGAGGGTGGCAAGCGGCTCTCCTATGGCGCGCGTGCGATCACCGAGGGTGGCTACCAGTCGGTGCCGAAGCTGTCCTTCCCCGGCGGTGCGCTGATCGGCTGTTCGGCCGGTTTCGTCAACGTGCCGCGCATCAAGGGCAGCCACAATGCGGTGCTGTCGGGCATGCTGGCGGCTGACAAGCTGGCGGCGGCGATTGCGAACGGTCGCGCCAATGACGAGCCGGTCGAGATCGAGAACGAATGGCGCCAGACCGATATCGGCAAGGACCTGAAGCGGGTCCGCAACGTCAAGCCGCTGTGGTCGAAGTTCGGCACGGCGGTGGGCGTGGCGCTCGGCGGTCTCGACATGTGGACCAACCAGCTGTTCGGTTTCTCGTTCTTCGGCACGCTGAAACACGGGCTAACCGATGCACAGTCGCTTGAGCCGGCAGCAAAGCACCAGAAGATCGACTATCCGAAGCCGGATGGCGTCCTGACCTTCGACCGTTTGTCCTCGGTGTTCCTGTCGAACACCAACCACGAGGAAGACCAGCCGGTCCACCTCAAGGTCAAGGATCTTGATCTGCAGAAGCGCTCCGAGCATGACGTCTATGCCGGTCCGTCGACGCGCTACTGTCCGGCCGGCGTCTACGAGTGGGTGGAAAAAGACGGCAAGGACACCTTCGTCATCAACGCCCAGAACTGCGTGCACTGCAAGACGTGCGACATCAAGGACCCGAACCAGAACATCAACTGGGTACCGCCGCAGGGCGGTGAGGGGCCGGTCTATCCCAACATGTGATGGTTGCAAGGGCCGCGCGGACCCTTGGATCGAGGCGGCTCACCGTAACGGAACGTATTGGCGAAGCGGCGCCGGAGTAGATCTCCGGCGCCGCTTCGCTTTGATCGCACGTCACCAGTTGCGGTCAACGAAATCGGCGATGATGGGCGCGATCTCGGGCAGGCACTCTTCCAACGCGAAATGACCTGTCTCGAAGAGATGAAGCTCCGCCTTGGGCACGTCTCTTAGAAAGGCGCGGGCGCCTGGCTCGGGGAAGAAGGGGTCGTTCCTACCCCAGGTGATCAGTGTCGGCGGCTGCTTGCGCCGAAGCCAGTCCTGCCACTCCGGGTAACGCGCAAGGTTGCTCTTGTAGTTGAAGAAAAGGTCATGTTGCGGCTGCCGCCGCTCCGGCAGGTCGAGAAAATGCTGGTCCATCGTCCAGCCGTCCGGTGCGACGCGTTCAAGCTCGCTTGTGCCGCCTTCGTATTGTGCGCGGGTCATCTGCAATTTCAGCACCTCCCCGATCCTGCTGCCGGCATCGGCATCATCGGGCGTCAGCGTCAGGAGGCCCTGTGCCAAGGGCGATAGACCTTCGTGATAGGCGTTGCCATTCTGTACGATGAGGCCGGCGATCAGGTCCGGCCGGCGGGTAGCGAGGCGGAAGCCGACCGGCGCGCCGAAGTCGAACACGTAGAGCATGAATCGCTTGAGGCTGAGGGCGTCGACGAAACCTTCCACCAGCTCTGATAGCTTGTCGAAACTGTAGGTGAACTGGCCTCCGGCTGTGCTGGATGTCGGCGCATCGCTGTGGCCGTAGCCCGGATAGTCAGGTGCGACCAGTCGATAATGGCTGCCGAGCGCGTCCATCAGGCGGCGATATTGATGCGATGACGACGGAAAGCCGTGCAGCAGGAGGAGGGTCGGAGCGTCGACGCTGCTCGGTACGCTCTCCCGATAGAACAGGCGCACCCCGTCGACTTCGATGAAGCGGTGGCGAATAACTGGAACGCTGGCGATCGGCATTTTAACACTCCTAAAACTTAAGCTTATGCATTAGAATTGCGCAGCTGCGACTAATGTGTCAATCCTGAAAATAGACATTAGCGAGAGCGAGGCCGAAAATGGATGTGACACCTTTCGTGGGCGAGCCCTTGGCTCTGGATCTGGTGAACACGCGGCCACGGGTTTCAACGGAATTGGTCGACCTCATTTCCGACGAGGCCGGGCTGAGGGCTTGGGTCGAACTCGAAAGGGATCGGCTCCAAGATGTGGTCCCGGCAGATCTGGCTTTGATCACTGCCGATGACTTGAAGCGTATCCATGCGGTTCGCGCACATGTGGCGATTGCCCTCGATCATCAGATGAAAGGGGGCGCTGTGCCTGCCGCCGCGATCGACGGGCTGAATGCAGCGATGCGCGCAGCACCGGCCGTCCATAGGCTTGATTGGGGCGACCCTCCTGTCGTTGCAACGCATCGGGAAGGATCAGCGGCGGTTCGGCTGGCCGCTTTCCTTGCGGAGGATGCAGCAGCGTTGTTGGCGGGGCCTGAGCGCAAGCATATCCGCAAATGTGAGGCGGAGGATTGCGTCATGCTGTTTGTCGGCACAAACCCGCGGCGGCGTTGGTGTGCGGCGACGCGATGCGGAAACCGCGTGCGCGTGTCGCGCTACTACCAGCGCAGCAAATCGTCCTGACCTATGGGCTATCATTGCGGTCATCGTTTGGCGCTTGTTGAGAAAGTCATGTGCTGACGCAAACGGGAAAGCTCTTGCCGGAGACCCCCGATAGCTTTCAAGCTGTCGTCGGCTTCACGAGTCGACGCACCTGCAGGCCGTTCGGTTCCTGTTGTTTTGAGTTGGACCGGACCCTGCGACGCTGGCGATCGGCGCGGTGAGATCGTCGGCGGACGGGATGCACCGCCAGAACAGAGGGAACGAAAATGAAGAAGCTTCTTGCAACGACTTGCCTGGCCGCCGGCCTCCTTGGCCTTGCCGGCACGGCCTCGGCGGCCGAATGCGGCGACGTGACGATCGCCAACATGAACTGGCAGAGTGCCGAGGTATTGGCGAGCGTCGACAAGATCATCCTTTCGGAAGGTTATGGCTGCAACGCCGAACTGGTGGTTGGCGACACCGTGCCGACGATCACCTCGATGATCGAAAAGGGCGAGCCGGATGTCGCTCCGGAAGGCTGGGTCGACCTGCTGCCGGATGTCGTCAACCGCGGCCTCGAAGAAGGCAAGCTCGTTGGCGCGGCCGTAGCACTTTCCGATGGCGCGGTGCAGGGCTGGTGGGTTCCGAAATACATCGTCGATGCCAATCCAGACATCAAGACGATCGATGACGTGCTGAAGCACAAGGAGCTGTTCCCGGATCCGGAAGACGCGAGCAAAGGCGCCGTCTTCAACGGCCCGCAGGGTTGGGGCGGAACGGTGGTGACGACGCAGCTCTACAAAGCCTATGGCGGTGAAGCTGCCGGCTTCACGCTGGTCGACACCGGTTCGGCCGCCGGCCTCGATGGTTCGATCGCCAAGGCCTATGAGCGCAAGCAGGGCTGGGTCGGCTACTACTGGGCGCCGACCGCACTTCTCGGCAAGTACGAGATGGTCAAGCTCGGGCACGGCGTAGAAGCGGATGCCGCCGAATGGAAGCGCTGCAACACGGTTGCCGATTGCCCGGACCCGAAGAAGAACGACTGGCCGAAGGACAGGGTGCAGACGCTGGTGACCAAGGCCTTCGCCGATCGTGCAGGCCCGGCCATGGACTATCTCAACAAGCGCGCCTGGACCAATGACACCGTCAACAAGCTGATGGCCTGGATGACCGACAACCAGGCAAGCGGCGAGGAGGGCGCCAAGCACTTCCTCCAGGAAAACCCCGATATCTGGACCCAATGGGTTTCGCCCGAGGTTGCTGAAAAGGTCAAGGCCGGGCTCTGATCTAGCCCGTTTGAACCAGCGGGCGGCGCAATCACCTGCGCCGCCTCATTGTTCGACGTCCGGCAACAGCAAAACAACAATCGCGGCCGGTGGAGATTTGGAAGGGGAATGGAATGGACTGGTTGACCCAGTTTCCACACATGGATGACGATAGCCTCAGGGCGCTGAAAAAGGCGATCGACGAGGGGTTCCGCGGCTTCACACGCGCCTATGGCGATACAATCGAAGCCTTCTTCGAGCCGCTGCAGTTCTTTCTCATTCAGTCGGAGCGCTTCATGACGAAGACGCCCTGGCCGATCATCCTGGTGATCATCGCGCTGGTCGCGTGGTTTGCGAGCCGCAATTGGAAGATCGTCGGCGGCTGCGTCGCCACGCTGCTTTTGATCGGCTATTTCGACATGTGGGACGATACGATGAAGACGATCTCGATGATCTTCGTCTGCACCGTATTGTCGATAGCCATCGGCATTCCGATCGGCATCGCCATGTCCCGCTCGGACCGGTTCCAGAATATCGTCAACCCGATCCTGGACGTGATGCAGACGATGCCGAGCTTCGTCTATCTGATCCCGGTCGTCATGCTGCTCGGCATCGGCAAGGTGCCGGGGCTGATCGCCGTCGTCATCTATGCGATACCGCCGATGATAAGGCTCACCAATCTCGGCATTCGGCTGGTCGACAAGGACGTATTGGAGGCGGCCGATGCTTTTGGTTCGTCCGCTTGGCAGAAGCTCAAGAATGTGCAGATGCCGCTCGCCTTGCCGACGATCATGGCGGGCATCAACCAGACGATCATGATGGCGCTTGCCATGGTGGTCATCGCCTCGATGATCGGCGTGCAGGGTCTTGGCCAGCCGGTGCTGAAGGCGATTGCCAACCAGTACTTCACGCTCGGCATCTTCAACGGGCTTGCGATCGTCGGCATCGCCATCATCTTCGACCGCGTCAGCCAGGCCTATGGTCACCGCCTGCAGAAGCATCGCGAGATCATTCACGGTTAGGCCATTGTGCCGACCCCGGCAAAAGAAACGGAAAGCCCCGGCGCAGGCGTCCGAGGCTTTCGCGTTTTGAGATCAGGCTCTTGTCTTCAGGTTCGGCTTGAGAGAATGCCCGTGGAAAGCGCCACGCCGGCTGCCGTGACGATGGCTGCTAGCATCTCGAAGGGGCCGATCTGTTCGCCGAGCAACGCAGCGCCGCCGACCATGGCCAGCACCGGCGTCAGCGCGGTGAAGGCCGCGGCCTGAGTGCCGCCGAGGCTCTTCACCGCAAAGCCGTAGGCGACCATGGCAACAAGGCCTGACAGAATGCCCTGGCTGGCAACCTGCAAGGCGATCTCTGCGACCGGAACATCAGCCAAAGTGCTCCCGAAGACAATCGCAAGCGCCAGATGGATCATGAACGACCAGACGGCGATCAACGCGCTTCCCTGCAGCGGGCTGAGGCCAGAGCGGCGAAAGGCGTGGGTATAGACCGCCCAGAGTGTTGCCGCAGCCGGCAGCAGAACGTATCCGCTCCAGCCGGTGGGGGTTGAGACCGCCAGGTTGCGGGTAAGCAGAATGACGACGCCGACAATGATGGCGGCAAAGCCGACCGCCCGCATCCGGTCTGGCCGCTCGCCAAAGGCCGCGACGCCGATCAGCGCTGTGGCGAGTGGCATCGAGCCGCCAAGGAGAATTCCAACCGACGAGGCTGGCACCGAGTGGATGGCGAAGGTGGAGACTTGGAAGAAGAGGGCGCCCGAACCTGTGACCATCAGGACAAGCAGGTGGACGGGCAGCGTGCGCGGCACGAGGCCGGTCTTCAGCCAGACTGGCGAAAGCAGAAGTGCAGGAATGCCGTAGCGGATCAGGCCGAGGTCTATGGTCCCGAGTGCCGTTCCGGCGGAGTGCCGCGTTGCGAGAATCCAGCCGGCCCAGATGAGGACGGTGACGAAGGCGCCGGCATAGCCGGCGGCAACAGGCGTCGTATTGCCGCGATCGAAAGTGAGCGCAACCATTTGAAATTCCTTCCCGATTTGGCTATCCCCTGGGGCTTTGGGGTCTGGAAGGAAGATTAGGCCCTGGGGGCAGGGCATGTCCTTGCGATTTATGGCTGAAATAGACTATCATCCGCAACAATGTGCCAACGAAAGGCTTTGAAGTTTGTAATCATGCCAAATCTCGATAATTTCGATCTCGCTATCCTGAAAATCCTTCAGGAGGATGCGCGCGCGACCAACGTCGAGATCGCTGACAAGGTCAATCTTTCGCCGTCGCCTTGCCTGCGGCGCATTCGTAACCTCGAAAAATCAGGCATCCTGCGCGGCTACCGCGCCGATATCGACCGAAAGGAAGTCGGTCTCGGGCTCACTGTCTTCGTGGAAATCAAGGTGGGACGTCACAGCCGTGAGAACGCGCAGTTGCAGCAGCAGGCGTTGCTTGCCATTCCTGAAGTCGTCTCGTGCTTCCTCATCTCCGGCAACGCCGATTTCCTCGCTGAGGTCGTGGTCGAGGACCTGCCGGCCTATGAGACGCTCCTGACCGAGACGCTGCTCGCCTTGCCTGGCGTAACCGATATCCGCTCCAATTTTGCGATCCGGTCGATCAAGACCGGCGGTCCGCTGAAGTTGCCAGAGCCGAAGTAACCCGCGATCGCCCGTGTCCTGCAGAAGCGTTTGTCGCCAGCGCTTCTGCCCGCAAGCACTCCTTGCATACCGTTAAGTTTTTGTAAGGTTCTGGAAACGACGCCGATCGCGCTTATCTGATCGCGGGTGTGTATCTTTTCGTTTTGGAGCCGGTAGCCCGTTCATGAAAATCAAGGCAATCCTCAATCGGGACGGTGGAACCTTCCGTACAACGGACATGGCTGCGTACGGATGGATGATAGAGAAGGTCTTCACTGCAGCCGGCCATCAGATCGAAATCGCCACCGTTTCGGGCGGTGAAATGCAGCAGACTTTGGAGCGTACGTGCCGGCGCGATGATCTCGATGCGATCCTTGCCGGTGGCGGCGATGGCACGATTTCAGCGGCTGCCGGTGTTGCCTGGAAAAACCGCATGCCGCTTGGCGTCATTCCGGCAGGCACGATGAACCTCTTTGCCCGCACGCTGAAGCTGCCGCTCGATATCTGGAAGGCACCGGAAGTGCTGGCCAACGGGGTGATTATCGATGGTGATATCGGCAGTGCCGACGGACGCGCCTTCGTGCACCAGTTCTCCATGGGGCTGCATGCACGCATGGTGCGCTATCGTGAATCCTACAGTTTCCGCTCGCGCGCGGGCAAGATCGTTGCAAGCACGCGCGCCGCATTTGGCGTGATCCTCAATCCTCCTGATTTCGAGATCGAATTCGATGTCGACGGGCACCAGGAACGCCGGCATGTCTCGGCGGTGTCCGTCTCGAACAATCCTTTCGGCCGGGATACGCTGATGTATGCCGACGACGTGACGGCCGGCCATCTGGGCTTCTACACCGCACCGCCCTTGAGCCCGCCGGGCGTCGCCAAGCTCGCCTTCGACGTGATGCGCGGCAAGTTTCGCGACAGTCCGTTGATCACCACCATGAGCGGCCATGCGCTCGATCTGCACTTCCCCAAGGTCGATCGCCGGATCAACTGCGTCATCGACGGCGAACTGTTGCCGATGGGGCGCGACGTGGCACTTCGCATTCACCCGGGTGAACTCAAGCTGCTCGTCGGCGCCGATCGCGACGTCTCGACCGTTCAACGCGAGGGGTCGTCGATCCAGACGTAGCCGAAGCCGTAGCGGTCCTCTTGCTTGCCGTCGAGATAGGGCAGGGCCAGTTGCTGCGGGTTGAAGGTCGCAGCCGGTACGCCGAGTGTCTCCAGCGTGCGCATCAGCAGATCCGGCGGTGGGACATCGAGCTTGCCCTCGTCGTTCCAGATCACAAGCAGCGGACCTGCCAAGCGCTCGACCGCCGGCCCGCTCCTGTCGCCCGGGACGAAAACGATGGCGTCGTGCAGTCGCGTGCGCACGTTTCCAGCCAGCAGCTTGTTCGATGCCAGAACCATCGCAGGCTCTCGCCCGTGCTGATCAACCACCGTGTCGACAAGCGTGCTGTAGGGGATGCTGAGCCGGGACGGCTTGCCGAACCAGGGCCGGACGACCGCGCGCGCGGAAACGATGGTGAGCGTGGTGATCACGATGAAGGCGACGAGCAGAAGGAATGGCCGGACGCTAAAACGGGTGTCGACGCCGGATGCTTCCACTTTCAGAGCAAGGTAAAGCGGCAGAAGGACGAGAAAAAGAACGAGCCACTTTTCCCGCATATGGGTAGCGCCGACCGCGAGCACGACCAGCAATACTGCGATCAGGCAGATTGCCAGCATGCGCCCAATGATGCGCGACCAGAGGCTGCTGGCGCGCCAGATGGCCGCCAGATCCTTGCGGAACACCAGCACGAAGACAAGCAGGGCGATAGCACTGCCTCGAAGCGTGGCGACGACGAGCGCGACCGCCCCCTTGAGCCCCTTCGATAGGAAGCTCGTTTCCTGGGCTGTGCCCATTTCCTTCAGGGTGCTGCGCGAAGCGGCGCCGAGGTTCTCGAGGATCCAGTAACCGTGCGGCAGGGCAATGAGCGCGCAGACGGCGACGGCAACGAGAACGCGCCAATCGAAGATGCGGGCACGAAGGGCCGGTTCCGGAATGATGGCGAGGATCGCTGCGACCGGGACGAGAGCGAAATTGTACTTCGAGATGACGCCGATGCCGACCGCGGCGCCGGTCAGGACATAGGAGAAGACGCTGGGCCGGTTCATCGTCCGGATGAAGCCGTAAAGGAACAGCGACACCGCAAACAGGGCTGAGACCGTGTGCGAAAGGTCGCGCTGGGCAAGCAGGAAGATCGGCGGGAAGGTCAACACGCCGATGGCAGCGATCGCGACGAGGCGTCGGTCGCTGAGCACCTCGCGTGCGGCAAGGCCGTAGAAGAGGCAACAGAGAAAAAGCAGTCCGTTCTTGAGCACCGTCATCGTCGCCAGCGACGCGCCGAAGGCCGAAGTCAGCCCGTATTGCAGCCAATTGTAGAAGGGCGGCTGCGAACCGTAGCCGAGCAGCAGGAATTGCGAGACGAAGGCCTGTTCCGATTCGTCGATTTCGAGCGATGTCGAGATGACGAGGCGCAAGCCGATGCACAGCAGGAAGTAGCCGGCAATCAGTGCAACGACGATGTTCGGCCGACGGTTGACGACATCAAGCATCCGCCGGGTCCCGGACAAAGACCTGACGCACGATGTAGTTGGTTGTTTCATCGTCGCGGAAATAGCTGCGCGCCATCATTTCCGCCAGAATGCCCGTCGTAACCAGCTGAACGGACGACAGAAACAGCATGACGCCGACGATCAGCATCGGTCTCGTTCCGATGTCGTTGCCCAGGATGAACTTGTCGAAGCCGAGATAGACGAGGATCAGCGCGCTGAGCGCCCCGCTCGCAAGCCCGATCGAGCCGAAGAAATGGCCGGGACGAGCCTTGTAGCGCATGAAGAACAGCACCGACAGCAGATCGAGGATAACCCGGAACGTCCTGGAGATTCCGTATTTGGACTGGCCGTGCTGGCGCGCGTGGTGGGTCACGGGCATCTCGCCGATGCGGCTGCTCGGCACGACGCCGGCCACCCAAGCCGGGATGAAGCGGTGCATTTCACCCATCAGCTTCACCTGCTTGATGATCGATGCCCGGTAAACCTTCAGGCTGCAGCCGTAGTCATGAAGCCTGACGCCGGTAATCTTGCCGATCAGCCGGTTGGCGCACCAGGAGGGGATCTTCCGCAGGAACAGGCCGTCCTGCCGGTTCTTTCGCCAACCGACGAGCAGATCCAGTTGACGCTCCTCGATCGCCTTTACCATCTCAGGGATATCTGCCGGATCGTTTTGCAGATCGCCGTCGAGCGTGGCGATCAACCGGCCGGCAGCGGCGTCAATGCCGGCTTGCATGGCCGCCGTTTGCCCGAAGTTCTTCTGCAGCTCGACGATCTTGAGGTCGAGTCGAGGGTCGGAAAGGGCCCCGCGCGCATTCACAAGTGTGCGGTCGGTACTGCCGTCGTCCACAAGGATCAGCTCCCACGGTAACGGAAAGCTTGCCAGCGCATCGCGCACGCGGGAGATGAGCGGCTGAATGCTGTCCTCTTCGTTGAAGACAGGAATGACGACGGATAGCTCGATGGGGTGCATGGGACAGCTCGTACATGCGGTGCTTTGGCATGCCGCAAGATTTGGATTGCGCTTACATGCCCGTTTTCTTGCACAGTTATCGGTGATAACCAACGTTCATTCTTTCGTTTCAACACGGGAAATCGACATCTGATGACACCGGATTGCGAGTCCGACCGGCGTTCCTGGTTCGCCCGCAACCGGATGACCTTGCTGTCGGCGAGTGCGATATTCGCTTACGCCGCCTTTGTCGAATGGTTCTGGGGTTGGTCGACGCTGCTGAGGCAATGGTCTGAGATCGGATTCGGCATTGCCTTCTTGGCCCTGGCACTGCTTGTCGCGACCTACTTCATTCGCTGCTACCGAATCTACGATTACTTTCCGCGCGAGACGGCAGGCCAGTTCCTGCCGCTGTTTCGTGTCACGCAGGTTCACAATCTCCTCAACATCATGCTGCCTTTCAGAGCCGGCGAGACGAGCTTTCCGCTGTTGATGCGTTCGGAGTTTTCGGTCCCGCTCGCGCGCGGCACGGCGGCGCTGCTCGTGATGCGTCTGCTTGACCTGCATGCGCTTCTCGTCGTTGCCGCGGTCGGGCTCGTGATTGGCAGGGGCTCGATCGCGCTCTGGACCCTGTGGTTTGCAGCCTTCGTCTCGCCGCTTCTCTTCTTTCTTCTGAAGGGCCGCGCAATTGCGTTGGCGCGCCGGCTCCTGCCGACCAGCCTCGATGCGATCGTCGACGAACTGGAAGCCGGTCTTCCGGTCGATGTCATCGCCTTCCTGCGCGCCTGGGGGATGACCATCCTCAACTGGGCGGTCAAGGTGATCGTTCTTGCCTGGGTGCTGGCCTTCATGGGGGTTGCGCCGCTTTCCGCCTGTTTCGGCGGTGCGCTTGGCGGCGAGCTTTCCTCGGTGCTGCCGATGCACGCGCCCGCGGGCGTCGGCACCTATCCAGCGGCGATTGCCGCCGGTGCTGTTTCCTTTGGCGCCTCGGCAGGACGCGAAGGGCTTGAGCAGCTTGCCGCTGCGGGCGTCAACGCCCATCTGCTGATCATAGTTTCCGCCGTGGCGGGCACGCTGTTGTCGATGGCAATCGGGCGGAAGCATTAAGCCAGGAAGCATGGCAATACGCTTCCGCCCGGATTTTCCGTGCCTTACTGGAACGACGTTTCGTAGAAGCTTCTGAGCTTGCGCGAATGCAGCTTCTCCGGCGGCATGGCCGCGAGCTTCTGCAGCGCCAGAATGCCGATCTTCAGATGCTGGCTGACCTGCGTTTTGTAGAAGGCTGTCGCCATGCCGGGCAGCTTCAGTTCGCCGTGCAGCGGCTTGTCCGACACGCAAAGCAGCGTGCCATACGGTACGCGGAAGCGGAAGCCGTTGGCCGCGATCGTCGCCGATTCCATATCGAGCGCGATGGCGCGCGCCTGCGACAACCGCTTGACCGGGCCACGCTGGTCGCGAAGCTCCCAGTTCCGGTTGTCGATGGTGGCGACGGTACCGGTGCGCATGATCTGTTTGAGATCATAGTCGCGATACCCGGTGACTTCGGCGACGGCATCCTGCAGCGCCACCTGCACCTCGGCGAGAGCCGGCAGCGGGATCCACACCGGCAGGTCGTCATCGAGAACGTGGTCCTCGCGCATGTAGGCGTGCGCGAGCACGTAGTCGCCAAGCCGTTGGCTGTTGCGAAGGCCGGCGCAATGGCCGAGCATCAGCCAGACATGTGGCCGCAGAACCGCGATATGGTCCGTGATCGTCTTGGCGTTCGAGGGGCCGACACCGATATTGACCATGGTGATGCCGCCATGGCCCTTCTTCTTCAGGTGATAGGCCGGCATCTGCGGCAGCCGGGCGAGGGTGAAGTCGGTCTCGGGCTTGTCGGCGCCGGCGGGTGTGATGATGTTGCCGGGTTCGACGAAGGCGGTGTAGCCGTTGCCGCCCTCCGCCATCTGCTGGCGCGCCCAGGCACAGAACTCGTCGATGTAGAACTGGTAATTGGTAAAGAGCACGAAGTTCTGGAAATGCGTCGCGCTCGTTGCCGTGTAGTGGCTGAGGCGCGCCAGCGAATAGTCGATGCGCTGGGCGGTGAAGGGGGCAAGCGGCGAGGGCTCGCCCGGACCCGGCTCGTAGGAGCCGTTGGCGAT
This sequence comes from Ensifer sp. MJa1, assembly GCF_037026475.1. NCBI lineage: Bacteria > Pseudomonadati > Pseudomonadota > Alphaproteobacteria > Hyphomicrobiales > Rhizobiaceae > Ensifer > Ensifer sp. MJa1. The sequence continues at coordinate 115,370 of NZ_JAKUMO010000003.1, read as the reverse complement.
CTCGTCATCCGTCGTCGTCAGGTCGGGCGCATCGAACAGGTCGCGCAGCGGAATGTCGATCGTGCTGGCGGCCGACGCTTCCACATGGGCACCTTCGCCAAAGGCAAAGTGCAGCGGAATAGGGGTGGCCGATTCCGAGACGGTAACGCCGAGGCCGTGGTTCCTTATCAGATGCCCGAGTTGCTCCTTCAGATAGTGCCGGAAAAGCTTCGGCCGGGTGATCGTGGTCGTGTAGACGCCGGGCGCACTGACATAGCCAAAGGATAGACGGGAATCGACGTGACCGAAGCTGCTCGTCTCGATGCTGACTTGCGGGTAGCAGGCACGATAGCGGGTCAGAGGCTCGTCGGTCTTGCCCAGGCCCTCGAAGGCGTCGCAGAGGAACCGGGTGTTGCGCTCGTAAAGCGCCTCGAGGCAATCGACCGCAGCGACCGGATCATCGAAATACTGCGGCTCGAAAGGCTCAGGCGTTGCGACGGAAAGGACGGAGTGTGAAGAGATTCGCTTGTTCATGTCGCATTATAGGCTGCGGCATCTGACAAGCAAACGACAAGATGCCTGCGCTCACAACCGATTGGCGATCCCGTGCAGGCGGTTCAACGCGGGCCGGCAAGAATGATGGCGCTGCCGACGAGTACGACCGTCATGCCGGCCAGATCCCAGCGGTCGGGCCTCACGCCTTCGGCAAGCCACAGCCAGATGAGCGAGGCGGCAATGTAGACCCCGCCATAGGCGGCGTAGGCACGGCCGGCGGCGGGGCTTTCGATGAGGGTGAGCAGCCAGGCGAAGAGCGCCAGGCAGGCGATGCCCGGAACAAGCCAGACGATGGACTTGTCGAGCTTCAGCCATGCCCAGAAGGCAAAGCAGCCGGCGATTTCGGCGAGCGCGGCGAGGGCATAGACGAGATAGGCGGGCATGCTGACGCGGACCTGATTGAGCGATTCCTTGTGGCAAGAGGACAGGAAAGCGATCTGTCGTGCAAGCCGGGTACAACAAAGCGGCGCGTTGCGCCCCCTCGTGTCGGCCCGGAGCGGTTCTTCCCGCTGCCGACGGTCGGTCAGGTCATCGATTGGCGCTGGAGGGTCACGAACAGGACGAGGCCGGCGCCCTGCTTGCCGATCCCGGAGGCGCTCGCCTTGGTGTAGGCAAGCGCGCCGACCGGAGCCATCAGCAGGCTGGCGAGGGCCAAAACGCGCAGCGATAGAAACGCAGATGTCGAAAGAGCGGCCAGCATGTTCGTCTCTCCGTCAGATCACCACTGTGATCGGTTTCAATCAGGAGCGGGACGCAAGCCGCCCCACGCGTTCGTTACGTTCGTTAGAGCTTCGCCTGGCAGTATTGCGCCGTGTGTGCGGTGCAGTCCGTCAGCGAACCCAGATAGGTGTTGGTGCGGCGACGTTCGGTGTCGGCGCTGACTGCTGCGGCGAGTGTCACAGCGAAAACAACCATCAGAAGGCTGATGATGGTGAGGCGCCGAGCAAGGATATCCATGGTTCTGTCCGTTGTTTGGAGGCAGGTTCAAATCGATTGAGCGTGTTTTCGCATACCCAAACTGAATTGTTGCTGAGATGCTCGTTCATCTGCCGTTCATCTTCGGTTGTGCTGCTGGCAAGTGTCGCGGTAGGGGCGAAAGTCGCGACGGCCGATCTGGACCTCCAGGGACAAGGATAGTGCCTCCGGTCATGCCGTCGGATGCCTCGGTTGGCGCAAGGCTGCCGGCGACCCTGGCAAACAAAAAGGGCGACCCGAGGCCGCCCTTTTTGTTTGCCAGAAACGTGTCTCAGAGGCGCGTCCAGGTCTGCGATTTGCACAGCACCTTCAGGACGCAGCCCTTCATCTTCAGCGAATCGCCGTTGACGGCTCCCGAGCCGCTATAGGTCTTGTCGGTTTCGGGATCGGTGATTTCGCCCGAATAGCTGCCGTCGGTGCCTGAGAGGTTGCCGATGCGCTTGCCCGCATGTTTGCCAGACTTCAGGGTCACGCAGAAGGCGCCGCCGCAAGGAGCAATTTCGGCGGTAGCACCGCTCGCCGTCTTCCAGTTGCCGACGATCGGCTCTGCTGCCGCGGCTGTTCCTGCAATGCCGAATGCCAGCGTCGCGGTGATGAGCAGGGTACGTAGCATGATAATCCTCCAGATCGAGGCTGCCGGCGTGGTCCGCTCCGCCGACAGCTCTAGATGTCCTCGTATGAAAAGGCAGTCTCCTCACCGCCGCGCGCACGATAGCTTACGCGCACGTAAAGGTAAACAAGCCAAATAGCGGCTTTTTCGGCTTTCTCCTGGCTGGTTTTGAGCGGCTCTTGCACAAGGAATTGCGCGTGCTTCGCCGGCGTCGATTGTTTCGTGGTTAGCGTTTGGTTGAAATCGCCGGTTGAATATTTCGTAAATTTTGAAGCAAATGCGCCGGATTTCCGGCCTTCCGATGTTTAACAAAAACTCAAGTTTACCAACCGTTTGAACTTTGTTTGTCGCAAATTAATCATGCATTTTAAGCGCGCATTGAAAGCCCTGCTGCATAGTGGAGCCATAAGACGAGCGGAGAAAAAACGCTCCGAAAACCACCGAAGATGACGCCGCAAAAGATGGCGCGCTTCGGAAAGGCCCGCAAAGAGGCAAGGTCGAACAGGGACCAAAAAACAAGTGCTGATCTGGAGCATGGCCCGCTCGCAAAGGGCGGGCCGCTTCGGAAAAACCAACCAGGCAAGACAGGGAAAAGACAATGGCACGCTTTGATATGCAGATTGCTTCGGATGCCGCGATGGGTGGTGAAAACCAGGCGGAAGTCTTTTGTGACATGGGGCTCGCCTATGCGACCGGCCACGGACGCCCGGTCGATCTGGTCGCCGCCCACAAGTGGCTGAACATTGCAGCGATCAAGGGTTGCGACCGCGCCGTCGACCTGCGCGCCGATCTGGCGATGACGATGAGCAAGTCGGACCTCGCCGCAGCCCTTCGTGCGGCGCGCGAGTGGATGACGATCCATTGACGGTTAGGGCGGCGGCAGCCCGAAGGGACAGCCGCCTATTGCCGATGGCGAATGGCCGGAGCCTGAAGGACTGGATCAAGCCAGCTTCTTTAGGACCTCTGGCAAAGCCCTTTCGAAGAGGGCCATCTCCGCTTCCGGTCCAGTGCTGACCCGAATGCAGCGATTGAGGGGCGCGACTCCCGGCATGCGGATGAATATGCCATGGTCGCTCATCAAGGTATCGACGATGGCGCGGGCGTAGACCGCATCCTTGCCGCAGTCGATTGCGACGAAATTTGTGGCGGATGCAAGAGGCGACAGGCCGCAATCCGTGGCGATTGTCGCTATTCGCTGGCGGGACGCCGCGATCTTTGTCGTCACCTCTTTCAGATAATCCTGATCCGCCAATGCCGCGATCGCAGCAGCGACGCCGATCCGGTTCATGCCGAAATGGTTGCGGATCTTGTCGAAGGCTTGGGCGGTGCCCGGCGTTGTCACGACGTAGCCGACACGTGAGCCGGCCAGCCCGTAGGCCTTCGAGAACGTGCGCGTGCGCACCACGTTCGGCCGATCGATCAGCGCCTCGATGGCAGGCAGGGCTTCGGTCGGTGCCGTTTCACTATAGGCCTCGTCCAGAATGAAAAGCGTGGTTTCCGGCAGGGCCTTGGCGAAGTCGACGATACGGTCGGCCGTCCACCAACTTCCCATGGGATTGTCCGGATTGGCGAAGTAGACCAGCGGAGCGTTCTCGCGCTTGACCGCCTGAAGCAGGCCGTCGAGGTCTTCGCGATCGCCGGCATAGGGTACCGTCACCAGCCGACCGCCGTGACCGACGACATGATAGTTGAAGGTGGGGTAGGCGCCGAGGGACGTGACCACCGGCATTCCCGGCTCGATCACCATCCGGACGATCTGGCCAAGCAACCCGTCGATGCCTTCGCCGATCGCGATATTTTCAGGGGCGGTGCCGAGATGCGCGGCAAGGGCCTGCTTCAGGTCGTGGTTTTCCGGGTCTGCATACTTCCACGTTCCGCTCGCCGCTTCCGAGATCGCCGTTAGGACACTTTTGGCCGGGCCGAAACCGCTTTCATTGGCGCCGATGCGGGCGGCGATGGCGCGCCCCCGTTGGCGCTCGATCGCCTCCGGGCCGACGAAGGGGATGGTTGACGGGAGAGACTGGATGAGCGGCGTGAAGCGAGAAAATGCGGACATGCTGAATAAGGGCCCCGTTCGAATGAAGTGTCGGGGAACTTATCGCATGCTTTGGCAATTCGGAATCATCCCGACACGAAAAGCTGCCGGAATTGCATTGCCCTTCGTTTCGTCTCGGTCCTGGCCTACGGTCGAGGCTTCGCGTTCTTGACCTGACCGGTAAAGAATTCCTGCCTTATGATCTCGCGCAGCAAGGTTTGCTCGATCGGCTTGATGAACTGGACGCCGATGCGCTCGCCGTTGCGATAGACCTCGGCGCAGCCGATCCTGAGCGACGTACCGACGATATGCAGATAATAGTGTTGCGGCAGGCCGATGCTGGTGTCCACCGCAAAGCTGGCGCCGCCACGCGAGATGTCGATCATCCGGCAAGATCTTACTGAGACGCTGCCGAGACCCGGCTGCACGGCAGTCAGCGTGCCCGCATGCCCGATGGAGAATCGCTCATAGCGCCGCTCGTAGAAAGGCGAGGGGACGCAGGAATACATTGTCTGGTTCTGCATGCGTCATTCTCCGCCAGTGCCGGATCGCGCGGCGCGAACAGTTGCTGAACGCGTCCTCTCGACCCCGGACAATTCATTTGTCCCACATCGCATCGTGGGCAATTTCCACCAATGCCAGAATCAGTTTCGCCGGAGAAACTTGCAATCCCCTGAAATCAATCACTAAAAATCTAATGTCGGTAGCGTATTCAGCAACGTCTCAATAGCGGATCAGATGCCGCCGCTGGAAAATTGCATGCGGATCAGCCGCCGCAGGAAGTCTGGCGAAAGCAGCATGTTGAACCGCACACCCAGTTCGGCGCCTTCGCGATGGACCTGCGAACAGCCGATCTCTTCCTTGAAACCCTCGATTTCCAGGAAGAAGTGTTTGGGTATCAGGATCGCTGCGTTGAAATCGAGCATCGCGCCGGCAATCGAGATGTGGCGCAAGAGGCACTGATATTTGGTCTTTGCCTTCAGGTGCTGGCCGATGACCAGGATCCGGCAGGGGCGCTCGATGAAAAAATGCTGGTAGGTTGTCGCCAACTGCCCGGGCTTCGCTTCGGCGACATGCATCTTCATGGACATGGCAAGCTCCGGGAATGCGCTGTTCTTCGTGACCTGCAGCAGAGCCTATTCCGGAACAGGAATCGATCGCCGCACCGACAGGATGATTGAGCTAAGGAGGATGACTTGCTTCTGCCTTGCGCGGGCGCATGTTCGGCGTTGATAAAATATGGCGCCCGCCCACATTGAAAGCCCCCATCTCATACGTAATACTTTCGTCAGGCATGACCGGATGCGCGGCATGTGGCGCGTCCGAGGGCAACGGGTGAGGGCGTCGTCGTCATTTAAACCACGCCAGTGCGCGGGATGACGCGATGCCGGAGGGAAAGGCATGTTTATGGGGCATTTGCGGCGGTGGCTGCCGCTCGTCATTATATGCATGGTATGGACGGCGGCGATGTCGGGTGGGGCATGGGCGGCCAAGCGCGTCGCTTTGCTGATCGGCAACGAGCAATATGAAGCAACGACGAAGCTCAACAATCCGGCCAACGACGTCGAATTGATGAAGGCTTCCTTCGAAGAGGCCGGCTTCGATTCGGTCACGACGGTTCACGATGTCAGCCGCCAGGACATGGTCAAGGCGTTGCGCGACTTCGAAGACCTCGCCACGGGAGCCGATGTCGCCATTGTCTATTATTCCGGCCACGGGATGGAGATGAATGGCGAGAACTTTCTGCTTCCTGTCGATGTGCAACTGAAGACGGACAAGGATGTAGAAGACGAGGCGATTGGCCTCGACCGTGTCCAACGGTCGCTCGAAGGCGCAACCAAGCTCAAGCTCGTCATTCTCGATGCCTGCCGCAACAATCCCTTTGAACAGAGCATGACACGCTCGATCTCGACGAGAGCGGTCTCGCGTGGCCTGGCCCGCGTCGAACCGGAATCGGCCGACCTGCTCGTGGCCTTCGCCTCAAAGGCAGGCACGGTGGCGCTCGATGGCGAGGGCCGGAACAGTCCCTTTGCCACGGCACTCGCCAAATACCTGACGGAGCCCGGGGTCGACGTCCGAATCGCGCTTGGGAAGGTGCGTGACGAGGTGGTGTCGGTGACCAATCGCGGTCAGGAACCCTTCGTCTACGGTTCGCTCGGCGGCGCCCAGATCTTCCTCAATATCAAAGAGGTGAACATCAGCATCACCAACGGCGAGCAGCTCTCGCCCAACAGCCAGTCGGCAGCCGCAGCCGACTGGCAGAACATTCGCGATCTGGCCGACAAGGATCTGCTGACCGCCTTCCTGGCCAAGCACGGTTCGGACCCGGTCTATAGGATGCTTGCCGAGAAGAAGCTGAAGCTTCTGACCGAAGCCGAGCAGACATCGAGCGTGACACCGGATGAGATTGCCTGGGAGGCGCTGAAGCAGTCGACCGATGCGGCCGCCCTAACCCGCTTCATCGAGCGTTATCCCGACAGCAAGCACAAGGCCGAGGCCGAGCAGCAGATCGCGGCACTCGAGCCGCAGAAGGGTCTCAACGTTTCGCCGACCGGCAAGGACACGCAGGCGTCGCGCGACTGCTATCTGCTTGCCGGCGAACCGCAGTCGATGCCTGGCTTCCTCGGCGTCAATTTCCTGAAGCTCGACGCCGAGCGGGCGCTGACGGCCTGTGCACAGGCGGTCAACGAGAACCCTGACGACATGATGCTCGTCAATATGCTCGGACGGGCACAGGATGCCGGCCGCAACTATGTCGATGCGCGGCGCAATTATCAGAAGGCGGCCGAGGGCGGGAACATGTACGCCCTGACGAATCTCGCCTGGTTCTCCATTTATGGGACAGACGGTCCTGTGGATGTGGATCAGGGCAAGCGCATGTTCGAGCAGGCGGCCAATGCCGGCAACGCCTATGGCCAGGCTTCGCTCGGCTGGCTCTACCGCGAGGGATACGGCGGCATTCCACAGGACTATAGCGAGGCCGCCAGATGGTACCGGCTGGCGGCCGACCAGGGCTATGCCAATGCCATGGCGACGATGGGCTGGTTCTATCGTGAAGGCCTGGGGCTGCCAAAGGATCTGGTGCAATCGCTCTCCTGGTACAAGAAAGCGGCCGAAGGCGGCGATGCGAACGCGATGTCGTCGCTTGGCTGGGCTTACCAGAATGGGCTCGGCACCGAGCAGAACTATCCGGAAGCTAAGGTCTGGTACGAGAAAGCGGCCAATATCGGTGATTCCTATTCGATGGCGCTGCTCGGCTGGTTCTATGACATCGGCAACGGCGTCCCCCAGGACTATGCGCAGGCGCGCACCTGGTACGAAATGGCGGCAAATGCCGGTAGTGCCTATGCCATGGGCAATCTCAGCCGTCTTTATGACTATGGTCTCGGAACCAAGGCAGATGCGAAGGAAGCAGTTCGCTGGGCCGCCGCAAGCGTCGAAGGTGGCGACCCGGCCAAGCTGGAGGAACTGAAGGCACAGCCGAACAACTTCACGCCGGCCTTCCGCAAGGAGATGCAGAGCCTGCTTAAGGATCGTGGTTACTATAGTGGCCCGATCGACGGCGACTTCGGCGCCGCTACCCAGCAGGCGATCGAGCGTCTCGCGCGCAAATCATAAGCGCAGTCACATCCGCTGAGATCAAGGGCGCCGGCAACTCCCGGCGCTTTTGTTTGGGTTGGCGAAGGGCATGGGCGCCCGCAAGTGCACTCGACTTCGATGTCTCCAACACGAAAATGAGGGGAATTGCCGGAAACCGACAAAAAAATCTTGCATTGGCTGCGGACTGACACTAGTCAGGCGCTAACGGAGAGGTGGCCGAGTGGTCGAAGGCGCTCCCCTGCTAAGGGAGTATACCGGAAACGGTATCGAGGGTTCGAATCCCTTCTTCTCCGCCACCCTTGCACACCGACAGCATGTTATCTCGACGGCATGGCTCGTTTTCCGAGCGGCCGGCAATTTTTCCCAAATCCTGAATTGAACATTGCGATTGCACGAGACGGGCGCAGCTTGGTCTCGCTGGTCATGCGCCCTGCTTCGAGTTGGGACTGCGGGAATCCGTCCTGCAGAATCAGGAGCGCGCCATCGATGGGCGAATCTCACCGTTGATTCTGATGATTCTTTCGGTCGCTTGCGCCCGATCCTGTTCTCATTCCTCGGGGTGAACGCGAATTTGGCAGCGCATCGCCGGGATGAAGTTGCCGGCTGTCGCCCCGGATTCCCGCATTTTGGGCTGCTTTCTGCCTCTTTCTGGAACAGGCTATGGGTTTTCCCCATATGCTAAACCCCTGCTGGCAAAGGATTTTCTTAATGCTTTGTTAATTTTCTTCGGGGGTCTGAGGCGATTTTGTGTCGTTTCAGCAACAGGGTCCGGCGAAGGGCGATGCAAAGGACATGATCTCGCCAGTTGGACGTTGCGCCGATGATCCGGTCTTGTATTTTCAACTCCGGAAGCAAGGGCGGTTGATCGTCCGACTTCTTGAACGTTGGGGATGGGGCAGGGAACGCTGTCCTTCAGCAAAATACCCAGACCCGTTTGAAACTTTTGACTGGAGGTCAGAAATGAACATCAAGAGCCTTCTTCTCGGCTCCGCTGCTGCTCTCGCAGCAGTCTCCGGCGCACAGGCAGCCGACGCAATCGTCGCAGCCGAGCCGGAGCCCATGGAATACGTTCGCGTTTGCGACGCTTTCGGCACTGGCTACTTCTACATCCCGGGCACCGAAACCTGCCTCAAGATCGGCGGCTTCATCCGTTTCCAGACTTCGTTCGGTGATAACGCCTCGCAGAGCCGTTACAACCAGGCGGATCATGACTTCCTCGACAACGGCGGTCCGAACTACTCCACGTCTGACTGGGATGCCTTCTCGCGCGCTTACATCTCGTTCGACGCCAAGAGCGACACCGAGTACGGCACGCTCACCGGCTTCTTCGCTGCTGAATTCAACGCTGACAACGACACCGACGAAGGCGACAGCGACTTCATCGACGTCGATGAAGCCTACATCCAGCTCGGCGGCCTGAAGGCTGGTTTCTTCTACAACTGGTGGGATAAGGGCCTGAACGGCGAAACCGACTCGCTCGGCAACGTCACCGAGTTCAACTCGATCGCCTACATCTACGACGGTGGTTCGTTCCAGGCTGGTCTCTCGGTTGACGAGCTGGAAGGCTGGTCCACCAAGGCTAACGGCATTGGCGTTTCCGGTATCGTTTCGGCTTCGTTCGGCGGCGTTTCGTTCGACCTGCTCGGTGGCTACGACACCGAATGGGAAGAAGGCGCACTCCGCGCTCTGCTCTCGGCTGACGTCGGTCCGGGCGTATTCCAGATCGCTGGTATCTGGGCTTCGAACCCGAACACCTACTGGGCTGCTTCCGAGTGGTCCGTTGCAGCTTCGTACCGCTGGAACGCTACCGAGAAGCTCGCTATCACCCCCGGCGTTCAGTACTTCGGCAGCCTGCAGGACACGTTCACCGACTTCGGTGGCGACGACGCATGGCAGGCTGGCGTAACGGTTGACTACAAGATCACCGAAGGCCTGGCTACCCGCGTATCGGTTCAGTACAGCGATGCTGACAACAGCGACGACGAAGTATTCGGCTTCGTCCGCCTGCAGCGCGACTTCTAATATCATCTGACCTCGGTCAGAAGAGAGAAGCCCGGCTTTCGAGCCGGGCTTTTTCGTTTTCGGAAGGCGCGTCACATAGCGGCGGGGCATGTGCCTTGGTGATGAAGGCAGTCCGCTTGCGCTCGATCCGGTTTACGCCTGCGTCTTTGATTAAGTCGGCTGCAGCTCAGCGTTTGCTTGTGATGCCGTTGACAAAAGCGGTGATCGCCTGCCTTGGGCCATCGAGGTGCAGCAGCGGTGCATGCCCCTGGCCGGTTGCCGTGCTCGCCAACACTCCGGCGTGCCGGCCGCGCATCTCACGCACCGTTGCCTCCGTGAGAAGGCGTGAGTGTTCGCCGCGAATGACCAGGAGCGGGAACTGAGCCAAGGCATCGAACTGGGGCCAAAGATCGGGAAGGGCCGTTTCGGCTGTCAGTCCCAGCAGCTGTCGGGCTATTGCCGGATCAAAATCCGCAACCGGAACACCATCCTCGTCACGATAGATGGCCCGCACCATTTGCAGCCAGTCGAATTCGCCAAGTGCTGGAAAGTCTCGGCCATGGATGGCCTTCAAGTAGCCAGGCGCCTCAGTCCAGCTCTTAGGTCCGTCTGCTGCATTGAGATAGTCCCGTATGGCCAGCAAGCCGCCGACTTCAATGACCGGTCCAATATCGTTGAGCACGACACCCGCGATCAAGCCAGGGGCAAGCCCGACCAAGTGGTGCAGGATCAATCCTCCGCGGGACGTGCCGATGAAGATTGCCTTGTCGATGGTGAAATAGGCGCAGGCCGCGATCACATCGGATGTTTCGACGGCAATCGTATAGTGGCTCTTGTCCTCGTCGCGACCTGAGTTTCCTCGCCCGCGATAATCCAGCGCTATCACGGGTGACCCACCACCGGCGGCCGAGGCGAGGAAACGGGCAAGATCGTGAAAATCACGGCCATTGCGTGTCAGGCCAGGCAGGCAGACAATCGGTGTCGCCGCCGCCGGATGAATTTCAGGCCCGTAGCTTCGGGCGTAAAGCGTCAAGCCGTCGCTTCCCTGGAAACGATGCTCGCGATACTCATCCTGATCCATCCTCGCCCTTCCGCGCAGTAACTCTTGTGAATGGTGGTCTTCGACGGGGAAATGGTAGCCATTGACGGAGAAAGGGCAAGGCTGCGCTCGGGTGCGTTGACGGTCGCGTTCATTTCACGACCCGGCATCCGCGGTGTCCACTAATCGCTTTGCGCGCGCACCAATCGGATGGTGAGGGGACGGAGGGCCTTTCCCTCAGCAAGGTTTGGCGAACTGAGAAGCGTCAGCATCGACGCGCGCAGGAAGTCTCGTCAGTAGGGCGAATAGCATTGCCTTCTTGAGCCGCTATATGGCTGGTAGCTATTGTCCCACGCCCGATAGGATCGATAGCGCGCATAGCACCAACGCGTATGTGCGCTGCCGCCGACCACTCGCGGCTGATTATAGTATCTGGGTTGGCTCAACAGGCCGCCGACAATCGCGCCTGCTGCCAATCCGCCGATAAAGGCGCCGACGTCGTTGTCGTCGTCGCGATAGTACCGCCGATAGCGGTCGCGATAGTAGCCATCGCGGTAGTACCCGTCTCGATAGCGGCGATCACGATCCCGGTAGTAACCTCGCCCGCGACCGCAATAAGGCAGACCGCAGCCCGGACGACTTTTTCGCGCTTCCCCACGCTCGTAGGGGAACTGCACGCGTTGGACATCGGTGGCGCGAGAGGTCGTCTGAAACGCGACCTGTGGAGCGATCGGAAATGCATTGGCCGGCGCAACACCGCTGATTGCCGTCACGATCGACAGGGCAAGAACTGTCAACGTCTTCATTGTGTTCACCATTTCCTTCCGGAACAATCGAACCTCGAAAAGGAAATGGTTGAGATGATCGTTTGTGCCGCTCCCGATCATCACGATTGCTTGATCGGCGAAAATGTTCCTAGGGCTGCCGTCCCATTCTCAGATCTTCAACAATGTCGGCCTTTTGCCCGAGCCTCGACTTGTAGACCTGATAGTTTTCCATGACCCTTTGCACATAGTTGCGAGTTTCCTGGAAAGGAATGCGCTCGATCCAGTCAACGACCTCGTCAATCGGCTTGCCGCGTGGATCGCCGTAGCGGTCGAGCCACTCCGGAACGCGGCGCGGGCCGGCATTGTAGGCGATGAAGGTGAGGATATAGGAACCGCCGAAACTGTTGATCTGCTCGCCGAGATAGTGTGCGCCAAGCGTAGCGTTGTAACCAGCATCACTGGTTAGGCGCTCCTGCGAATAGGCAAGACCGTAGCGACTGGCGACGCCCTTGGCCGTGCCAGGCATCAGTTGCAAGAGGCCGCGCGCGTTGGCGGTGGAAATCGCCTGCGGATTGAAGGCGCTCTCCTGGCGTGCGATCGCATAGGCAAGTGCCTTGCCGGAACCATCGATGTTCGCGCTCGATGGAATGACGCCGACGGGGAAGGCGAGGGCGGCGACGTCGATGCCGCGGCCGAATGCGATCTTGCCGACCTGAAGCGAGAGCTGGTGGTTGCCACTTTTTTCCGCGCGGGCCGAGAGCAGCGCCAGCTCGCCGGGGCTCGTAAGTTCGTCGGCCAGAGCCCGGTAAATGCTGTCGGCGCGCCAGGCGTGGCCGGCGGCCTCGAGCCGCGCGATGGCACGCACCGCTTCCCGGTTCTCGAACCGCGCGCGGTCATCCGTCGATGGGGCTGGGTAGGCGACGTTCAATGTCTTGCGGCCGAGCCGGGCGGCGGCGAGCTGGCCGTAGAATGTACCGGGATAGCGCGCGGCATTGGCGAAATACGCGCTTGCATCGCCCGGCGCGCCTGCCTCGGCAGATCGGCCGAGCCAGTACCACGCGCGGGAAGCGGAAAGCGGGCGATTGGAGACGTCGAGGATGCGGCGGAAATGGCGCGCTGCGGTTGCCGGATCTTCCATGCCGCGCAATGCGTACCAGCCCGCGTGAAACTCGGCATCGACGACGTCGGTTGTCTCGGTTGCCAAATGGCCGGCCGCGATCCGGTAGGCGCCGCGAAAATCGCCCACATCGAGCAGGCCGCGACTGACGACGCGCTGTTCGACCCACCATTCGCCAGGGTTGATCAGCGCCCCTCGGTCCTTCGGCATGCGGGCGAGCAGCTTGGCCGCTTCCTCGTACTTCTTCTGTTTGCGCAAGGCCTCGATCTGGATGAAGATAAAGGCCGGGTCCTTGTGCCAGGACGGGTCGACAGCCGCAATCAAGGCTGAAGCCTTGTCACTGCCGCGGTTGACCGCTGCCCAGGCGCGATAGAGCGATTGCGCTTTGCCAAGATCGCCGAAGCGTTCGGCCTGCTCGACGCGGTTGCGGTAAAGCAACATGGCCATGCGCTGCTGGTGGTCGGCAATCGTCAGCAGGCCGGAGAACTCGGCCAGTATTTTCGTCTCGGTATCCTTGTCGAGCCCCTCGCGCTGCCAGACCGTGCGCAGCCATTTGGCCGCGGCATCGCTCTGGCCTTCGGCGACGAGTGCACGGGCAAGGATGATCGTGCCCTCGGTCGTTTCGGGCTCGGTCTTGCCAAACGCGGCGAGGATGTCGGTCGCCGGCGGGTTCTCGCGATAAAGTGCGCGTTCCGAATTGGCGCGCAGCGATTTCAGGCCTGGCCATCCCTGGAGCTCTTTCTGCGCCTCGGCGATCTCGAAGGACGGAATGCCGCGCTGGCCCGAAACGGCGATGGCCCAGGTCAGGATATGACGATCGAGCGAGCCTTCGGCCATGGCGTCGCGGATTGTGATCGCCATTGACGGTTGCTTTTTGGAAAGAGCGTCGAGGCCCGTCTTCAGATCGCTGCTGATCGGGGTTGCGATCGCCGGAATGGCATTCGTCGTTTCGTCGGTCACGGTTGGCGCCGCCTTGTTTGCGGCGTCAGGCTTGCGCATCGGAACCGGTACCCGGTCAAGTGTTTCGGAGCTGAGCGCCGACGAGGCGAAAAGTGCAGCGCCGATGATGGCGGCAACAGGCAGGAAGATTGGTCTGCGCATGTAGAGCCCGTATTCCCCGTGTCTCACATTCCTTTGCCGCAACGCCACGGCTAGCGGCCAACTTCACTCATAGCAATTGCACCAGCCGACTCCCGACTCCGGCTGGCGGGTATCGGTTATGCAGGCCGAACATCAAGCTTTTGCGTGAAAACCGCTATGAAATGCCGTGTCACGACGCTTGCCGCAGCCACCTCACATGATTATGGTGCGGCAGTTTTTTAACCGTCGATTACGGCCAAAGCGTGAGTGCATGGATCGCTTTTGCGCCGTCAGGAGTTGTGCATGTTCAAGGGTTCCATTCCCGCTCTCGTAACACCGTTCACCGCGACTGGCGCGGTGGATGCGGATGGTTTCGTCGCGCATGTGGAATGGCAGATAAAAGAAGGCAGCCATGGTCTGGTGCCCGTGGGCACGACTGGCGAGTCTCCGACCCTGTCGCATAGCGAGCACAAGAAGGTTGTGGAGCTCTGCATCGAAGCCGCGGCCAAGCGCGTTCCGGTGATCGCAGGTGCTGGTTCGAACAACACGACGGAAGCGATCGAGCTGGCGCAGCACGCCGAAAAGGCCGGTGCGGATGCGATCCTGGTCGTGACGCCCTACTACAACAAGCCGACGCAGAAGGGCCTGTTTGCCCACTACGCTTCCATCGCCGGCAGCGTGAAGCTGCCGATCGTCATCTACAACATTCCCGGTCGTTCGGTCGTCGACATGAGCGTCGAGACCATGGCGGCTCTGACCAAGGCCTATGCCAACATCATCGGCGTCAAGGATGCGACCGGCAAGATCGAGCGCGTGTCCGAGCAGCGCATGGCCTGCGGCCCGGATTTCGTCCAGCTTTCAGGCGAAGACGCAACGGCGCTCGGCTTCAATGCCCATGGCGGCGTCGGTTGCATCTCGGTCACGGCAAACGTCGCGCCGCGCCTTTGCGCCGAGTTCCAGGAAGCGACACTTGCCGGCGACTACGCCAAGGCACTCGCCTACCAGGACAAGTTGATGCCGCTGCACAAGGCGATCTTCATGGAGCCTGGCGTCTGCGGCGCCAAGTATGCGCTGAACCGCCTTGGCCGGATGAGCCGCGCCGTGCGCTCGCCGTTGTTGCCGACGCTTGAGCCGGCAACCGAAGCGGCGATCGATGCGGCGCTGAAACATGCAGGATTGATGAACTGATGGCACCCAAAGGAAGCCAGCGCACGGTCAACAAGGTTGTTGCGGAAAACCGGAAGGCCCGCTTCAACTACGAGATCGTCGACACCTACGAGGCCGGTCTGGTTCTGACCGGCACCGAGGTCAAGTCGCTGCGCGAAGGCAAGGCCAACATCGCGGAATCCTACGCGACGGACGAAGGTGGGGAGATCTGGCTGATCAATTCCTATCTGCCGGAGTATCTACAGGCGAACCGCTTCAACCACGAAACCCGTCGCCGGCGAAAGCTGCTTCTGTCCAAGCGCGAGGTCAACCGGCTGCAAGGGGCGGTCAATCGCGAGGGCATGTCGCTGATCCCGCTCAAGATCTACTTCAACGACCGCGGTCGGGCCAAGCTTGAGTTGGCGCTCGGCAAGGGCAAGAAGCTGCACGACAAGCGCGAGACGTCGAAGGAGCGTGATTGGAACCGGCAGAAGAACCGCTTGCTCAAGGATCGCGGCTAAGACCGGCGCGCCCGGTTGAGCCCGGCATCAGGGCCATCACGCACGACAGTCTGACCAAGGGACGTCAGCCGGCCAGACGGCGCGTTCAAGTCTCCCTGAAATGAGAAACACGCCGCTGATTGAAAAGGCTCTGCTCCGAGCGGCGCTTTGCGCCGTCTCCGGTAACGTTTCAGATTCCGATTAACGTTTTAGATTTCGACCGGGTCTGCAACCGGCTCCGTGTGCCGTGGTGTGCGCTCGGAGGGTTCGCGGCCGATTTCCGCTCGCAGCGTGGCAAGATCGATGAAGTGATCGGCCTGGCGCCGCAGGTCGTCGGCGATCATCGGCGGCTGGGTCGACATCGTCGATACGACGGAAACCTTCCGGCCCTTGCGCTGCAGAGCTTCGACGAGCGTCGTGAAATCGCCGTCGCCGGAGAAGATGACGAGGTGATCGACAGTCTCGGACTGTTCCATGGCGTCGATCGCAAGTTCGATGTCCATGTTGCCCTTGATCTTGCGACGGCCAAGCGAGTCGGTGAATTCCTTGGCTGGCTTAGTCACGACCTTGTAACCGTTATAGTCTAGCCAGTCGATCAGCGGGCGGATTGAAGAGTATTCCTGGTCTTCGATGAGAGCAGTGTAGTAATAGGCACGCAGCAAATAGCCGCGCTTCTGGAATGCCTTGAGGAGTTTGCGATAGTCGATGTCGAAGCCGAGACTCTTCGATGCGGCGTACAGATTGGCGCCGTCGATAAAAAGTGCGATTTTTTCGCGGGGGTCGAACATCGTCTTTCCTTTTCAATGCCGGCGCATCAAATGCCACCTGCCGGCCGATACGCAAAAGTAAGTCGTTTACATTAATGATTGCTGATATGGCAAATAATGTAGGCTAGGCATTGCATTATTCCAGCAAGACGCTTGCGAATATAGCTAGTTTTAGCAGTTGCTATAGGTCCTCCACACCCCTTGGAAGCCTTTTCTACCAGGCGTTTTCGCATCGTGGTTAACGATGCAACCGGTGTGTGTAGTGAAGGTTCTCCTGCCCCGTTGCGATCGCATTTTATCACGATGTGTGACGTTACGTGAGCACCACTTGAAGGAAAAACTTGAACTTGCCTTGTTTTGATTGTATCCGGGCGACTAATTCCAGAAATCGGAGCCGACCAGGCCGTCGCTAGACGGCTGTTCCGGTTTCGAGTCGTCAATCCGTGCAGCGGTGATGCCGCCGCGCTTCGAGCCCAAAAGGACAGGCAATGGCCCGCGTCACCGTCGAAGATTGCATCGACAAGGTCGATAACCGTTTCGAACTCGTTCTGCTTGCCAGCCACCGCGCGCGCCTGATTTCTCAGGGTGCCGCCATCACCATTGACCGCGACAACGACAAGAACCCGGTCGTTGCGCTCCGCGAAATTGCCGACGAGACGCTGTCGCCGGGCGATCTCAAGGAAGACCTCATCCATTCGCTGCAGAAGCATGTCGAGGTGGACGAGCCCGAGCCCGATCCGGCTTCGCTGGTCCAGGCCGATGCGGAAACGACGTTTGCGGAAGTTGCCGAAGACGACGACCAGCCGGAAGCAATCACCTTCGACCGCATGTCGGAAGAAGAACTGCTGGCAGGCATCGAAGGTTTGGTTCCGCCGGAAAAGAGCGACGACTACTGAGATCCGTCGCGGAACGCCCGTTCCCACGTGTTTTCAAAGGAGTGCGCCACTCGTATGATTGGCGCACTTTTTTATTGACTTCTTCTACGGCGCCGCGCGTCTTGTCAGGCGGGCAACGATCGCTGTAGCACTTTGAATTGCTGCATGTTTTCCTCTTTGATCGGGCACGACTAAAGGAAACATGCGGTAGAGCGGGATGAGGAAAAGTGCATGCGGTTTTCCGCCCGCATCCCGCTTTGCTGATGAGAAACGATCACGTTCATGATTTTGGGTCGATTCGACCTGAAATCCTCCTGCTCTAAAGGACCGCCAGCGAATGATGCGCCAATACGAGCTCGTTGAGCGCGTGCAGAAATACAAGCCCGACGCCAATGAAGCCTTGCTGAACAAGGCCTATGTCTACGCGATGCAGAAGCATGGCCAGCAGAAGCGGGCAAGCGGCGATCCTTATATCTCCCATCCCCTGGAAGTGGCGGCGATCCTGACAGAAATGCGGCTCGACGAGTCGACCATCGCCGTGGCGCTGTTGCACGACACGATCGAGGACACGACGGCGACGCGGCAGGAAATCGATGACCTCTTCGGCGAGGACATCGGCGCGCTTGTCGAGGGCCTGACCAAGATCAAGAAGCTCGACCTCGTTACCAAAAAGGCCAAGCAAGCCGAGAACCTGCGCAAATTGCTGCTGGCGATCTCCGACGACGTGCGGGTGCTTCTGGTCAAGCTCGCCGACCGTCTGCACAACATGCGCACGCTCGACCACATGTCGGCTGAAAAGCGCGCGCGCATCTCCGAAGAAACCATGGACATCTATGCGCCGCTCGCCGGCCGCATGGGTATGCAGGACATGCGTGAGGAACTCGAAAACCTCTCATTCCGCCATATCAACCCGGAAGCCTTCGAGACCGTGACCCGGCGACTGGAAGAATTGTCCCAGCGCAATGAGGGTCTGATCAAGAAGATCGAAGACGAACTGCGAGAACTTCTTCAGGCCGAAGGTTTGAAGGCGGCGCAGGTCAAGGGCCGACAGAAGAAGCCTTATTCGGTCTTTCGCAAGATGCAGTCGAAATCGCTGTCCTTCGAGCAGCTTTCCGACGTCTGGGGTTTCCGTATCATCGTCGACGACATCCAGTCCTGTTACCGCGCGCTCGGCATCGTTCACACGCGCTGGCGGGTCGTGCCCGGCCGGTTCAAGGATTACATCTCGACACCCAAGCAGAACGATTATCAGTCGATCCACACCACGATCGTCGGCCCGTCGCGCCAGCGCATCGAGCTGCAGATCCGCACGCGGCGCATGAACGACATCGCCGAGTACGGCATCGCTGCACACTCGCTCTATAAGGACGGGGAGGGGAATTCGACCGATACGGCGCTGTCGCCGACGTCGAACGCCTATTCCTGGCTGAGGCGCACGATCGAATCCCTCGCCGAGGGCGACAATCCGGAAGAGTTCCTGGAGCATACCAAGCTCGAACTGTTCCAGGACCAGGTGTTCTGCTTCACGCCCAAGGGCCAGTTGATCGCGCTGCCGCGCGGTGCGACGCCGATCGACTTTGCCTATGCGGTTCACACCAACATCGGCGATACCTGCGTCGGCGCAAAAATCAACGGTCGCATCATGCCGCTGGTCACCCGTCTTAATAACGGCGACGAGGTGGAGATCATTCGCTCCGGCATTCAGGTGCCGCCGCCGGCCTGGGAGGAGATCGTCGTCACCGGCAAGGCGCGCTCAGCCATCCGCCGCGCGACTCGCGCTGCCATTCGCAAGCAATATGCCGGCCTCGGCTACCGCATCCTGGAGCGTACCTTCGAGCGGGCCGGCAAGGCATTCTCGCGCGAGGCGCTGAAGCCGGCGCTGCATCGTCTCGGCCAGAAGGAGGTCGAAGATGCGATCGCCTCGGTCGGTCGCGGTGAACTGTCCTCGCTCGACGTCCTGCGTGCGGTCTTCCCGGACCACCAGGATGAGCGCGTGACGGTCAAGCCGAGCGCCGACGACGGCTGGTTCAACATGCGCAGTGCCGCCGGCATGGTGTTCAAGCTGCCGGGTCTTGGTAAAGATCAGAACGGTGCGGTTCTGGCCGAAGGACCGGAAGCCCTGCCCATTCGAGGCCTGTCGGGCAATGCCGAGGTGCATTTCAGTCCAGCCGGTGCGATTCCCGGAGACCGCATCGTCGGCATCATGGAGAAGGACAAGGGCATCACCATCTATCCGATCCAGTCGCCGATCCTGCAGAAGTTCGATGACGAACCTGAGCGCTGGATCGATGTGCGCTGGGACCTGGACGAGGCCAACAGCAGTCGGTTCATGGCGCGCATCGCGATCAGCGCCCTGAACGAGCCGGGGACCCTCGCCGAGGTCGCCCAGGCGATCGCCACCAGCGACGTCAACATCCGTTCGCTGTCGATGGGGCGTGTGGCGGCGGACTTCAGCGAGTTGCAGTTCGATCTCGAAGTCTGGGACCTGCGTCAGCTCAACCATCTGATCGCCCAACTCAAGGAGCTGCCGAGCGTTTCGATGGTCAAGCGTCTCTTCGAATGAGCCTGCGAGCGCCTCGCGGCGGGCGCGCTTGCGCCGCCGCGTGGTGCCTCTGTCACATGCCGTCATCGGATCCTGATTGTCTCCTCGCGGGCAAATGCCTTCGAAACAGGCATGTGACGCATAATAAAACGACGAGGCATGCTTTGCGTGCATGGCTGCCGCCTTTTCCTGGATCTGGTGGAAAAGGAGCCTCTAAACTATCTTCTGGGTCGGGAGGTAAACAAAGAGGTTTGCCATGTTTAATCAGTTGAAGAAGATCACCCGCGCACTGCGCGTTCCCACCCAGGAAGAGCGCGAGCTCGCCTACCTCAACAGCTCGGTTGATCGCATCGATCTCGAGTATCGTCAGCGTCAGATCGACCGCGGCCTGTTCCGCAACGGCTACTAAGCGACGCGCGCCGATCGCGTCCCGTCCGATGACGGGATGCTGGAAGCTATGCGTCTGGAGAATGGCTTTGCTGCGACATATGCGCGGCTGCCGGCGGGTTGCAAGCGATCGGCATGACGCCTATCTTGCGGCCAGCAGAAAGGCGGACGCGCCGTCTTGTGCCGGCTGACGGTTTCAAGATGCGGTCATGACGGCACGATGTTATTCAGACGCAGAAAACCGGTCACGATTTCCGAACGGATCCGCGCGTTGCTCTGGCCGCGCAAGGGCTTTTGGCGTGGCCCCCGTTACGTCGCCTTGCGGGTCCTTCGCCTGTCGTCGACACCGCATTCGATTGCCGTTGGCGTAGCGGCTGGCGCCGCATCCTCCTTCACGCCGTTCTTCGGCCTGCACATCGTCATCGCGGTCGCATTCGCCTTCCTTTTCTCAGGCAATCTCGTCGCCGCAGCAATCACCACTGCGCTTGCCAATCCCGTGACGATCCCGATGATCCTGACGGCATCCTATGAGCTGGGGGTTGCCATCCTCGGTGTCGAGGCCGCACACGCCGCCACGAGCGCCGACGTGTTGCACATGGTCGAACATCTTGATTTTTCCGCCCTTTGGGGGCCGGTCTTCAAACCGATGCTCGTCGGGTCCTTGCCCTTGGCGGGCGCAGCCGCGCTCGTCTTTTATGCTGCCGCCTATCAGGCGACGCGGCTCTTTCAAAGGCGCCGCCGGTCGCGCGCCAGAGATACCGGATATTCCTCATGATCATTGGCATCGGCAGCGACCTGATCGACATCAGGCGGATCGAAAACTCGCTTTCCCGTTTCGGCGACAGGTTCGTGCAGCGCTGTTTCACCGATGTGGAGATTGCCAAGTCCGAGGGGCGCAAGAACCGGGCTGCATCCTACGCGAAGCGCTTCGCCGCCAAGGAAGCCTGTTCCAAGGCGCTCGGCACCGGATTGGCCCAGGGCGTGTTCTGGAAAGACATGGGCGTCATCAATTTGCCCGGTGGCAAGCCGACAATGAACCTCACTGGCGGTGCGGCGGAGCGCCTTGAGAAGATGTTGCCGCCCCACCACCGAGCGGCCATTCACCTGACGATCACCGACGACTTTCCGCTGGCGCAGGCCTTCGTGATTATCGAAGCACTGCCCGTTGCCCCCGTAGAGGGAACGGTTTAGAGCATTCCGCTGGAAAAGCCGGCCCTGATGGATTGAAGGGAAGGCAATCAGCAGCATATGAAATCGGATTGTGCGCAGTCCAAGGCCGGGAACGAGACGGCTGGCGAAGGTTGAGAGCAGGCCCCGGTCAGGGCCTTGCGATGATAAAGGAAGACAGAAGCGTGGCAGAAAAGACAGAAGCGAAGCAGAGCGGCCTCTGGGAGAACGTCAAGGTCGTGATCCAGGCGCTGCTCCTGGCCGTGGTCATTCGTACGGTTCTCTTTCAACCCTTTACCATTCCCTCGGGCTCGATGATGCCGACGCTGCTGGTCGGCGACTATATCTTCGTCAACAAGTTCGCCTACGGCTTCTCCAAGTATTCGTTGCCGCTTTCGCCCGATCTGTTCTCCGGCCGCATTCTTGCAAGCGAGCCGAAGCGTGGCGACATCGTCGTCTTCCGCTTCCCGCCGAACCCCGACATCGACTACATCAAGCGTCTCGTCGGCTTGCCGGGTGACCGCGTCCAGGTGCGCAACAGCATCCTCTATATCAACGACAAGCCCGTTGACCGCGTTGCGGACGGCGCCTTCCGCGCCGACGACCAGTACGACACCGGCGGCGACGTTCCGGTCTTCCGCGAAACGATGGACAATGGCGTTTCCTACGACACGCTCGACCAGTTCCCGGACGCCCGCGGCGACAACACCCGTGAATTCATCGTGCCCGAAGGCCACTACTTCATGATGGGCGACAACCGCGACAACTCCGCCGACAGCCGCTTCGACGTCGGCTTCGTACCGGCCGAGAACCTCGTCGGTCGCGCCAGCATGATCTTCTTCTCGCTCGGCAACGACACGTCGTTCCGCGAGATCTGGAAGTGGCCGGCGAACCTGCGCTACGATCGCCTGTTCAAGGCGGTCGAATGATGAAGGCGCGGTCGCTAAGCGCGGAGGATCGGGCCAAGCTCGAGGCCGTGATTGGCTATCAGTTCGCGGAGAAGGAGCGCCTGGATCGGGCGCTCACCCATTCGAGCGCCCGCAGCGCCAAGGGCTCCAACTATCAGCGGCTTGAATTTCTGGGGGACCGGGTGCTCGGGCTATGCGTCGCCGAGCTTCTGTTCCAGACGTTCCGCGATGCCAACGAGGGTGAGCTTTCGGTGCGGCTGAACCAGCTCGTCAGTGCCGAAAGCTGCGCCAAGGTTGCCGACGATATGGAGTTGCATCAGTTCATCCGCACCGGTTCCGACGTGAAGAAGATTACCGGCAAGGCGATGATGAATGTGCGAGCCGATGTGGTAGAGTCGCTGATCGCTGCCATCTATCTTGATGGCGGCCTGGAGGCAGCCCGCGCTTTCGTGCTGCGTCACTGGAAGGACAGGGCGGCCCGTGCCGACGGCGCTCGCCGGGATGCGAAGACCGAATTGCAGGAATGGGCGCATGCCAAGTTTGGCGTCGCGCCGACCTACCGGACAGATGACCGTTCCGGGCCCGACCATGACCCTCGCTTCACGGTGACCGTGGAAATCGCAGGGGTTACGCCGGAGACCGGGACCGACAGGTCCAAACGCGGCGCCGAGCAGATGGCCGCGTCGAAATTGTTGGAACGCGAAGGCGTGTGGCGGAAGACCTCCGCCGGAAATTGACGGAAAACATGACGGACATGGAAAAAGATACGGCCGCCGAAGGTGCGCCGACCCACTCGGGTTTCGTGGCGCTGATCGGCGCCACCAATGCAGGCAAGTCGACCCTGGTCAACCGCCTCGTCGGCGCCAAGGTTTCGATCGTCAGCCACAAGGTGCAGACGACGCGCGCGATCGTGCGCGGCATTGCCATCCACGACAACGCCCAGATCGTTTTCATGGACACGCCCGGCATCTTCAAACCGCGCCGGCGGCTCGACCGGGCCATGGTCACGACCGCCTGGGGCGGCGCCAAGGACGCTGACGTGATCATGCTTCTGATCGACAGCGAGCGTGGTCTGAAGGGCGATGCCGAAACGATCCTTGAGGGCCTCAAGGAAGTCCACCAGCCGAAGATCCTGGTTCTGAACAAGATCGACCAGGTGCGGCCGGAGGACCTGCTGAAGCTCGCGGCTGCAGCCAACGAGACGATCAAGTTCGAACGCACCTTCATGATCTCGGCGCTGAACGGCTCTGGATGCAAGGACCTGATGGACTACCTGGCCGAGACGCTGCCGGAAGGCCCCTGGTACTATCCGGAGGACCAGATCTCCGACCTGCCGATGCGCCAGCTCGCTGCTGAAATCACTCGCGAGAAGCTATTCCTGCGGCTGCACCAGGAACTACCCTACGCCTCCCATGTCGAAACCGAGAAATGGGAAGAGCGCAAGGACGGCTCGGTGCGCATCGAGCAGGTGATCTACGTCGAGCGCGAAAGCCAGAAGAAGATCGCTCTCGGCAAGAACGGTGAGGCGATCAAGGCAATCTCGACGGCGTCGCGCAAGGAGATCTCCGAGATCCTCGAGCAGCCGGTGCACCTGTTCCTGTTCGTCAAGGTGCGCGAGAACTGGGGCGACGACCCCGAGCGCTTCCGCGAAATGGGCCTCGAATTCCCACGATAGAACTTGTGCGCCGAGTTTTGCGCGTCATGATCCTGGCACCCGTGCAAACGGGTGCCACAGTTGCCGCGACGGTGGCCTCAAGCGCCTGGCGCTTGGACGAGCCGATTGTAAAGGCTCGGTTGCGATGCATGCTTTGATGCATCAGCCGCGGGCGGCTCGCCCTCAGGTGGCGCCGAACCACCCCGATTGTCCCCGAAACCTCGCGTGAAAGCCGGCATCGTCACTTCCGGATCGCCGATCCTCGGCTGTCCGCATGTGCAGGTCTGGCGTGCGTATCGCGTATTGCGAACAATGTGTCGCCTGCGCGCGCGATTGACCGGTGGCAGTACGCTGTGAGAGGTAGCCGCTATTGGTTCTGCAATCCGGGAGCGAATGGATGCCGCAGCTTGTCGAGGGGAAGTGGGTCAAGGGCGACGTTGCGGCGGGCGAAATGAAGGGCGGCGCGTTTCATCGCGAGCCGACGCGGTTCCATCGCTGGATTACGCCTGATGGCGTCCCGGGCCCGGACGGCCAGGAGGCATTGCCGGCTGAAGCCGGGCGCTATCGGTTGTTCGTGTCCTATCTTTGCCCCTGGGCTTCGCGCACGATTGCCTTCCGCAACCTCAAGGGATTGCAACAGATCGTCGGGCTCACGGTTGCCGATCCGCTGCTCGGCGAGGACGGCTGGGTTTACGACGAGCCCGTCGACGCCGGCGAACGCATCGGCAAGATCCGCTTCCACCACGAACTCTACGTCGCGAGCGATCCGACCTACACCGGCAAGGTGTCGGTCCCGGTACTCTGGGACATGCGCGAAGGGCGCATCGTCAACAATGAGTCCGCCGACATCATCCGCATCCTCAATTCGGCCTTCGATCACCTGACCGGCAACCGGCTGGACCTTTATCCGGAAGCCTTGCGGGGCGAGATCGACCGTTGGAACGGGCCGATTTACGAGCGCGTCAACAATGGCGTCTACCGCGCCGGTTTCGCCAAGACGCAAGGTTCCTATGACGAGGCGGCCGCGAGCCTGTTTGCCATGCTCGATGAACTTGACGCTCACCTGTCGGCCAACCGCTACCTTGCCGGTCAGCATCTGACAGAGGCCGATATCCGCCTCTTCGTCACGCTCGTACGTTTCGACGCCGCCTATCATGGCGTCTTCAAATGCAACATACGCCGGATCGAGGATTATCCGTCGCTATCGAACTACTTGCGCGAGATCTACCAATGGCAGGGCATTCGCGAAAGCGTGCGCATCGACCATATCAAGCGGGGCTACTACGGCATCGCCCACCTCAATGCGACCCGTATCGTTCCGGCCGGACCGCTCCAGGACTTCGATCGTCCGCACGACCGGGCACGCCTGGCGGGTAGAGGAATTGTCGGTTCACCGACCTGACCTTGCAGCATTTACTAAGGAAACAAATCTTTGAGGGGCCATAAAGAGCCCATTGTCAATCGATCGAAGCTCACTACGTTAAATGGAAGTTCTGATGGATAGGAGCCCGATGGCGGCTGGCCTGACGAATTTCCGGCGACGGCCCTCACGAAGAGCCTGACGCGCCTGCCGGATGCCGTGAGGTCACGCCCGAGCCGGTTCTCACCGCTTCCGGACGCGCCCGCGTCTCCCAGACGGGCGCACGCACACACCTTCCGGAGGACCTGAAAGAGCCGGTGTCTCGGTATCTCCCATGCACCAGGATCCGTAGGTAGGTCTGGTAGGGGTGAGATATGAATGCACTGCTGAGCATGCTTCGCCGCCTGGTCCGCAAGGGCGATATGACGGTGACGTTTTCGTCCGGTGAGCGGGTCGCCCTGGGCGACGGCACCGGAAAGGCGGTATCGATCCGGATCATCGATGCCGAAGCCGAAAAGGCGATCGTTCAGGATCCGGGACTTCGTTTCGGCGAACTCTACGTGGATGGACGGGTTACTGTCGAGAATGGCGACATTTTCGATGTGTTGTCGATCGTCAAGGACAACGGGCTGGAAAACGCCGCAACCGTTGCCAATACCGTCGTCGGACTTCAGCACGTGCTGCGCCAGCAGTTGCTGAGCCGCTTGCCGGTCAACCGCAACCGGCACAATGTCGCCCATCATTACGACCTCGATCGTAAGCTCTTCAACCTGTTCCTCGACGAAGACTGGCAATATTCCTGCGCCTATTTTGAGCCGCGCGGAATATCGCTCGACGAGGCGCAGCTCGCCAAGAAGCGGCATATCGCGGCGAAGCTCCTGCTGGAGCCGGGGCAGAAGGTCCTGGAGGTTGGATCCGGCTGGGGCGGGATGGCCATGTATCTGGCCGAATCCTCCGGGATCGAAGTGACGGGCATCACGCTCAGTGAAGAGCAGCTGAAGGTCTCGCGTGACCGCGCCGCCCGGCGCGGCCTTTCCGACCGGGTACGCTTCGAGCTGCAGGATTACCGCACACTTCAGAACCGGCAGTTCGACCGCATCGTCTCCGTCGGCATGTTCGAGCATGTCGGCATCGGCAATTACGGGCGCTTTTTCAACAAGATGAACGAGTTGCTGAAACCCGAAGGGGTCATGCTGCTGCATTCGATCGGCCAGGTCGACAAGCCCTGGGCGACCAATCCGTGGATCGAGAAATACATCTTCCCGGGCGGTTACATCCCGGCCGTTTCGGAAGTGCTGCCGTCGGTCGAGCACTCGCGGCTTCTGGTCAAGGATGTCGAGATCCTGCCCATGCACTATGCCTGGACCTTGCGGGCCTGGCGCGAGCGTTTCGTCGCCCGTCGCGAGGAAGCGGTGGCGCTTTATGACGAGCGCTTCTTCCGCATGTGGGAGTTCTATCTCGCGGCATCCGAGACGGCCTTCCTCTACGACAAGCATTTCATCTTCCAGCTTCAGCTTTCGCCGTCTCTCGATGCCGTGCCGGCCTCGCGCGGCTACATCGAAGAGAGGGAGCGGCAACTGATCGAGTTCGAGAAGCGCCGGCCGCCGCTCGAGCCGGTCAATACCTGGGATGTGATGCCTCAGAAGGAGCGCATCGAACCCGCGATCGCGGTCTGATTTCAGCCCTTCGGGTCTTGTCGAGGCGGGATCGGCGCGTCCCATCTTCTGTGGAGTTCCGGCTTTCCCTTAAAGGCCTTCACTTGGCCTTGAAGCTCTGCGCCTTTATGGTCGCCGACCGGAAACAACAAAGACGGAAACACTATGGCCACTCCTGCAAAACCCATCGCCGCCATTATCGCCAGCGAAATCAAGGCAACCCCCTCGCAGGTCGTTGCCGCTGTCGAATTGCTGGACGAGGGTGCCACGGTGCCGTTCATCGCGCGCTACCGCAAAGAGGTGACCGGCGGTCTTGACGACACGCAGCTGCGCACGCTTTCGGAGCGGTTGACCTATCTGCGCGAGCTTGAAGCGCGGCGGGCATCGATCCTGGAATCGATCCGCGGGCAGGGTAAGCTGACCGACGAACTCGAAGCGAAGATTGCTGGTGTCGAGACCAAGGCGGAACTCGAAGACATCTATCTGCCCTACAAGCCGAAGCGCCGTACCAAAGCGGAGATCGCGCGTGAACGCGGGCTTGGGCCGCTCGCCGAGGCCATTCTTGCCGATCGCTCCATCGTGCCGGCCGACCGGGCGGCTGCCTTCCTTTCGGCAGAGGTGCCCGATGTGAAGACAGCGCTTGACGGTGCGCGCGACATCATTGCCGAAGGCATGACCGAGAACGCCGATCTGCTCGGTCGCCTGCGCAACCACATGAAGACCGCTGCCTTCCTGCGCGCCAAGGTCGTTGATGGCAAGCAGGAGGCGGGCGCCAAGTTCTCAGACTACTTCGACCACTCCGAACGATGGGCAACGACACCCAGCCACCGGGCGCTGGCGATGCTGCGCGGCTGGAATGAGGAGGTTCTGTCCGTCGATATCGTCGTCGACCAGGACGATGCCTCGCCGATCAAGCCGATCGAACGGATGATCGCCGCGGCCTACAATGTCGGCGCGCATTTGCCCGCCGACAAATGGCTTTCCGAAATGATCGGCTGGACCTGGCGGGTGAAGCTCTCCATGTCGCTGTCACTCGACCTGATGCGCGAGTTGCGCGAGCGGGCGGAAGAGGACGCAATCCATGTCTTTGCCCGCAACCTCAAGGACCTGTTGCTGGCTGCGCCCGCCGGCTCGCGGGCGACGATGGGGCTCGATCCGGGCATCCGTACCGGCGTCAAGGTTGCCGTGGTCGACGGCACGGGCAAGCTGCTCGAAACCACGACCGTCTATCCGTTCCCGCCGAAGAACGACATTCGCGGCACCCAAGCGGAGCTTGCTGCGCTGATCCGCAAGCACAAGGTGGAACTGATTGCCATCGGCAACGGCACCGGCAGCCGCGAGACGGAAAAGCTGGTTGCCGACATGCTCCAGCAGCTGCCGGCGCCGAAGCCGACCAAGGTCATTGTTTCGGAGGCCGGCGCATCGGTCTATTCGGCATCCGAGACGGCCGCACTCGAGTTTCCGGGGCTCGACGTTTCGCTGCGTGGCGCCGTATCGATCGCTCGTCGCCTGCAGGATCCGCTGGCCGAGCTCGTGAAGATCGAGCCGAAGTCGATCGGCGTCGGGCAGTATCAACACGACGTCGACCAATCGAAACTCAGCCGCTCGCTCGACGCGGTGGTGGAAGATGCGGTGAATGCCGTCGGCGTCGACGTCAACACCGCCTCGGCGCCGCTGCTTGCCCGCGTTTCGGGTCTCGGCAAATCCTCGGCCGAGGCGATCGTTGCCCACCGCGATGCGACCGGACCCTTCGGCAGCCGCAAGGAATTGCTGAACGTGCCGCGGCTTGGTGCGCGCACCTTCGAGCAATGCGCGGGCTTCCTGCGCATTCCTGATGGCAAGGAGCCGCTTGACGCCTCTTCTGTCCATCCTGAAGCCTATGGTATTGCCAAGAAGATCGTGGCCGCCTGCGGCCGTAACGTCCGCTCGCTGATGGGCGACAGCGCGGCGTTGAAGCAGCTCGATCCGCGGACCTTCGTTGACGAGCGCTTCGGACTGCCGACCGTCAAGGACATCCTTGCAGAGCTGGAGAAGCCGGGCCGCGACCCGCGCCCGAGCTTCAAGACCGCCACTTTCGCCGAGGGCGTGGACGACATCAAGGATCTGAAGGTCGGCATGCAGCTCGAAGGCACGGTCACCAACGTCGCGGCCTTCGGCGCCTTTGTCGATATCGGCGTCCATCAGGATGGCCTGGTCCACGTCTCCCAGCTTGCCGATCGCTTCGTCAAGGATCCGCACGAGGTGGTGAAGGCGGGCGATGTCGTGAAGGTGCGTGTCACCGAAGTCGATGTCCCGCGCAAGCGCATCGGCCTGACCATGCGCAAGGATGGTGGCGCGGATACAGGGCGCGAGGCCCGCGCAACGGCACCGAACGGGGCGAACCGCAGCGCGCCGGCGCGTGAGCAGAAGCCGCAGCAGCAGCCGTCGCAAGGTGCGTTCGGCGCCGCGCTGATGGAAGCGATGAAGCGCAAATGACGCTTGCGCCGCCGGGACCCGTCCGGGTCCCGGCAAATAGTCTATAATTTAGAGAATTGTAATATTTGCCGCTTTCCGCCATACTGGCTGTGTGGCGGCACTCGGTCGTGTCGCGAACGGGTGCCGATCATAAGAATGCCGGTCTACGGCGGAACAGGTCACCGGAAACCTCTTCTTCCGCCGGGCTCCCGGTGAAAGGAGGTGCGTCATGGTACTCAGTGTGATCCGCGGCCTTATCGGAGCCGGTCTGCTGGCGACCGGGGTGACGGCGCATTCAATTCCAGCCTCTTCGCAAATCGCGGTCAATTGCGCCGATCGCGCTCAGGTGAGCGACTTTCTGGCAAGGCAATATCAGGAGAAGCCGGCCGCCACGGCGCTCATCAATCCGCAGGCGATCATGGAGGTCTACGCCTCCGATAGCGGCAGCTGGACGTTGATCGTGACTGATGTCAACGGTCGCAGCTGTGTCATCCTCGCCGGCAAGAACTGGGAAGCCTTGCCGCCGTTGCCGATGCCGAAAGCCTGAGATCAGGTAGCCGGGCCGCGGAATTTCACCGAGTTACGCGCCGGCCTACAAAAAAACGCCCCACTGTTTGCACGCAGCGAGACGCTTCATTTGCCGTTGCAACGTTTCCCCCGGCGACATTGATGTCGCAGGGGCTCGGGACCGGACGCTCTTAGTGAGGGCGGCCGATGCTGGAATAGGTGAAGCCGTGCTTGGTGACCTCTTCCTGGCGGTAGATGTTGCGCAGGTCGACGAAAGTCGGTGTCTTCATCACGGTCTTCAAGCGGCGGAAATCAAGCGCGCGGAACTCGTTCCATTCGGTGACGATAACCAGTGCGTCGGCTTCGTTGGCTGCCTCGTAAGGGTCCTTGGCGTACTCGAGGCCATCGATAACCTTCTTGGCGTTTTCCATGCCTTCCGGATCGTAGCCGATGACGTGCGCGCCGGCATCCTGCAACGTCTGCACGATCGCAATTGCCGGACTGTCGCGCATGTCGTCGGTGTTCGGCTTGAAGGTCAGGCCGAGGACCGCGATCTTGTGGCCGCGGACATCGCCACCGGCAGCGGCGATGACCTTGCGGCCCATTGCGCGCTTGCGGTTGTCGTTGATCGCGACGGTGGTCTCGACGAGCCGGACGGGCGCATCATGGTCCTGCGCGGTCTTGACCAGCGCCAGAGTATCCTTCGGGAAACAGGATCCGCCATAGCCGGGCCCGGCATGCAGGAACTTCGAACCGATGCGGCCGTCGAGCCCGATGCCACGGGCGACGTCCTGGACATTGGCCCCGACCTTTTCGCAAAGATCGGCCATCTCGTTGATGAAGGTGATCTTCATCGCCAGGAAGGCGTTGCCGGCATATTTGATCAGTTCCGACGTGCGGCGCGAGGTGAAAACGAGCGGCGCCTGGTTGAGATAGAGCGGGCGGTAAACCTCGGTCATCACGTCGCGCGCACGCGCATCGTCGTCCGCAAGGCCGATGACGATGCGGTCGGGACGCTTGAAGTCCTCGATTGCCGCACCTTCGCGCAGGAATTCCGGATTGGAAACCACGGCGAAATCAGCCTCCGGGTTGGTTTCGCGGATGATGCGCTCGACCTCGTCGCCGGTGCCGACGGGCACGGTCGACTTGGTGACGATGACGGTGAAGCCCTTGAGGTTCTCGGCGATTTCGCGCGCGGCGGCATAGACGTAGGACAGGTCCGCATGACCGTCGCCACGGCGCGACGGCGTGCCGACCGCGATGAAGATAACGTCGCTGTCGGCGACGGCGGCAACGAGGTCGGTGGTAAACGACAGCCGACCAGAGGCGACGTTGCTGGCCACCAACTGGTCGAGGCCCGGTTCGAAGATCGGAATGCGACCCTGCATCAGCGCGTCGATCTTGTTTTCGTCCTTGTCGAGGCAGACCACGTCGTGACCGAAATCCGCGAAGCACACGCCGGAGACAAGGCCCACATAGCCGGCACCGATCATTGTGATTTTCATAGGCTCTTTCCTTCGTTGTGCGGCATTTGCGAACTCAAGACATAGAGAATGCAATCCGTGGCGGTTTGCAATCCTCGGCCTGCAAGCGTGTTCGCTGCCATTCGTGTTTGACGGCAAAGTTCCATCCGCTCGGCCGCAAGCGCAGGAACTGCGACATCAGTCCTGCGTTTCCGCCCCGGCCTTTGCGCCAGTTTCGTAAAATTCCTGATACCAGGCGGCAAAGCGCGCCACGCCTTCTTCCAGCGGGGTCGAAGGCTTGAAATCGGTCAGCGCCTCCAACAGGTCGGGAGAAGCGTAGGTGCGCGGCACGTCGCCCTGCTGCATCGGCAGAATGTTGCGCAATGCCGGTTTGCCGACAGCCTTCTCGACCGTTTCGACGAAACGCATCAACTCGACCGGCTGGCCACCGCCGACGTTGACGACGCGGAAGGGCCCCTGATGGGACAAGCTGTCATCAGCCTTCTCGGACGGCACGCGGTTTGCCTCTGCCGGCGCCACATGCGAGAGCCTGAAGATGCCTTCGACGAGATCATCGATGTAGGTGAAGTCGCGGCTCATGCGGCCTTCGCCGTAAATGTCGATCGGCCTGCCTTTGTGGATGGCGTCGACGAACTTGAACAGCGCCATGTCGGGGCGCCCCCAAGGGCCGTAGACAGTGAAGAAGCGGAAGGCGGTCGTCGGTATCCTGTAGAGATGGGCATAGCTGTGCGCCATCAACTCCATCGACTTCTTCGTTGCCGCATAAAGCGTCATCGGCTCGTCGGCGCGATCCGTTTCGCCGAACGGAATCTTCTCGTTCGCGCCGTAAATCGAAGAGGTTGATGCAAGCATCAGGTGCTTGGGTCCGATCTCCCGCGCCAGGTCGAGCACGTTCCAGGAGCCGACGAGGTTGGAATCGACATAGGCCTTCGGGTTCTCGAGGCTGTAGCGCACGCCCGCCTGGGCGGCGAGATGGATGATGACCTCGGGCTCGGCGATCTCGGCCGCGTGGTTCAACGCTGCCCGGTCCTCAAGCATGCCGACAACGGCCTTGAAGCCGTTCGAACGGGCGAGGATCGCGTGCCGCCGCTCCTTCAGGGTCACATCATAATAGGGCGTCATGCCGTCGAATCCGACCACGAAATGCCCTTCGTCGATCAGTCGCTTGGCGAGGTGAAAGCCGATGAAGCCCGCGGTTCCGGTGATGAGGTAGCGCACGCCAATGTCCCTGTTTGTGTCTTCGGGCGTTCATACGAAGAAAGCCGGGCGATGGAAAGCCGAAACCATCACTCCGATGATCGTTCAAACTGCTGGTGTAGCGCCGACAGGACCGACATCGCGTGGCCGGCATATTGGCTGATCCACCGGTCGTGGATGGCCTGGATCGGCAGGGCGTTCAAGTGGTTCCAGCGTTCGCGCCCCTCGCGGCGCACGAGCACGAGCTCGGCCTCTTCCAGAACCTTCAGATGCTGCATCACCGTACAGCGATCGAGATTTGCGAATTGCTCGCAGAGCATGCCGGTCGTTTGCGGCCCGCCTTTCATCGCGTCGAGCATCTGACGCCGCAGGCCATTGGCCAGCGCCTTGAAAACCAGGTCGTCTTTCGATTCGGTTGACATGTTATGTTTTTATAACATATTCTGATCCCGCTCAATGGGAGGAAGTCGCCATGCCCTTCGAATTCCGCGTGAACGGACGGATCGCTCGCCCGGTGGCCCAGGTTTTCGATGCCGTTGTCAATCCGGTCCAGCTCAGTCGCTACTTCGTCACCCTCGGCGGTATCAGCGGACCGCTGGTCGCCGGCGCGACAGTGACCTGGTGGGGAGAGGTGCCCGTCGAGGTCGAGGCGGTCGAGCACAACGAGCGGATCGTCTTTCGCTGGGACGCCATGGTCGCCAAGGAGGAGACCCCCTACAGGACCCGGGTGGAGATGCGCTTTCAATCGCTCGACGACGGCGCCACCATGGTGACGATCGCCGAAACGGGCTGGCGCGAGAGCGAGCAGGGGCAGAAGGGATCCTACCTCAATTGCGAGGGCTGGTCGCAGATGCTCGCCTGCATGAAAGCCTGGCTGGAATACGGGATCAATCTGCGGCACGGCTATTACCTGAGCGAGCTTTCCGGAAAGCCGGCGCTCGAGCCGCAGATCTGAGCGTTTCAGGCCGGCGTGAGAAGGCGCAGCTTTCGGATGAAAGGTCAGCGCCAGACCAAGGTTCACATGTCAACAACAGGCCGCCGGAAAGTGTCGCGCGGCAACGGGAGACTGCGTCATGACGAACATTACGGGTGGTATCAACATCGCGATGAAGGTTCCCTCGCATCAGTACGAGGCGGTCATCGCCTTCTATCGCGACACGGTCGGCCTTGAGCCGATCCCCGAGAAGTTGCCGGCTGTCGGCTTCCGGCTTGGCCCCAACCAGCTTTGGATCGACGAGGTGCCGAACTACAGTCATTCGGAGGTCTGGCTCGAGCTTTTCACGGATGATCATGCGGCCGCTCTGGGGCATCTCGCCGCAAAGGGCGTTGTCCGCTGCGACCCGGTGGAAAAGCTTGGCGAAGGTTTTCGCGGTGGCTGGATCATGAACCCCGCCAACATCGTTCACCTGGTGCGCACGCCGGACGCCTGGTAGGCGCCCGGCCAAACATCAATAGACCGGCGGCAGGCCGCCGTTGTCGATCGATGCCATCGGCACCGCAGCGGGCTCGGTCATCGGCGGTTCCGCCTGCAGCACCACCACGCGCGTATCAAGCGGCACGCGGCTGTAGAGGTCGATGATGTCGGGGTTGAAGAGGCGGATGCAGCCGCTCGACACCGCCTTGCCGATCGACCAGGCCTCCGTCGTGCCGTGGATACGGAACAGCGTGTCGCGGTTGCCCTGGAACAGATAGAGCGCGCGCGGCCCGAGCGGATTGCGCACGCCAGGCTCCATGCCGCCGACAAGCGGGCCATAGCGCTCAGGTTCGCGCTCGACCATGCTCTGCGTCGGCGTCCAGCGCGGCCACTCGGCCTTGCGCGCGACGCGTGCGTCGCCGGCAAATTCCAGGCCCGCCTTGCCGACGCCGATGCCGTAGCGCATCGCCATGCCGCCATCCTGAACGAGGTAGAGGAAGCGGTTCTGGGTATCGATGACGATCGTGCCGGGCGGCTCATGCGTCTGGTAGGCAACCTGTTGGCGCAGATAACGGGTGTCGACCTTGCTGATGTCGATGGCATCAAGCGGGAACTTCTCGTTTGGCTGGGGGCCGTACATCGCCACGTAGTATGGGTCCGGTCCCTTCGGTTTGGCCGGCCCCGATGTGGTGACGCAAGCTGCGAGCGTTGAGGTGGCGAGAAGAAGGGCGAAGAGCTGCGCCAGGCGGCCGGCGCTGTTCCGGGACACACACATAATCGGTTATCTGATCCTGCTGATTATCAATTCGGGCGGGAGGCACGGCTTTAGCCGCTCCCCCGTTCTAATGTCAAAGATGGCCTGGGGGCGGCGACAGCATGTCGCAAATGAGGCAACCTGCGAGTGTAGCCGAAAGGCGACAGTCGGCTCGTGCTGCACCCGCGACCTTGCGGAACGGCGCGTAGATCATCGCTTGATCCGCTTTCGATCGCGGGTGTATGCCATATCCATGCAATGGAGCGATCAGGCCATTATTCTCGGGGTGAGGCGGCACGGCGAAAGCTCGGCCATCGTCGAGGTCATGACCGCGGCGCACGGCCGGCACCTCGGCATGGTGCGCTCGGGCCGCTCGCGCGCCATGCAGCCGGTGCTGCAGCCGGGAAACTCGGTGGAGATCACCTGGCGCGCGCGGCTTGATGAGCATATGGGCGAATTCCGGATCGAGCCGGTGGAATTGCGGGCGGCGCGGCTGATGGAAACGGCAACCTCGGTCTACGGCATCCAGGCACTTGGCGCGTTGCTGCGCCTGCTTCCCGAACGCGATCCGCATCCCCATCTCTACGAAGCGCTGACCGTCATCGTCGATCACCTCGCCGATCCGGCCGATGCCGGCGAGTTGTTCGTGCGCTTCGAACTCGCGGTTCTCAACGATCTCGGCTTCGGGCTGGACCTGACGGAATGCGTGGCGACCGGCGCGCGGACCGAGCTCATCTACGTCTCGCCGAAATCCGGCCGGGCTGTCTGCCGCGCGGCTGGCGAACGCTATGCCGACCGTATGCTGGCACTACCGGACTTTCTCTCCGCCGAAGCCCGTCGGGCGGCCGACCATGACAGCCTTGCGGCGGCCTTCCGCCTGACCGCCTTTTTCCTCCACCGCCATGTTTATGACCCGCGCGGCCTTGACGTCTCTTCCGCACGCGACGGCTTCGTCAACGCGGCGCTGAAGGCGTTGAAATCCCAGTCCTCGGCCGCCTGATCCCCAGGAGACATCGATGTTTCAAGAACTTTATCCCGGCATGGCCGTATCCGGCATTGGCCTGCTGCCGCTTGATCGCGTGGCCCGCGACGGTGGCTTCAAGGCGATGCAGGACCTGTTGAAGGGTGACCTGCCGGCGCCGCCCATGTCGGCAACCCTGAAGTTCGGCCTGACCGAAGTCGAGGAGGGCAGGGTGGTGTTCAAGGGCCTGCCGAGCGAGGAACATCTCAATCCGCTCGGCACGGTGCATGGCGGATGGACGGCGACGATCATGGATTCCGCACTCGGCTGTGCCGTTTTCACGACAGTCAAACCCGGAGAAGCCTATACCACCGTCGAGTTCAAGGTGAACCTCGTGCGGCCGCTGCTGCCGGGCATGGGGGAGGTGTTCTGCGAGGGACGCATCGTGCATCGCGGCCGGACCATCGCAACCTCGGAAGCCTGGCTGCGTGACGCAAGCGGTAAACTGCTGGCGCATGGCACGGAAACGTGCGCGATCTTCCCGATCGACAACCTGCGGCGCTAGCGGCACTCGTGAGCCGGTGCGAGGCGGTTTGCCGTCGTGGGGCGGTGCGGCGGAGGCGATGAAATGAACGGGTGCCACCCGCGGACAGTGCCGCGACTTGTCGCCGTGAAGAGATGGCGGTGCTCGGCCGTCTATGGATTTGGTGACAGTGCAAAAGTCTGTATGGTTGCGCGCGCCGGAAAATGCGACTGCCAGGAGAAAAGATGTTCGAACTCATTGCCTTTGGTGCCTTTATTCTGGCTCTCGCCGCCTATCTCGGTGGGCGCAGGACGGCCGAGCGGATGGAGCGCGAACTCGCCGCCTTGAGGGCTGAAGTTGCGCAACTGAAGGCGCCGAATGGCGAAGGTGCCCAGTCGGCGGCAACTGCCGACGAGCTTGCCGTGGCGCCGGTCGAGGCCGGTATGGTCGAAGAACCTGTGATCTCCATGTCGGAAAGCGCGCGCGAAGGTGCCCGCATCTTCGGCGACGAGACAGCCCCTGAGGAGGCGGGTCGCGCTGAAATCCCGACACCAGAAACGGTACCGGTCGCCGCCCGCCCGAACGAGAGCCTGGAAAGCAAGCTCGGCGCGCGCTGGGCCGTCTGGGTCGGCGGCATTGCGCTGGCACTCGGCGGCGTCTTCATGGTCAAATACTCGATCGATGCGGGGCTCCTCAGTCCGGCAGTCCGCTTGACGCTCGCCGCCCTGTTCGGCCTCCTGCTTGCCGCTGCCGGTGATCTCGTTCGCCGGCGCGCGGTGCCGGTCATCGCCAACGAATTCCAGAACGCGATGATCCCCGGTATCCTGACGGCCGCCGGTGCCGTTACCCTGTTCGGCGTCGCCTATGCGGCCCACGGCATCTACGGGTACATCGGCACCACCACTGCTTTTCTTCTCCTGGCGGCGATATCGCTTGCGACCGTCGGGCTGTCGCTCCTGCACGGGCAGGGATTGGCCGGTCTCGGCCTGCTTGCCTCCCTGGTCACGCCGGCGCTGGTTTCGAGCAATGAACCGCGCCCCTGGGTCCTCTTCGGCTTCCTGTCGGTGGTTTGGCTTGCA
This sequence comes from Ensifer sp. MJa1, assembly GCF_037026475.1. Taxonomy (NCBI): domain Bacteria; kingdom Pseudomonadati; phylum Pseudomonadota; class Alphaproteobacteria; order Hyphomicrobiales; family Rhizobiaceae; genus Ensifer; species Ensifer sp. MJa1. The sequence goes on along the minus strand of NZ_JAKUMO010000003.1, from coordinate 78,278 downwards.
ACCCTGCTTGCGTCGCGGCTCAGGCGCTGGACGGTGGTCCCGACGCTTGGCAACGTGGGCATCGGGCTTTGGGGCCTTGCTTATGTCGCTGCGGCAGCCCCGTTTGAAGCGACGCCGGTCGCTTTCTCCTTGCTGGTCATGATCGCCGGTATCGGGCTCATTTGGCCAGGCGCCATTGAACCGGAGCCGGTGGCAGAAGCATCCGAGGCGCCTGAAACATCCGAAGGGACGACGCGACCCAAGGCCGCTGCCGGACCATGGGAACGCCTTTTCATCCCTCCGCATGCTGCGATCTCCATTTCAGCAGCGATCGTCGCAACCGTACTGGCGTTGCTCTTCATCAGTCCGGCGGTTTTTGCAGCCCGCTATCCCGTGACTGAGTTCGCGGCCGTCATTGCCGGACTGGCGATCCTGGGCGCATTGCGGCCGACCGCCGTCTATCCGGCACTCTTGTCCGCGCTCGGGGCCGTCGCCGGCGTCTGGAGCCTGACGGCGTTGAGCGGGGTGCTTGCCTATCTCGACCCTTCACTGGCGGACGCCTTGCCGGCCATCGTGCTTCCCGGCTGGACGGCGATGGTGACGGCCATGCTGCTTGCGGCACTGTTCGCGGTGCTTGGCGGTTTTGCAGTGTCGCGCCGCCTCGCCACGCATCCGCACTACGCCGTCCTTTGGGCCGGCATTGCCGCGGTCGTACCGGCCGCAGTGACGGGCACGTCATTTTTGATGACCGGCAACTATGCCTTCGACCTGCCGCACGGACTGTTCTCGCTGGTCGCTGGCGTAGCGCTTATCGTGCTTGCGGACTGGCTCCACCGCCGCGACAGCAAGGCAGAGGCCACGGACGTGGCGGCAGCTTTGCTGGTCGCCGGTTCTTTTGCGCTCTTCATCATCGCGTTGCACGCATGGACCGACGGACTGGTGACGACGCTCGCCATCGCCTTGCTCGGGACGGCCTATGCCGTCGCGACCCGCATCCGCACCTGGCCGGTGCTTCCATGGATGACCGGTGCCGCGGCGGTCGTGGTCCTCGCCCGCATCGCCTGGGAGCCGACCATCGTCGGCGCAGATAATCTCGGCACGACGCCCGTCTTCAATGCGCTGTTGCCCGGCTATGGTTTCCCGGCGGCACTGCTTGCGGCCTCCGCCTATTTCCTTCGTTCCTGGCCGGACGCGCGCGTGCGCAACCTGCTGCAGGCGCTCGCGAGCCTCTTCGTACTGCTGACGCTCGCGATCCTCGTTCGCCACGCGATGAACGGTGGCGTGCTCGACAGTTCGGTGCCGACCCTCGGGGAGCAGTCGATCTACACGCTGCTGGCGATCGGCGCCTCCGCGATCTTCATGACCCTCAACACGAAATCGCCGAGCCCTGTCTTCCTTTATGGCAGCATGGGGCTCGGCGTTCTCTCGATGCTGTCGGTTCTCTCGGCGCATCTCTTCGGCCTCAATCCCTACTTCAGAGGCGAGTTGCTGGGGCGGATCCCGTTCTTCGATCTGCTTCTCATCGGCTACCTGCTGCCGGGGCTCGGCTATGCCGGCCTTGCCGCCTATGCCCGCGGCAAGCGGCCGCTGCCCTATGTCATGGCACTTGCCGTCAGCGGCGCGGTCCTTGCGTTCAGCTGGGCGAGCCTCACGGTGCGCCGCGCATGGCAAGGGCAAAACATTGCGGACTGGAAGGGCTTCCTGCAGGGCGAGACCTACACGTACTCTGTCGTCTGGCTGCTGCTTGGGGTTCTGCTGCTGGTGCTCGGGTCGCGCTTCCAGGCCAAGAGCATCCGGATCGCCTCGGCCGCGCTCGTCTTCATCGCCGTCTTGAAGGTGTTCCTGATCGATATGTCCAATCTCGAAGGCTTCCTGCGGGCGCTGTCCTTCATTGGCCTCGGCGGCGTATTGATCGGCATCGGTCTCTTCTACCAGAAGATTCTCTCCGGTACCGGCGCCGCTGTGACAGCACCGGCTGCCCCCGCAGAACAGCCATAGGACGTCTCCGTGACACACTATTCGAAACTCGCGGCCGCCTTCGCGCCGCATGAGGACCTTGCTGCCGCGCTGTTGCCGCACGCCTTTGCCGCCGATGACGGCTCGCATGATGGCGCGCATCTGATCCGCGTGTGGAAGAACGCCGCGCGCATTCATGCGGAGGAGGGCGGCGATGCCCGCAGGCTTGCGGCGGCGGTCCTGCTGCATGATTGCGTCTCGGTCGAGAAGAATTCTCCGCTTCGCGCGCAGGCATCGCGCCTTGCGGCGGAGAAGGCAACTGCCATTCTGGAAGGGCTTGGCTGGGACGCGGTGGAAACCGCAGCCGTTGCCCATGCCATTCTCACCCACAGTTTCTCGGCCAATATCCCGCCGGAGACAACGGAGGCGAAGATCCTTCAGGATGCTGACCGGCTGGATGCGATCGGCATGGTTGGCGCGGCGCGGTGCTTCTACATCGCCGGGCGCATGGGCAGCGGCCTCTACGACCCGCTCGATCCGCTGGCAGAGGCGCGGGATCTTGACGACAAGGCTTTCGCGATCGACCATTTCGAGACCAAGCTGTTCCGGTTGGCCGATGGCTTCAAGACGGCGGCCGGCCGCCGGCTGGCCACGGAGCGCGAAAAGCGGTTGCGCGATGTCCTTGCCATGATGCTGGATGAAATCTAGCGCGCTGCCAGGAAAAGCGCTGAGCGGTTTTCTGCGCGGCATTTCGGCGACAGATTGCACCGGAACATTTCTCCGATTCCATCAAGCAGAGAAATGTTCTAGGTCTTTCAACGAATTATGGCGGCCTGGTGAATCGGATCGTCAGGCGCATGAATCAGTTTCTGAAGACGAAGGAATTACCATGAAGGTGACCGGCCTTAACATTCATCCGCTGAAAAGCGGCCGCGCCATTGCCCGCGAAGCGATTACGGTCGCACTTGATGGCGTTGAGGGCGACCGGCGTTTCATGCTGGTCGAGCCGGACGGACGGTTCATCACCCAGCGCGAACTGCAGCCGCTGGCGCAGGTCGAGGCCAATCACATCGAAGGTGGCGTGCATCTGAAGATGGGAAGCCGTGAGGCTTCGGTGCGCTTCGATCCCGACCGCCGGCTGAACGTCGTCGTCTGGGGCAGTGAAGTCGATGCCGCCGTCTCCGACGATGCCGCCAACGAGACCTTGTCGGACTGGTTCGGCCGACCGGTCAAGCTTGCCCACATGGACGCGTCGGCCGAACGCCTCGTTGGCGCCGAGTGGGCCGGAGATGCGGCCCCCGTCGGTTTCGCCGATGGCTTCCCGATCCTGATCACCACGACAGGCTCGCTCGCCGATCTCAACCGGACCCTGACGGAAAAGGGGCAGGATCCGGTCGGGATGGACCGTTTCCGCACCAATATCCTCGTCGATTGCGACGAGGCCTGGGAGGAGGATCTTTGGGAGAGCGTCGAGATCGGCGGCATCCGGTTCGATCTCGTCAAGCCTTGCGCCCGCTGCATCATGACGACGCAGGACCAGATCACCGGCGAGCGCATCGGCGGCAACCCGATCCAGGGTCTGGCAGAAAAGCGCATGTCGGCCGACCGGCGCGTTCCCGGCGTTCTCTTCGGTTGGAACGCGGTGCCGCGCAGCGAAGGCATTGTCAGGCTCGGCGACGAGGTCAAGGTCATCGGCCGGCGCGGCGAACGCTGGCCGATGAAGGTTCGTGCCTCAGCTTAAAGGGGCAAGCCCAGGAGGCCAACTCTCCTGGAACTGCCTTGTCCAGGTTCGGATCACGTCCATCGCGTGATGCCGAGCAACTTCGCGCCAAGGTCCGAAAGACTGGCGGGGGAGGCGTTGTGCTTCTCCCAGTCGCGCGGGTCACCGGGGAAGGCATCGCGTTTCGGATGGTCGAGTTCGCGCCAGAGCCGCACCCGTTCCTCGCGCTCGCCGGCATTGTCCCATTCGGCCGGATGCATCGAGATGTACTGCGCCATCCGCACGCGACCATCGGAATGGTTGGGCCGCACGCCATGGGCAAGCAGGCTGTTGAAGATCAGGAGGTCGCCGGCTTCCATCTCGATGTTGACGGCCGATAGTCCTGTCATATCGGGGTGCATCGGGTCGCGGTCGGCGGCTTGCGTCTTCTCCCAGCTTTCGAAGTTTTCGAACAGCTCTGGCACGCATTGGAAACCGCCGACGTCGCCATCCTGCTTCTTGAGGCTCAGCACGCCCTGAACACCGATCGGCAGCGGCCGGATCGAGGTGTCGACGTCCCAGTGGATGAAGCCATTGGGGTTGCCCTTGACCTTCTTGGGTGGGTTGAGGTTGGCGCGGTCGATCGTCACCCACAGGTCTTCCCGGTCCCAGATGTCGACGAAGGCGCCGTAGATGCGTGGCTCCTGGCGGTTGTCCCAGAGATACTGGTGATTGTAGATCTCCAGCATGCCGGTGTTGTTGAGTTCCTTCATCATGTGTTCGCGGCGCTGCGGCGCGTACCAGGTCGAAGGATCCGTCGGATCCTTCTCATCGAAGCGCCAAAGCAGATCGACGAGGCGCTCGACATTGGCTGGCGGCACCGCCTGGCGCACGATGACATAGCCCTTGGTGATCCAGTGCTGCCAGTCCGCCTCCGACAGGACACGCAGCGGTAGCCGTTTCTGGATGTCCTTCAGTTGAATGTCGAGGTTGGCGGCCGTCGGGTGGCTGTCTCTGAGTGCTTGCATCGATATCTCCTCGCCTTGAATGTTCGATTGGTCGATGAGGAAAATCTAGACGTCCGAATGGCCACTATGTTGCACCGAGCATGCAAAAATTGGTACTATTCTGGCGTCGTGAGGCGGAGGTGCGCAACATGAAGGCCGTTCTGCAGAAGATTCCGCGCGCGACAAACGCCTCATCGATCCTGCTCGACCGCCGGCTCGACGATCCAGTGGCACCATCATCCGGAATACGAACTGACGCTCACGCTCAATTCGCGTGGCCAGCGCTTCATCGGGGATCATATCGGTGCCTATGATGACAATGACCTCGTTCTCGTCGGCTCCAACCTGCCGCACACCTGGCATTCCCAGGATAAACGCGACGAGGCGGCGCCGCATGTGGCGCTGGTGCTCTGGTTTCATCCTGAATGGGTCGAACGCCTGGAGGAGGGGTTCGTCGAACTCGCCGGCGTGAAGGCAATGTTTGAGCGGTCGGCGCCCGGCCTGCAGTTTTCTTCGGATGTCGCCGCCCGCGTGCGGCCGATCTTCGAAGGTTTACGGAGGTTGCCGCCGGAGGAGCGGCTGCCGGATGTGCTGTCGCTATTGACGATCCTTGCGCGCGAACAACATGTCGTGCCGCTGTCGAGCCGCATCGTCACTCCATCAGGTCGCAGCGTCGATCGCGGCCGGCTTGACCGGGTGCTCGATCACATCCATCTCCATTATGCCGAAAACCCGACGATGGAAGAGCTTGCCGATCTGGCGGCGCTTAGTCTTTCAGGCTTGCACCGGCTGTTTCTGCGTCACCTCAATATGCCTGTCTCGGAATATCTGATGCGGCTGAGAATTGGCGAAGCATGCGCGCTGCTGAGCGGCTCCGGGCGGTCGATCGCCCGCATCGCTGAAGAAGTGGGTTATCGTTCGCTTGCTAACTTCAACCGCCAGTTCAAGGCGGCAAAGAGCATCACCCCCAGGCAATTCCGCAACCGCTTCCGCGCGGCCGGCTGACCGGCCATCAATTCCGGTGATCGCGGCGTCAATTTAATTGGCTTTTATCTGTTTTAGCAGCCGCCTAGGATGCCGGTCCTTCAATCGGAGATATTCCATGTCCGCTGTTTCCGGAGCATCCGCGCCGTCCCATGTTCGCCAGGAGATGCCCTGGCTGATCATCGCTGCCGGTTCGGTCGTCGCCATGCTCACCTTCGGCCCGCGTTCGGCGATGGGCTTCTTCCAGCTGCCGATGCTGGCCGAGACCGGCTGGGACCGCACCACCTTCGGTCTTGCAATGGCGCTGCAGAACCTTTGCTGGGGCTTGAGCCAGCCGTTCTTCGGCGCGATCGCCGACAAGTTCGGCACTTGGCGGGTGCTCGCCATGTCGGGGCTTCTCTACGCCGCCGGCCTGTTCATCATGGCTTTCGCCAATGCGCCGATCTGGCTGCATATCGGTGGCGGCGTTCTCGTCGGCATGGCCGTCGGCTCGGGCTCCTTCGGCATCCTGCTTTCGGCATTCGCCCGCAACGTCACGCCCCATCAGCGGTCGCTTGCCTTCGGCATCTGCACCGCCGCCGGCTCGGCTGGCATGTTCCTCTTCGCGCCTTTGAGTCAGGGGCTGATCACGGCCTATGGCTGGTCGGATAGCCTGGTCTATCTCGGCGTGCTCATGTTGCTGGTGCCGCTTTTCGCCATCCCGCTGCGCGGCAACGCATCCTCCGGTCGCCAGTCCGAAGCGCAGTACAAGCAGTCGATCGGCGAGGCATTGAAAGAGGCGCTCGGCCACAAGAGCTATGTGCTTCTTGTCTCCGGGTTCTTCGTTTGCGGCTATCAGGTCGCCTTCATCACCGCGCATTTCCCTGCCTATATCGGTGATATCGGCATCGATGCGCGCTATGCGGTGATCGCGCTGGCGTTAATCGGCTTCTTCAACATCATCGGCTCGCTGTCGGCCGGCTTCATTGCCCAGCATTACTCCAAGCCTTATTTTCTGGCGCTGATCTATGTTGCCCGCTCAGTGGCGGTCACCGCGTTCCTGCTTTTGCCGCAGACGCCGACCTCGGTGATCATCTTCGCCATCGTCATGGGCCTGCTCTGGCTTTCAACCGTGCCGCCGACCAATGCACTGGTCGTGATCATGTTCGGAACGCGTCACCTGGGACTGCTCGGCGGCATCGTTTTCCTCTCGCACCAGGTCGGTTCGTTCCTCGGCGTGTGGATGGGCGGTTATCTCTATGACCACTTCGGTTCCTACGATCCGGTGTGGTGGCTTGGCGTGGCGCTTGGCGTCTTCGCGGCCATCGTCCACTGGCCGATCGAGGAGAAGGGCGTGGTGCGGCCAGCGATGGCGTGATCGCCCGCGGAAAACTGGGGCGTCGCGAAAAGCGACGCTCCATTCTTGAATTCTGTCACAAAACTTTCTAAATCAACCCATGCGGCGCTGCCGCTTTTGTTTTGGATCTATTATGCTCAAATTGAGCATAATAGATTTCGCCCAGCCGGGTGGAGAGGAGAACCAATGTCCCGTCTTGATCGTCACGCCGATACGAAAGCCGCGCCCGTCGCAGTTAGCGCCGCCGCCCGCTTCGGGGTTATCGAACGGCCGGAGCTTGTCTTTACCGATGCGATAGCCCGCGAAACGGCGCCGCTTTACGAGAAGGTGAAGGACTTCATCCCCGCCATAGAGTGGCCGGTCTATGCGCCCTATGTTCATGCCATCAACCGGCTGAAGAAGCAACGCAATGCCGTCATCCTCGCGCACAATTATCAGACGCCCGACATCTTCCATTGCGTCGCCGATATCGTCGGCGACTCGCTGCAGCTCGCGCGCGATGCCGCCAAGGTCGATGCCGAGATCATCATCCAGTGCGGCGTGCATTTCATGGCCGAAACCTCGAAGCTGCTGAGCCCGGAAAAGACGGTCCTGATCCCCGACGCCAAGGCCGGTTGCTCGCTGTCGGAATCGATCACTGGCGCCGACGTCCGCCTGTTGAAGCAGCGTTACCCCGGCGTTCCCGTCGTCACCTACGTCAACACGTCCGCCGACGTGAAGGCCGAGACCGATATCTGCTGCACCTCGTCGAACGTGCTTGATGTCGTTGAGAGCCTGGAGTCCGACACGGTACTCTGCATCCCCGACGAGTATCTGGCGATGAACGTGGCGCGCCAGACCAACAAGAAGATCCTGACCTGGAAGGGCCACTGCGAGGTGCACGAGCGCTTCACTGCCGCCGAGCTGCTCGCCTACAAGGAAGCCAATCCGGGCATCGAGATCATCGGCCATCCGGAATGCCACCCGGATGTGATTGCGGTGTGCGACTTTGCCGGCTCGACGTCGGGCATGATCAACTACGTCAAGGACAACCGCCCGTCGAAGGTGTTGCTCGTCACCGAATGCTCGATGGCCTCGAACATCCAGGGCGAGATCGAGGGCGTCGAGTTCGTCAAGCCGTGCAACCTCTGTCCGCACATGAAGCGCATCACGCTGCCGAAGATCCTCGACAGCCTGCTCAACATGACGGAGGAGGTTCTCGTCGATCCTGATATCGCCGATCGCGCCCGCCTTGCAGTCGAGCGCATGGTGAACCTCAAGCAGTAACAATTCCGCCTGGCCTAAACGCCCGGCCTACGGCGCCGCGCGCCTTATCAGGCGCGCAAAGGTCGCTGTAGAATATAGAAACTCTGCATGCGCATTGGAGGAGAATGAAACATGCTGACCGACCACTTTCGCCCGCAATCCTTCAACGGGATTGACGACATCGTCATCGTCGGCGGCGGCCTGGCCGGGCTCTTCTGCGCGCTGAAGCTGAGCCCGAGGCCGGTGACGATCCTTGCGGCGGCGCCGATCGGTCACGGTGCATCCTCCGCCTGGGCGCAAGGCGGCATCGCCGCGGCGATGAGCCCTGGCGACACCTTCGAGAAGCACGTTGCCGACACGCTTGCAGCCGGTGCCGGCATCGTCGACGAGAAGATGACGCGCATGATGGTGGCCGAAGGTCCGGCGCGCATTCACGACCTGCTCGAATATGGCGTGCCCTTCGATCGTGATCTCGAAGGCAAGCTGTTGCTGTCGCGCGAAGCGGCCCATTCCGAGCGTCGCATCGTCCGCGTCAAGGGCGATATGGCCGGCAAGGCGATCATGGAGGCGCTGATTGCCGCTGTGCGCAACACGCCGTCGATCCGGGTAATCGAAGGCTACGTCGTCGAAGAATTGGTGCGCGAAGGTCGTTTCATCTCCGGCGTCATTGCGCGACCGGATGCCGGGCAGTCGAAGAAGCGTGTCTCCTTCCCGGCGCGCGCCGTGGTCCTTTGCTCCGGCGGCGTCGGACACCTCTATGCGGTCACCACCAACCCCTGGGAAGCGTGCGGACAGGGGGTCGGCATGGCGGCGCGCGCCGGCGCCATCATCGCCGACCCGGAATTCGTGCAGTTCCACCCGACCGCGATTAACATCGGCAAGGATCCGGCGCCGCTTGCGACCGAGGCCCTGCGTGGCGACGGCGCGCAACTGCTGAACGCCGCCGGTCACCGCTTCATGCTCGACATTCACCCGGACGGTGAACTGGCGCCACGCGATATCGTCTCGCGCGGGGTTTTCGCAGAGGTTCAGGCAGGCCGCGGCGCCTTCCTCGATTGCACCAGGGCGGTTGGCAAGCACTTCCCCGATATGTTCCCGACGGTCTACGCCTCCTGCATGGCCGCCGGCATCGATCCGGTGACCCAGCCTATTCCGGTGGTGCCCGCGGTTCACTACCACATGGGCGGCGTGCTGACCGATGCGGAGGGCCGTACCTCGATCGATGGCCTCTGGGCGGCTGGCGAGGTGACCTCGACCGGCGTGCACGGGGCCAATCGGCTTGCCTCGAACTCACTGCTCGAAGCGGTGGTCTTTGCCGCCCGTATCGCCGAAAACATCAAGGGCACGCTGCCGACACCGCAGTTGACCGAGTGGGGCGACAATGCCGGCGAAAACGACGACCCGGTCACGGTCGAGGACAGCCCGCAACTTAAGGCGCTACGCACGATCATGAGCGAAAACGTCGGGGTGATCCGGACCCGCGAGAGCCTGATGAAGGCGATCCGCGAGATCGAACGGCTCGAGCGCGACAACACGCGCATGCGCTTCACCAACATCGTCACCACGGCCAAGCTGATTGCCGTCGGCGCGCTGCGGCGCACCGAAAGCCGCGGCGGCCACTTCCGTGCCGATTGCCCCTCGGAGCGGCCGGAATGGCGGCGACGCACCTACCTGACGCTTGCCGACGCCGATCGCCTGGCGAAGGAACTGGCTGAAACGGAACCGGCCTGACCGGTCCCTTCCGGTTCGCAAGCCACCGTACTCAAGGACGAATAGCAGATGACAGCAGCCCTCCGCCCCGAACTGCCCGCGCTGATGATCGAGGACCAGGTGCGCGCAGCACTGTCAGAGGATCTCGGCCGCGCCGGCGACATCACCACGCTGTCGACCATCGGGCCGGACCTGACGGCGACGGCCGGCATGAATGTCCGCGACACGGGCGTTGTCGCCGGTCTCGATCTTGCTCGCGCTGCCTTCCGCCTGGTCGACCCGTCGATCCGGTTCGAGGCGTTGGTCGCGGATGGCGATCGGGTGACGCCGGGAACCGCGATCGCCCGGATCTCCGGCCGCGCGCGCGGGCTCTTGTCAGCCGAGCGCGTCGGCCTGAATTTCCTGATGCATCTTTCGGGGATCGCGACCTACACGGCAAAATTCGCCGACGAGATCGCACATACAAGGGCGAAAGTCTGCTGCACCCGCAAGACCATCCCGGGGCTGCGTGCGCTCGAGAAATACGCCGTGCGCCTGGGCGGCGGCTCCAACCATCGCTACGGCCTCGATGATGCGGTGCTGATTAAGGACAACCACATCGCCGTCTCCGGCGGTGTCGCAAGCGCGGTCCATGCGGCGCGCGCCTATTGCGGCCATCTCGTCAAGGTCGAAATCGAAGTCGACGGCCTCGAGCAGATGCGCGAAGCCCTGACGGCGGCGCCCGATGTCATCCTGCTCGACAACATGGGACCGGCGCTGCTTGCCGAAGCCGTCGCCGTCAATCGGGCGCACTGGCAGCTTTCCGCCGATGCCTATGCGCTCGATCCGCGCCGCACCCGGCTGGAAGCGTCTGGCAATGTGAAGATCGATACGGTGCGCGCGATCGCCGAGAGCGGCGTCGACTACATCTCGACCTCGAAAATCACCATGGCCGCCCCGACGCTCGACATCGGCCTTGATGTAGTGATCGAGCGGTAAGCAACTCCAGGAAAGCTGCGTAGCAGTTTTCCGTCCGCAACTGCATGTGTTCAAGAATCAACGCTGCATGATGAACGGGCAGGAGAAACGTTCGCCAACGGTGATCTGCGTGCCACAGTCGTAGCGGCAGGTCTTGAACTGGCCGTTCGAATCCTGGCTGTTGAGATTGCAGATCGTCGTCTGCGGCTGCATGCCGCCGCCGGGCTGGTTCTTGAAATAGTCGGGCATCTTCGGCTTCTCGTCGACCCCCGACTGAGGCAAGGTGCCGAGCAGCGACGTAAGCAAGGTCAGTGCAAGCAGCATGGTGTTACCTCGATCTTAAGCGGTGCGGAAGCCGGCGTATGCGCGCGCGGAAATGATCGCATTCCGTACCCCGCGTCATGGCCTAGAATGTAGTGCGATTTTCGGGAACTGTTAGACGCAGCCCGGATATTCCGCGGCAGAAGCCGACTATCAACGCCCACCAACCTTGAGGCCGGGAGCAGGGCGCTCATCGAGGATCTGGCGGCGGAAGCGGAAGAGGGCGGCCGGGCGCCCACCCGTCGAAGACAGTGTCATGCCTGTCGGCTCCACCAGTTCCGCGCCCTCGACGAGGCGGCGGAAATTCTGCTTGTGCAGGTGACGTCCCGAGATCGCCTCGACCGTCGCCTGCAGATCGGTCAGCGTAAACTCCGGCGGCATGAGTTCGAAGACGACCGGCCGGTACTTCAGCTTTCCGCGCAGCCGTGCAATAGCCGTTGCGACGATGCGCCGATGGTCGTGGCGCATGGCCTGGCCAACGGTCAGCACCTGCTCTCCGTTGCCGTGGCCGTCGAGCACGGCTTCAGGCACGAGGCCGGCCTCATAGAGCAGTTCGTAGCGCTCCAGCACGCGCTCCTCGTCCCAGGGGAAATCGTCAAGGCCGAAGGCAAGCCGGAAACGCGCCCGGCGCCGGGCGATGCGCGCGGCCTGCTCGTCGCCGGAAACGCCGGTTTCCCAGCGGGCAAGCGCCGGCAGGATCGCCTGGTCGAGCACGGGCGGGCGTCCCTGGCGCCAGTCCTCCCAAGGGAGGTACCCATACCAGTCGCGCCAGTGCGCGCCGGCTTCGGCAAGCCTTTCAGTGTTCTCGGCATCCGTTCTGGTCAATGCCAGGTAACCGACCGACACCATGTGCTTGCCTTCTTCGCCGGGAAGGCGCTGCCGGCCTCGGTCACCGAAGGTATAGAGCTGCTCGATGTATCCGAGTTTGAGCGCCGTGCGCTTTTCGACGCGGTCGCGCAGGCTGGTCTCGAAGGTGCGGTGCCGGGCCGGATCGAAGGGACCGAACGGCAGGCTGTCGCGCATGTCACCATCCGTTTCGCTGACCGCCAGGATACGCGGACTGCGCTGGACGACGGCGACGATCGCCGCATTGAGGCCGATCTCGACCGTCGTGGGCTGGGTCTCAACCGGCAACCGCTGCTCCTTCGGCAAGAAGCGGCAGGACGAAGGGCGCGTTGCCGTCGGCATCCGCACCCCGACCGATGGCGCGAACGGCGACTGTGAGCCGTCCGTTGCGCTGAAGCACGGCGTCGCCGATCTCTACGAGCCGCGTGTTCGGGGTCGCAAAGGGCGAGGCTTGTCGCAGTCGCTTGACCAGTGCGTCGTCGTCCTGGTCAGGCAGGACCGAAAGTGCCGCAATCAAAGCTGCGGCGGGCGAACGGGAAACGCCCATCCAGCAGTGGACGAGCAGCGGTCGTGTGCGATCCCATTCATGGGCAAAGGCGATGATCTGCCGAACGTGCTCTTCCTGCGGCGCGACCAGATCGCCGGTGCCGGCAAAGGTGATGTCGTTCATGCCGAGTTTCAGATGCCGCCCTTGGGCGATCACACCCGGGCGGTGAAAATCCTGGCCCTTGGCCACAAGGCTGATCATCTCGGTGCAGCCGTGGCGAACGGCCATTTCGGCAATGCGGGCAAGCGGCGAAACAATGATATCAGGCATGTCAGATGTCCGCTCGGGCTGGCAATCGCTGCGCTTCCAACACCTGGAAGCGCTCGGTGAACAGCCGTTGCGCCTCGACAGCCGGCAGCGGGTCGAGCAGCAAGGTTTCACGCGTAATCCCGCGCGGCTGGCCGAAGAACTTGCGTGCCTCTTCGGCAGAGAAGCCGGCAAGCGCTGTCGCCTCGAAATAGGCAGCGACGTGGTCGGCCTTCTTGATCCGGTCCTTCAGTTCCCTGGAGCAATGCGCCGGCAAGCCGAAGCGCAGATGAATGGCGCTTTCCAACCGCTTCTCCACCGCCTTGTAGCCGCCGCCGACCACCGCCTTGAAGGGCGAGATCATGTCGCCGATCACATATTCCGGCGCGTCGTGTAAAAGCGCCAGCAGGCAGTCGTCGGTGCTGCATTTGTTGCTGCGGCGAAAGATGTCTTCGACCATCAGGCTGTGCTGGGCGACCGAGAAGGCGTGGTCGCCGGCGGTCTGACCGTTCCAGCGCGCCACGCGCGCCAGGCCATGGGCAATGTCACCGATTTCGACGTCGAGCGGCGAGGGGTCGAGCAGGTCGAGCCTTCGGCCGGAAAGCATGCGCTGCCAGGCGCGGGTCGTCGTCACGCGCTTGCCTCGTCCGCACTCGTCGGAAAGCTAAGGCCGGTCCATTGCGGCAGGACCATGGTCACGGGTACGTCTCCGGCAAGGAGAGGGACCTCGTTCGCCATTGCCTCACCGGCCTTGTCGACGCGTACGATCGCAAGCGCCGATTTGCCCTGAACGGTGCCGAGCGCACCGATCGCCTTGTCGTTCGCGGTGATCGTCGTACCCGTCGGTGGCAGCGCGGTTTCAGCTGCAACGATCACCACCCGGCGGCGGGGCGTGCTGCGGTGCTGCATGCGCGACACCACTTCCTGCCCCACATAGCAGCCCTTCTTGAAGGAGAGGCCGCCGTTCTTGTCGAGAAGCACGTCGTGCGGGAACGCATCCTGCGGCGCGTAGTCCGCGCCTGCGACGACAACGCCTGAGGCAATGCGCAGCCGCTCAAGTTCGTCGGCACCGGTCGGGTCGCGCAGCGTCTCTTCATTGACGGCGGTGCCGCCATAGGAGCGGAAGAGTGCGATGCCTGCCTTCTCGAAACGGTGATCCCGAAGGCCGCTCGGTGCCGCCTCTGCGCCGAATGTGACATCGACCGGTGTGGAGGTGTCGAGCGCGAGGTCGACGGCCGCGCGCAGCTTGTACATCGTCAGCCGCTTCATCAGCGCTTCCGCCTGGTCACGCGCCGTCTCCAGCCGCAAACCGTTGCCATCGCGAGAAATCAGGAATTCGAAGAAGATCTTGCCCTGCGGCGTCAAAAGCGCGCCGGGCTTTGCCTCGTCCGGCGCTAGTGCGTCGAGGTCGGTTGTGATCAATCCCTGAAGGAGATCTTCTGCGTCCTTGCCGGAGACGGTGACAATCGCACGGTCGTCAAGGCGAACTCTGGGCATCGTTCGGATCCTGCTTGGCGGGATGGGAACATCCCGCGCTAACCTAATGACCAATCACGGTTGGAGCCGGGTCGACTCGGACCCAGTCCCCTGTGATCTCTTGGCCAAGAGGTAGGATGTTCAGTTGTCAACGGCAAGCACATCGCCGGCTGTCAGTCGCCGGCGATGAAGAATTTCCACTTGCCGTCGGGCATGATGCCGACGCGGTAGAAGTTGTAGCTACCGAACTCTTCCATGTCGGCGAAATCGCCGGCGGTGACCAGTCGGAACAGGTCGACTTTTTCCGGTGCGGTCAGCGTCGAAAGCTTCTTTTCCGCAAAATAGGGCCAGACATAGGCCTCCTGCGGCGTGCCCTTGTCCACCAGCACGAAGCCGGTCGATAGCACGTCGAGCAGGATCGCCAGGATCTCGACACCTTCCTGGTCGCCCGAAAGACCTTTGAGGATGGCAATCGGATCTTCTTCGCCGCTGACGCCGGTCACCTGGGTCTGGGTCGGGCCCTTGCCGAGCAACGGGCGCAAGCGCTCGATATCGCCGGAGGCAGCCGCCTCGACGATCAGTTCGCGCATGCGGGCGACGGGCGTCGGTATTTTCGAGACGTCGGTCAGCACCTCGACCGGCCCGGTGTCTTCCGGTTCTTCGGCGGCGGGCGCTTCCTCCTTGGCTGTCGTCGCCGACTTGTTGATCAGCGGGTCCGGCATCGGGATTTCGAGCGGGAGCTTTTCTTCCTCTTCCGGCTCCTCTGCAACCGGTTCGGCGGCAGGCGGCGTTGCCTTCTGGTCGCCGGCAGCGGGTTGTTCGCTGGGAACCGGCTGCGGTGCCTCCTGCAGTTCACTGAGCGCAAGGGCGGGGGAAAACGCTGCCGGAACTGTCAAGGTGACACCGGCCAGAAGCAGCGTAGCAAGGCGAACCGGAAGGGTCCGGTTTGCAAGGTTCCGACTCATCGGGCAGTCCTGATATTACTGAAGCGTGCGTTGGGGCGAGAATTCGCCGGCGAGCACGCGCTCACGAAGCGAATTGAGCATCGCTTCGGCACCGTCTTCGCCATGGAGCCGAACGGTTTCCCGCATGGCCAGCGCGATGGCCGCATCGGCGATGATCTCCGGCTCGATGCCGTCGGCCATGCCATCCGCCCAAGCCTCACTTTGATGCTCGAGCGCAGCCTGCATTTTCTCGTG
The DNA here is from genome assembly GCF_037026475.1 of Ensifer sp. MJa1. Taxonomy (NCBI): domain Bacteria; kingdom Pseudomonadati; phylum Pseudomonadota; class Alphaproteobacteria; order Hyphomicrobiales; family Rhizobiaceae; genus Ensifer; species Ensifer sp. MJa1. Next base: position 62,770 of record NZ_JAKUMO010000003.1, on the reverse strand, counting down.
GACGATCATGTCATCGATGTCGGTCAGGCTTGGTTCCATCATTCGTTCCATGCGACTTCCATTGTGCAAGCGGTTCATTTTATGGCCGCCCGGCTGAACTTCAACTGAACGGCCGCGACAGACTCGCCACTTCTTACCACTCTCTTAACGAACTTAGCAGCCTTTTCCCGAAACGACACGGGGTCGTGGGAAAAGAGGTTAATTTATTGCTAATTTCCAAAGCGGGCGACGATTTCTGACGCAAGTGTTGCTCCTTCGGCACGATATCGCTGCTCTGCGACGATCGCCGGACCGGTGCAGGTCGTATAGACCGACGCAAATGTACGATACCCACGGTTGAAGGCGGCAGTCATTCGCTCGCGCCGTTTGACCTCGTCGACCGTCTCCTTGTCGATCAGCTCCTGCATCGAACGGCGCCAGACGTCCTCCGGTTCCTTGACGCAGAGATTGCGCAGATAGTGGACGGAGCCAAGGATTTCGGAGAGGCGAATCAACCTCTGGTCGTAGGGTGTTGGTTTTTCCTCGACGACGACAGGGACGGGCGCAGCAGTCTCGGTCTTGGCCGGTTCTTTTGTCGGCGTCTTCTGTGCCGCAGCACCTGTCGCGGCCGTCAGAACCAGGCCGGCCAGCGCGAGCCGCGCAAGGGTGGAGGCATTGATCATGGTTTCATCAAGCCCGAATTGGCGGCGGTTTCAAGGCCGGGGGCGGCTTTCACAGTTTCCGTGTCGATGCCTGCGAGCCTTTCCACACATTCACGCACGCTGTCGGGGATTGGCAGAGCGAAGATTTCGGCAGCGGTAAACCAGCCAAGTCCGGCGGCATCGTCGCTTGCAACGGCAACCGCGTCGGAACGCGCCTCGGCTCTGAAGACCGACAAGATGAAGTGCCGTCCCTCGGACTCCTTGCCGGGCAGGTCATAGGTTTCGAACAATACCGGGTCGCGGGCGCTCACGCCGGTTTCTTCGAAGAGTTCACGCAGCGCCGTTTCCGCCGGCGTCTCGCCCGGTTCCGCCCGTCCGCCAGGGAAGGCGTACATGTCGGCCGACGGCGGGTTGGCCCGCCGCACCAAAAGGTAGCGGCCGTCGCGTTCAAGGATGACGGAAGAGGCGAGTTCGGGTTTGGTCGGCATCACGGAATCAATCGTCTCTGTAGCGTTGACCCATCCTACGTGAAGTGCCACATCGATGTCATGTGTGGACGTTTTGCGCTGACGGCGACGCCGGAAGAATTGATGGAACTGTTCGGCCTGCTGGAAAGCGAAGACTTTCCTGCGCGCTTCAACATCGCGCCAACGCAGCCGATCATGGTCGTGGTTGCCGGCGAGCGCGCCCTGCCGGGAAGCAATCTGCCGGAGCGCAAGGCGGTGCTCGTGCGTTGGGGGTTCATGCCCGGCTGGGTCAAGGACCCCCGCGATTTTCCGCTGCTGATCAATGCCCGCGCCGAAACGGCGATCGAAAAAGCGTCGTTCCGCGCCGCCATGCGGCACCGTCGCGTTCTTGTGCCGGTTTCCGGTTTCTATGAATGGCGCCGTCCGCCGAAAGGCAGCAGCAATCCCTCCCAGGCCTACTGGGTGCGACCGCGAAGGGGCGGCATTGTCGCTTTTGCCGGATTGATGGAAACCTGGTCGTCGGCTGATGGCTCGGAGGTCGACACCGCCGCGATCATGACGACGGCAGCCAACGCCTCGATCCGACAGATCCACGACCGGATGCCGGTGGTGATCCAGCCCGAGGACTTCGCCCGCTGGCTCGATTGCAAGACGCAGGAACCGCGCGAGGTTGCCGACCTCCTGGCGCCGGTAGCCGAGGACTACTTCGAAGCGATCCCGGTGTCGGACAAGGTCAACAAGGTCGCCAACACCGGCCCGGATATCCAGGATGCAGTGACGCCCGAGGTTGTGCCGGAGGTCCAGGCCGCAAACAAAGGCAAGCGGGACGGGCCCGATAGCGCGCAGATGTCGCTGTTTTGAGGAAACGGGCTTAAGGCAGTTCCGGGAAGGCCGAGAGGTGGCTCTCTTCCCGGGTCTGCCGGATGGTCTGCGAAATCAGGCTGGCCGCTTGGCGAGCTTCGTCGCCGGCTTCACCTTTGCCTGAAGTGCTGCGGCGAGCACGGCCTTCAGGCCGAGCGGGCGGTACTGTTCGACGAGATTGGCGGGCTTGGCGATTTCTTTGGTCTTTGCGGCTTTCACTTGCACTCACTCCTTGATGCTATCCCGAACCGGATAACTGCCGTTTTCGTCATTCGGCGCGAAAACGACGCTCCTCCCTGTTCTCCGGAGACAGGAACCGTGGTGCAGAACCAACTACACCGCGAATCTGTTTTCCGCGTGGCGCTCTCAGATAAGCCTAATCATGACAAATCCATGGCCGCCGATTCCATTTCGATAGTCCGCTGTGCTTGCTTGCGACTGACCTCTTGACCGAGGTCGGGTGACGCGCGATAAGTGAGCCCATGAAAACGGTTATCTGCATTATCTGCCGGAAGATTATTCGCTAGCGTCTCGCTGGCCTGGCCGTTTTCGTCTCCTAAAATCCAAGATGACAAACGCGCGGGCCGCCCGGGCGCCGTGTTTTGACGGTCGTATGCGTATTGGAGATTGGGAATGGCTGGAGTGCCGACATTGAAGCTGTACAACACGCTGACGCGGGAAAAGGTCGAGTTCCGGCCGATCGATCCCGACAACGTCCGCATGTATGTCTGCGGCCCGACGGTCTATGACTATGCCCATATCGGTAACGCCCGGCCGGTGATCGTCTTCGACGTTCTGTTCCGGCTGCTGCGCCACGTCTATGGTGCAGACCATGTCACCTATGTCCGCAACATCACCGACGTTGACGACAAGATCAATGCGCGGGCACTGCGCGACTATCCGACGCTGCCGCTGAACGAGGCCATCCGGCATGTGACCGAGAAGACCGAAACGCAGTTCCTGGACGATGCCAAGGCACTTGGCAGCCTCGATCCGGACGTGCAGCCGCGGGCGACCGACAATATCGCGCAGATGGTCGAGATCATCGAGAAGCTGCTCGTCAAGGGCCACGCCTACCAGGCGGGCGGCGAGGTGCTTTTCGACACGAAATCGATGGCGAATTACGGCCAACTGTCAAAGCGCAATCTCGACGAGCAGCAGGCCGGTGCCCGCGTCGCCGTGGAAGTGCACAAGAAGAACCCCGGCGACTTCGTGCTTTGGAAGCTCTCGGCCGACAACGAGCCGGGCTGGGAAAGCCCCTGGGGCAGGGGCCGTCCCGGCTGGCACATCGAGTGCTCGGCAATGAGCAATCGTTATCTCGGCGAGGTCTTCGACATTCATGGCGGCGGGCTCGATCTCATCTTCCCGCACCATGAAAACGAGATTGCCCAGTCGCGTTGCGCCCACGGCACTGCGGTGATGGCGAATGTGTGGATGCACAACGGCTTCCTGCAGGTCGAAGGCCGCAAGATGTCGAAGTCGGAAGGCAATTTCGTCACGATCTACGAATTGCTGCACACGCAGAAATTCGCCGGCCGGCAATGGCCGGGTGACGTGCTCCGTCTGGCGATGCTGATGACGCATTATCGCGAGCCTATCGACTTCTCCGTCAAGCGGCTCGAGGAGGCCGAGCACCTCTTGTCCAAATGGCCGGTGCCGGGTGATGCAAAGGGCGAGGCGGATCCGGCTGTCGTCGCAGCACTTGCCGACGACCTCAACACGGTTGCGGCGGTTCAGGCCCTGCATGCGCTTGCGCAGAAGGCGGCAGCCGATCCGAAGCTGCTCGGCACCTTTGGTGCCAGTGCTGCGCTGCTTGGAGTCGTGCCAGAGGCAGTGGAACTGGACGAGGCGGTGGTTCGCGACATCGACAACCGCGTGCGGGCCCGGCTCGAACTGCTGAAGGCGAAGAACTTCGCCGAGGCCGACAAGATCCGCGACGACCTGGTGGCGCAGGGCGTCCAACTCAAGGACGGCAAGGATCCGGCGACCGGTGAACGCGTTACGACCTGGGATATCAAGCGGTAACGCCTCTGCCGTGAGCGCGGCGCATCATGCCCTGTCCCGGTTGGCACGGGCAGGACATGAAGAGCCCGGATCGTGGCGCGAGGAGAACATGCATGAAAGAGGAGTTCGTGCCATGATCGACCATACGGGCATCCCCGTCTCGGACTTCGAGCGCGCAAGGTCGTTCTACGACAGGGCCTTCGCCCCGCTTGGTGCGTCGCTGCTGATGATGGTGCCTGTCGAACATACCGGTGGCGCCAAGGTCGGTGGCTATGGCCGCGACCGCCCGGTCTTCTGGCTGCACGAGGCTGCCGCGGGCGCGGGGCGCCATTATGCATTTTCGGCGCGAAACCGTGCCGATGTTGATGCGTTCTATGAAGCAGCGATGGCAGCCGGCGGCCGTGACAACGGAAAGCCGGGGTTGAGGCCGCATTATCACGCTGACTATTACGGCGCCTTCGTGCTCGACCCCGACGGCAACAATGTCGAAGCTGTCTGTCATGCGCCGGTCTGAGGAGGGAGTGCGATGAGCCTCGACAACAGGCCCCTGTACACCGGCGGTTGCCAGTGTGGCGCAATCCGCTTCCGTGTGGAGGGGACGCTGGGAGACGCCTCCGTCTGCCATTGCCGGATGTGCCAGAAGGCGAGCGGCAACTTCTACCTGCCGCTGGTCTCGGTGCGCGGTGCGCATGTGACCTGGACAAGGGGCGAGCGAAAGCGCTTCCAGTCGTCCAACTTCGGCTGGCGCGGCTTCTGCGGTGATTGCGGCACGCCGCTGACCTATGAGGCACCAGACGGCGTCGCCCTTGCAATCGCGGCCTTCGACGAGCCGCAAACGATCGTGCCGACCATCCAGTGGGGCATTGAGAGCAAGCTGGCCTATGTCGACGATGTGCCGGATCTTCCCGGGGTCGCAACCATGGAAGATCCTGATGCCGTCGATTTTCTGACCCATCTCGTTTCCTATCAACACCCCGATCACGATACCGAAACCTGGCCTGCGGAGGATCGACGATGACCGAAAAAGTGCGAACAGGTGGATGCCAGTGCGGCGCGGTTCGCTTCCGAATCCGCGGGGAACTGGGCCGACCGTCGATCTGCCATTGCCGCATGTGCCAGAAGCAATTCGGATCGTTTTTCTCGGCGCTGGTGACCGCACCCAGGGACGGCGTCGAATGGGTGCGGGACGAGCCGAGCTACTTCCAGTCGTCGGTCAACATCGATCGCGGTTTCTGCCCGAAATGCGGAACGCCGATGACCTATAGGCATCCCGGTGGTCTCGAGATCGCGATCGGCACCTTTGACGATCGCTCCGATCTCGCACCAAAGATCCAGGTCAACTACGCCTCGCGGCTTGCCTGGGTCGACACGATTTTTGAACAGCCAGTGCTGCAGGATCCGGATTTCTATGCGCGACAGGAAAGCATCATCTCTTTCCAGCACCCGGATCATGAAACCGAGCAGTGGCATCCCTCGGGGGCGTTCCGGTGAGCATTGGACGTATCTATACCGGCGGGTGCCAGTGCGGCGCCGTGCGCTATCGTGCCGAGGGTACGCTGGCGGATCCGCATATCTGTCATTGCCGCATGTGCCAGAAGGCGGCGGGCAACTATTTCATGCCGTTGGCCAATGTTTCGCGCGACGGTTTCGATATCACCCGTGGCCAGCCGTCGTGGTTCCGCTCGTCGCATCTGGTTCGTCGCGGTTTCTGCAGCGACTGCGGCACGCCACTCTTCTATGACATGCCGGACGAAGACTTCATCAACATCACGCTCGGCTCGCTGGACGATCCGGATGACGTGCTGCCCGTCTACCAGTCCGGCGTCGAGTCCCGTGTCCTGTGGTTCTCACGGCTTGCCAAGCTGCCGGCGAGGGAGACGGACGACGGCAGCGAGATATCGGCGACGCGGCATCTGATCGTTCTCGAAACGAACCGTCAGCATCCCGACTATGACACCGTGCATTGGCCGATCACGAAAGACTGAAAATGACGACTGTACAGCGTACGCTATATCCGGAAATCGAACCCTATGCGTCGGGCCATCTCGACGTCGGTGATGGCCATGTGGTCTACTGGGAAAAGGTCGGCACGGCTGGCGCCAAGCCGGCCGTATTTCTGCATGGCGGCCCCGGCGGCACGATCTCTGCCAATCACCGGCGCCTGTTCGACCCTGCACTTTACGACGTGACCCTGTTCGATCAGCGCGGCTGTGGCAAATCGGCGCCGCATGCCGAGATCGAAGCCAACACGACGTGGCATCTCGTTGCCGATATCGAGCGGCTGCGCGAAATGGCCGGGGCGGAGAAATGGCTGGTCTTCGGCGGTTCCTGGGGATCGACGCTGGCGCTTGCCTATGCCGAGAAGCACCCGGAGCGCGTCTCGGAGCTTGTGCTGCGCGGTATCTATACGCTGACCAAGGCGGAGCTTGACTGGTACTACCAGTTTGGCGTCTCGGAGATGTTCCCGGATAAGTGGGAGCGCTTCATTGCGCCGATCCCGCCATCAGAACGGCACGAGATGATGCACGCGTATCATCGCCGTCTGATGAGCGACGACAAGGCAACGAGGCTTGCGGCGGCAAAGGCCTGGAGCATCTGGGAAGGCGAGACGATCACGCTTTTGCCGGAGATATCGACAAGCGGACGTTTCGAAGAAGACGAATTTGCCGACGCCTTCGCGCGGATCGAAAACCACTTTTTCGTCAATGCCGGCTGGATGGAAGACGGCCAGTTGCTGCGCGATGCCCATCGCCTTCACGGTATTCCGGGCGTCATCATCCACGGGCGCTACGACATGCCGTGCCCGGCGAAATATGCCTGGCAACTGCACAAGGCCTGGCCTGAGGCCGAGTTCCATCTGGTCGAAGGGGCAGGGCACGCCTATTCCGAACCCGGCATTCTCGACCGGCTGATCCGCGCGACGGATGCATTCGCAGGCAAGACCGAGTAAGAACACGAGCATTTGGACGAGAGCCATGACCAGGGAACGCATCTACCTCTTCGACACGACGCTAAGGGACGGGCAGCAGACGCCCGGCATCGACTTCTCGGTCGAGGACAAGATTGCGATTGCGTCGCTGCTTGACGGCTTCGGCATGGATTACATCGAGGGCGGCTATCCCGGCGCCAACCCCACCGATACCGAATTCTTCACGCGCAAGCGCACGCAGAAGGCATCCTTCGTCGCCTTCGGCATGACCAAGCGCGCCGGTGTTTCCGCTTCCAACGATCCGGGCCTCGCTGCGCTGCTTGCGGCCAAGAGCGACGCCATCTGTCTTGTCGCCAAGAGCTGGGACTATCACGTGGAAGTCGCGCTCGGCTGCACCAATGAGGAAAACCTCGACAACATCCGTGCATCGGTGGAAGCCGCGGTCGCTTCCGGTCGCGAGGCGATGGTCGATTGCGAGCACTTCTTCGATGGCTACAAGGCCAATCCGGCCTATGCGATCGCCTGCGCCAAGGCGGCATTTGAAGCCGGTGCGCGTTGGGTGGTGCTATGCGACACCAACGGCGGCACGCAGCCGCCAGAGGTGCGCGAGATCGTGGCTGCGGTGATCGCGGCCGGCGTGCCCGGCGCCAATCTCGGCATTCATGCCCATAACGATACCGGTCAGGCGGTCGCCAATTCGCTCGCAGCTGTCGAGGCCGGTGTGCGCCAGATCCAGGGAACGCTGAACGGCATCGGCGAGCGCTGCGGCAATGCCAACCTCGTCACGCTGATCCCGACGCTTGCGCTGAAGGAGACCTATTCCAGCCGGTTCGAAACCGCGATTGATGCCGAGCGCTTGCTGGAGCTGACGAAGCTTGCCCATTCCTTCGACGAGCTTTTGAACCGTTCGCCGGACCAGCAGGCGCCCTATGTCGGAGCGTCGGCTTTTGCGACCAAGGCCGGGATCCACGCATCCGCATTGCTGAAGGACCCGCGCACCTATGAGCATGTGGCCCCCGAAAGCATCGGCAATCTGCGCAAGGTCATGGTGTCGGACCAGGGCGGCAAGGCCAATTTCATCAACGCGCTGAAGCGCCGTGGCATCGTCGTCAGCAAGGACGATCCAAAGCTCGACAAGCTGATTGCCATCGTCAAGGAGCGCGAGGCGACCGGCTATGCCTATGAAGGGGCGGATGCGAGCTTCGCGCTGCTGGCGAGCCGCATCCTCGGTACGGTGCCGGATTTCTTCCATGTCGAAAGCTTCCGGGTGATGGTCGAGCGCCGCTTCGACGCCAATGGCAACCTGAAGACGGTGTCGGAAGCGGTGGTGAAGGTGGTGGTCGACGGCGAGACGATGATGTCGGTTGCCGAAGGGCACGGGCCGGTCAACGCGCTCGACCTGGCACTGCGCAAGGATCTCGGCAAGTATCAGTCGGAAATCGCCGACCTCGAACTGGCGGATTACAAGGTGCGTATCCTCAACGGCGGGACCGAGGCGATCACCCGCGTTCTGATCGAATCGACCGATGGCACGGGCGCACGCTGGTGGACGGTGGGTGTCTCCGACAACATCATCGATGCGTCGTTCCAGGCGTTGATGGACAGTATTGTCTTCAAGCTCCTGAAGAACCGCGACCATGCCGGGCTGATCGCAGCCGAGTAACGATCAGCGCCAGCCTTCGGGAACGCCGGGCCATTACCTTTTCGGCGGGGCAATGAGCAAAACTCACGATCCCTTCACGGAAATGAATTGGTGCATAACCGGGTGTTGGAGTAGGACGCATCTATGGGAGGCTTTGTCGGCTCGTAAGCCGCGCCTTCCGTTGCGATCGGAGAGAGCGGCCTTTCTGCCATCATGACTCTCCGGCAAACACACCAGGAAAAGACGTCATGGCCGAGCCGAACGCGAAAGCACCCGCCGAAAACACCGATTCCGCGAAGGGTTTTGCCTTCGCGCTGACCGCCTATCTGCTGTGGGGGTTCCTGCCGTTCTTCATGAAGGCCGTCGCCCACATTCCCGCGCCGGAGGTGGTGGCGCACCGCATCATCTGGTCGGTGCCGCTTGCGGGTCTGGTGCTGCTCTGGCTCGGACGCACCGATGACATCAAGGTGGCGCTGCGCTCGCCGCGCATGTTGCGCATGGCGGCGCTGACGGCCGTGCTGATCACCGTCAACTGGGGCATCTATGTCTGGGCGATTGGTGCGGGCCGGGCGATCGAGACGGCGCTCGGCTATTACATCAACCCGCTGTTTTCGATCTTCCTCGGCGCGTTGCTTTTGAAGGAAAAGCCGAACCCGGCGCAGATGGTTGCGATCGCGCTTGCCGCCTCCGCCGTCGCCGTGCTCGCCTTCGACGCCGGCGGCCTGCCCTGGGTGTCGATCGGCCTTTGCCTGTCCTGGGGTTTCTACGCCTTCTTCCGCAAGACCCTGCCGATCGGCCCGAACCAGGGTTTCTTCCTGGAGGTGCTGCTGCTCAGCATCCCGGCGCTCGGCTACGTCGTGTGGCTCGAGGCAACCGGGCAGGGCCATTTCGGCGACACCGGCATGGCCGACGTTCTCTGGCTGATGTCCTGCGGCATCGTCACCGCCGTGCCGCTGATGATCTATGCCAACGGGGCCAAACTGCTGCGCCTTTCGACCATCGGCATCATGCAGTACATCGCCCCGACAATGATCTTCCTGATCGCCGTCTTCGTTTTCCACGAGCCCTTCGGCACCGCCAAGCTCATTGCCTTCGGCCTGATCTGGGCAGCGCTGGTGATCTATTCCGGCGCCATGCTGGCGGAAAGCCGCGCACGTCGCGCCGTGCAGGCAAGCCCGGCCGAGTAAGGCTTGTCGGTCACCCCACCCAAACGAAAAAGGCGCGCCGATGGCGCGCCTTTTTCGTTTGACCAGCTTACGGCGATCAGAGCCGTGAGATGATCTCGGCTTCGCCCTCGCGGCCGTTGCCGCCGCTCGCTGCTGCCAGGATGGCGGGAACGATACCTGCCGCATCGTCGACGACGAGAGGCTGCACCAGATGCGCCGTGTGGACGAAGCCCTCGTCGCGCATGTGCTGCAACAGGTCCAGCATCGGCCGCCAGAAATTGTTGATGTTGCCGAACACCATCGGCTTGCGGTGACGACCGAGCTGCGCCCAGGTCATGATCTCGACGATCTCCTCAAGCGTGCCGATCCCGCCTGGAAGCGCCACGAATGCGTCGGCGCGCTCGAACATCGTGTGCTTGCGCTCGTGCATGTCGGCGGTGACGATCAGCTCGTTGAGCTGGCCAAGCGAATGACGCGTCGCCTCCTTGTCCATCAGGAACTCGGGGATGATCCCGGTGACTTCGCCACCGCTGGAAAGGACGCCGCTGGCAACAGCGCCCATGATGCCGCGGGTGCCGCCGCCATAGACGAGGCGAAGGCCGTGATCGGCGATCGAGCGGCCGAGCGCGCGGCCGGCGTCCATGTAGGCTTGGTCGCGTCCGGGCTGGGAGCCGCAGTAAACGCAGATGGATCGAATCGTGGTGCTATCGGTGCTCATGCCCTCAAAAAACATTGCAGCGCACCAAGGGTCAAGAAAAATGAGGGGAAAGCCGGCTTTCCACGGACCGTCGTGCTGTCGGCAGCTTGTGTGCCGAATCGCGAATCGCTAGCAATTTCAGTGATTGATTGAAGAAATCGGACGGTTTGCTCGCTGTTGCGCTATAATGTGTAGTGCAAGCCCGCACCGCAGGCCGATGAGAGGGCATGCGCGGAGCGTCGCTCCGCTCCGTGTGGAGAGTGGCATGATCAAAAACAAGGCCGGCTGGGTGGCCATTTCTGTCCTTGGGGCAGCAACAGCGTTGATGATATTCGTGGTCCAACCAAACCTGCGCGGCGACGGCAAGAAGCCGACGGACGAGCAGGGGGCAGGCAAGGCGGTGCAGTCGGGCGAGACCGCGCCGGCAACCGGAGGCCCGCAGACGACCGACAGCGCCGCGAAAGTCGAGGAGACGAAGCCGGCCGAGGTTGCAAAGGCAGCCGACAACGCGGCAGCGAGCAGCGACGCAACGCAGTCCGATGCAGCCGTTCAGGATCCGTCCATACCCGGTTTTGACATCGTGCGCGTAGAGCCGGACGGCTCGACCGTGATCGCCGGTCACGCACAACCCGGTTCGAAGCTTGAGATCCTGAGTGGCGACACCGTGGTCGGCACTGCCGATGTCGGCGCGACCGGCGACTTTGCCGCTGTCTTCGACAAGCCACTTCCGGCCGGCGATCATCAGTTGACGCTGCGCACCACCGGTGAAGACGGTGCCGTGAAGAGTTCCGAGGAAGTTGCCACCGTTTCCGTTCCCAAGGATCCGTCCGGACAGCTGCTGGCCATGGTCTCCAAGCCAGGCGAAGCGAGCCGGCTGATCACCACGCCCGAGGCTGCCAAGACCGAGGCGGCGCAGACGACCGAAGGCAAGCCGGCGGAAGTCGCGTCGACCACGACGCAAACACCGCAATCGACCGGCGACGCGACGGCCGCGCCCGCCAAGGCTACGAGCGTGCCCGGTCTGCAGGTCAGCGCGGTCGAGATCGAGGGCGCCAAGATGTTCGTCGCGGGCAGCGCCAAGGCCGGGGCCCTGGTCCGTGTCTACGCTGACGACAAGTTGCTCGGCGAAATGAAGGCCGACGACAAGGGCCGCTTCGTGGTCGACGGCCAGATCGAACTGACCGTGGGCAGCCACATCATCCGCGCCGATATGCTGAACGACGACGGCACCAAGGTCGCGATGCGTGCTTCGGTTCCTTTCGATCGCCCTGCCGGATCGCAGGTTGCCGCCGTGGCGCCGTCGAGCACGCCGTCGGCCACCGCCGGTCTCGATGGCCTGCGCGCCGAGGCCGGCAAGGCGCTGGCGCTGCTGAAGGGGCTCTACGCCAACGGCAAGGTGCCGAGCGGCGAGCAGCTTGCCGCCGCCCGGTCGGCAACCGAGATCGCCTTGAAGTCGCTGGCCGATTTCCGCCTTGCCGACAATTCCGATCAGACGCTTGCCACAGCCGCAGCAAGGGCCTCGAAGGCGGCATCCGATGCGCTCGCCGCATTGAAGTCGGCCTCGCAGGATGCGCCGAGCGTCGCCTCGGCGCTTGCCAAGGTCGACGCGGCAGTGGGTCCGGTTCTTGCCGAGCGTGGCAGTGCAACGCCCGCCTCTGCCGAACAGGCTGAGCCGATCGGCGACGCGCCCGCACCGGGCGAACTGGCAAAGGCCATGGGCGCGGGAAGCGCGATCGCAGATGCCGCACCCGTGGCGCAGCCCGCTGTGGAGACGGCCGCTGCCACGCCCGTGCAGGAGGAGCCGCAAACCGTTCAGCAGGAGCCTCTAAAGGAGAGCAAGACCTCGGTGATCATCCGCCGCGGCGACACACTGTGGCAGATTTCGCGCCGCGTCTATGGTGCCGGGCTTCGCTACACCACGATCTATCTGGCCAACCAGGACCAGATCGAGGATCCGGACCGCATTCGTCCGGGGCAGGTCTTTGGTGTGCCGGACAAGGCGATCTCGGATGAAGAATCGCGCGAAATTCACAGAAAGCACATGAAACACGAGCAGTAAGCGTCCCTTCGCCTGCTGCCGACATTGCGGCGGCAGCATGGGATGCCTATCTGTCGACAAAGGCGGCGCCTTCATCAAGGCGCCGCTTTTCATTGAACGGCGATGACGGCGTCGCCGGACTTCGGCTAAGGGAATGGCTTGGCGCTCTAGGCGCTCAAAGGCTGTTGTGGCCGACTAGCGGCACGAAAATGTAAGAGCGGATCAGACGTGGCACCCCAGAAGAAAACGGTATCGGCCGATACCAGCAATCCGTTGCAGACGATCGCCAACCTGTGGCCCTACATGTGGCCGACCGACAGGGCCGATCTCAAGCTTAGGGTCATCTGGGCAACCGTCATTCTGATCATTGCCAAGGTCGTGCTGATCCTCGTTCCCTATTCGTTTAAATGGGCGACCGACGCGCTGAACGGCAAGCCGGACGTTCTCGGCTTCCTGCCGCAGCTTCTGACCGGCGCTGTGATGCTGGTGCTGGCCTATAACCTGGCGCGCCTGCTGCAGGCCGGCCTGAACCAGCTGCGCGACGCACTATTTGCAAGCGTCGGCCAGCACGCGGTCCGCCAGCTTGCCTACAAGACCTTCGTCCACATGCACCAGCTGTCGTTGCGCTTCCACCTGGAGCGGCGCACCGGCGGGCTGTCGCGCGTCATCGAGCGTGGCACCAAGGGTATCGAGACGATCGTCCGCTTCACCATCCTCAACAGCGTGCCGACCCTGATCGAGTTCCTGCTGACGGCGGTGATCTTCTGGTGGGGCTATGGCTTCAGCTATTTGCTGGTAACAGCGGTCACCGTCTGGCTCTACATCTGGTTCACGGTCAGGGCCAGCGACTGGCGTATCGCGATCCGCCGTTCGATGAACGACAGTGACACCGACGCCAACACCAAGGCAATCGACTCGCTTTTGAACTTCGAGACGGTCAAGTATTTCGGCAACGAAGAGATGGAAGCGCGCCGCTTCGACAAGTCGATGGAGCGCTACGAAAAGGCAGCAACCCAAGTCTGGACGTCGCTCGGCTGGCTCAACTTCGGCCAGGCGCTGATCTTCGGCGCCGGGACGGCCGTGATGATGACCATGTCCGCTCTCGCCGTTCAGCGCGGCGAACAGACGCTCGGCGATTTCGTCTTCATCAACGCCATGCTGATTCAGCTGGCGATCCCGCTCAACTTCATCGGTTTCGTCTACCGCGAAATTCGCCAGGGCCTGACGGATATCGAGCACATGTTCGATCTGCTCGATGTTCGGGCCGAAGTTGTCGATCGCCCCGGCGCCGTCGAGCTTGCAATCGGCAACGGCGCCATCGCCTTCAAGGATGTGCATTTCGCCTACGATCCGGCACGGCCGATCCTGAAGGGCATCACCTTCGAGGTGCCGGCGGGCAAGACGGTTGCCGTCGTCGGGCCGTCCGGCGCGGGCAAATCGACGCTCTCCCGGCTCCTCTACCGCTTCTACGACGTGCAGCAGGGGGCAATCACTGTCGACGGCCAGGATGTGCGCAGCGTCACGCAGAAGAGCCTGCGCTCCGTCATCGGCATGGTGCCGCAGGACACGGTGCTCTTCAACGACACGATTGCCTACAATATCCGCTACGGCCGGACCTCGGCCACGGAGGCTGAGGTCGAGGCCGCCGCGGAAGCGGCACAGATCGCCGATTTCATCCGCACGCTGCCGGAAGGCTTCCAGGCCATGGTCGGTGAGCGCGGTTTGAAGCTGTCGGGCGGCGAGAAGCAGCGTGTCGCGATTGCCCGCACGATCCTCAAGGCCCCACCGATCCTGATCCTCGATGAGGCGACCTCGGCGCTCGATACCCGTACCGAGCAGGAAATCCAGTCGGCGCTGGACATCGTGTCGCGCAACCGCACCACGCTCGTCATCGCCCACCGGCTTTCGACGGTGATCAATGCCGACGAGATCATCGTGCTCAAGGACGGCGTCATTGCCGAGCGCGGCACCCATGGCGAACTGATCGACCGCGACGGTCTCTACGCATCGATGTGGAGCCGCCAGCGCGAAGCAACGCAAGCCGAAGAACAGCTGAAGCGCGTGCGCGAGAGCGACGATCTGGGCATCGTCACCCGCGGCGAGCCGGCGGTTTGATGGTGTCACTTCTTTTGCTGACCGCGACGCGTTTTGTCGCTGCCGGGCGGGCAACGTTGCCCGGCGGGGCATTTCGCGCTAGGTCACGTTCCACATCAAATCTGGAGTAGAGTTCATGAGCCTGGTCAATACGATCCGCAACACGCTCGTACCGGTGCACAAGGAAGGCTATCGCTTCGTCGCGATCTTCTTCGTCGTGTCGCTGGTGCTTGGCTTCCTGTGGGAGCCGCTGATGTGGGTCGGCTTCGTGCTGACCGCCTGGTGCGCCTATTTTTTCCGGGACCCGGAGCGCATGACGCCGATCGACGATGATCTGGTGATCAGCCCGGCCGATGGTCGCGTATCGTCGATTGCAACGGTAACGCCGCCGGAAGAGCTCAATCTCGGCACCGAACCGATGCTGCGGATCTCGGTCTTCATGAACGTCTTCAACTGCCACGTGAACCGCGCGCCGATGGCCGGCACCATCACCCGTATCGTCTACCGCGCCGGCAAGTTCGTCAATGCCGAGCTGGACAAGGCCAGCCACGAGAACGAGCGCAACGGCCTGGTGATCGAGACCAAGCACGGCGCGATCGGCGTCGTCCAGATTGCCGGCCTGGTTGCTCGCCGCATTCTTTGCTGGAAGTATGAAAACGGGTCCCTCGATGCCGGTGAGCGCTTCGGCCTCATCCGTTTCGGCTCGCGCCTTGACGTTTTCCTGCCGTCGGGTGCGGAGCCGCGCGTAAGTGTCGGGCAGACCGCTGTCGCGGGGGAAACCGTGCTCGCCGAGTTCGGCTCGGCCAAGGGCCCGGTCATCAGCCGTCGCGCATAAGGAGTGTACATGGAAGGTTCTGAACAGGAAAAACCGACCGAAACGCCGCAGTCGGCCGCAGACCAGAACGGTTCGAGCGACACGGGTCGCGGGCCTCGGCTGCGCGAGATACCGCTGCGCCTGATGATCCCCAACTTGATCACGGTGCTTGCGATCTGCGCGGGACTTTCGGGCATCCGGCTTGCCTTTGAAAACCGCATCGAGCTCGCCGTCGCGATGGTCCTGCTCGCGGCGTTCCTCGACGGTATCGACGGTCGCGTCGCTCGCGCGTTGAAGGCAACGTCGAATTTCGGCGGCCAGATGGACTCGCTGGCCGACATCATCAATTTCGGTGTCGCTCCGGCGCTGGTGCTCTACGTTTTCATCCTGGATCAGGCCCGCTCGATCGGCTGGATCGCGGCATTGATCTTCGCGATCGCCTGCGGCCTGCGGCTCGCGCGCTTCAACGTCATGGCTGAGCGGCAGGTCAAGGCACCGTGGCAGTCCGAGTATTTCGTCGGGGTACCGGCGCCTGCTGGCGCCATGCTGGTGCTGCTGCCCGTTTATCTCGGCCTCTTGGGGCTGGCGCCCGATCGCACCTTTGCGCTCATCGCATCGGCCTACACGGTGCTGATCGCCTTCCTGCTGGTGAGCCGCCTGCCAGTGTGGTCGGGCAAGTCGGAAAACAGCCGCGTGCGCCGCGATCTCGTTCTCCCTGTCATTCTCGGCGTCGTCTTCTATGTGGCGACGCTGATGACCTACACGTGGGAAACGATGGCGTTGACGGCGCTTGGCTACCTGATCACGCTGCCCTTTGGCGCGCGCTCCTGGCAACGCAAGTACGGCGGCGACTGGCCTGCCCATCCCTCCACCGGCGGCGATGGTCTCCCGGGCGACAAGGACTGATCGGGGCCCGATACAAGCAAACGAAAAGGCCACCGTGGTGACACGGTGGCCTTTTTGATTTGGGTAGTCTGCCGTTTGTTATTCCGGCATCCGATAATCGACGATCTTGTCTTCGCGCACGATGTAGAGCTTGCCGGTTTCGGTCTGGTCGGGACCGACGAGCGGCAGCAGCTTGACGGCGACTTCGGACGGATGCGGCACGGTTTCCGGGTCCTCACCCGGCATCGCCTGGGCGCGCATCGCGGTACGCGTGGCACCGGGATCGACAGAGAGGATGCGCAGCGGCAGGCGCTGCGTTTCGCCGGCCCAGGTGCGGGCCAAAGCCTCGACGGCAGCCTTGGAGGCGGAGTAGGGGCCCCAGAACGGCTTGCACTTGTGTGCAGCGCTGGAAGACAGGATCAGCGCGCGTCCGGCGTCCGACTTGATCAGCAGCGGTTCGAGCGACCGGATAAGCCGCCAGGTGGCGTTGACGTTGATCGTCATGACCTTGTCGAACACCTTGGCCTCGACATGGCCGATCGGCGAGATCGTGCCGAGGACACCGGCATTGGCGACCAGGATGTCGAGCTTGCCCCAGCGCTCGTTGATGGCGCCGCCGAGCTTGTCGATCGCCGCCATGTCGGCGAGGTCGAAGGGCACCAGCGTTGCCGAACCGCCCGCGGCCTTGATCGCATCGTCGAGTTCTTCAAGCCCGCCGACAGTGCGTGCGCAGGCAACGACATGAGCGCCGGCCTTGGCCAGTTCGAGAGCGGTGAAATAGCCGATACCGCGCGACGCGCCGGTGACCACGGCCACCCGGTCTTTCAGATTGATGGTCATTTTGTTGTCTAATTATCCGTTGCTGGCGAGAACCGAGAGTTTGCGGACGTTGCTGGCGCCTTCCTGGTCGAGGAGGCGGGTCGGATAGTCCCCGGTGAAGTAGTGGTCCGTGAACTGCGGTGCCTTCGGGTCGCGCTTGGCGCCGCCGACCGCCTCGTAAAGGCCGTCGATCGACAGGAACTCGAGCGAGTCTGCACCGATGTAGCGGCACATGGAGGCGAGGTCTGCATGCTGGTTTGCCAAAAGCTTGTCACGATCAGGCGTGTCGATGCCGTAGAAGTCCGGATGGAAGATCATCGGGCTTGCGACGCGCACATGCACCTCGCGGGCGCCGGCGTCGCGCATCATCTGCACGATCTTCACCGACGTCGTGCCGCGCACGATCGAATCGTCAACGAGGATGACCCGCTTGCCTTCAATCATCGCACGGTTGGCCGAGTGCTTGAGCTTGACGCCGAAGGCACGGATCTGCTGCGTCGGCTCGATGAAGGTGCGGCCGACATAGTGATTGCGGATGATGCCGTATTCGAAGGGGATGCCGCTCTGCTGCGCATAGCCAAGGGCTGCCGGCGTGCCGCCGTCCGGCACGGGCACGACAACGTCGGCCTCGACGGGTGCTTCCTTGGCGAGGTTGATGCCCATGTTCTTGCGCGACACATAGATGCTGCGGCCGCCGACAACCGAGTCCGGCCGGGCGAAGTAGACATATTCGAACAGGCAGAGACGCTCGGGCTGCGATACCTCTGGCTTGCGCGCGTCGATGGTGATCGAGCCGTCGGGCTGGATCTCGCAAATGATCACTTCGCCGTTCTCGACGTCGCGCACGTAAGTTGCACCGATGATGTCGAGCGCGCAGGTCTCGGAGCAGAAGATCGGCTTGCCGTCGAGCTCGCCCATGACGAGCGGGCGGATGCCGATCGGATCACGCGCTGCGATCAGCTTGGTGCGCGTCATCGCCAGCATCGAGTAGCCGCCTTCCATCTGGCGGATCGCGTCGATGAAGCGGTCGGAGGAGGAGGCCTGCTTGGAACGGGCGATCAGGTGAAGAACGACTTCGGTATCCGATGTCGACTGACAGATGGCGCCGTCGGCGATCAGTTGCCGGCGAAGGGTGAGGCCGTTGGTGAAGTTGCCGTTGTGGGCAACCGCGATGCCGCCGACTTCAAGTTCGGCAAAGAGCGGCTGGACGTTGCGCAGCGCCACTTCGCCCGTCGTCGAGTAGCGCGTGTGGCCGATCGACATGAAGCCCGGGAGTTTCGCGAGCGTCGCAGGGTCCGTGTAGTGGTCGCCGACGAGGCCCATGCGCTTTTCGGTGCAGAACTGCTTGCCGTCGAAGGTGACGATACCGGCCGCTTCCTGGCCGCGATGCTGGAGCGCGTGCAGCCCGAGCGCTGTCAGCGCCGCCGCGTCCGAGTGCCCCAATATGCCGAAGACGCCGCACTCTTCATGCAGTTCGTCGCCTTCGAGTTCATCGTGGATTTCGATGGATCTGAGATCGGTCATCACAGTCGCCTTTGCTCCGTACCGGTGCGCATATCGTGATCGGGCCCGCAATCTTCAAGCGATCTTAGCTGAAAACGACTGCGAGCGTTATTCCCCAAAAGGACAAAGCCCGCGGGGCGGGCTTTGTCGGCAAGTTAATCCTGTCTCAGCCGCTGGTGGCCGGTGCGTCTTCGGCGGGCGCCTGGTCGGGCGTCGTCGTCGGTGCCTGGCCGGGCGCGGTCGTCGGCGCTTCGCCTTCGCCTTCACCGGTCGTGTCCTTGCCGCGCAGACGGTCGAGGATAGTGGCGTCGGCTTCTTCGGGCAGCAGCGCGATCAGCTTGTTGCCGAGATTGTCGAGCAGCGGCTTCGACTTCGCCTGGGTGACCCAGGTCGGCTGCTGCTGCGGCGCGACGAGCCAGTTGAAGAACAGCATGGCGACCACGACCAGAAGGATGCCGCGTGCGGCACCGAACAGGAAGCCGAGCGTGCGGTCGAGCGCGCCGATGCGGCTGTCGATGATGAAATCGGCAATCCGCATGGTGATGAAGGAAATGATGATCAGCGCGACCAGGAAGATCACGGCTGCCGAGCCGATCAGCGCGACCGTGTCGCTGCTGGTGTACTGCTTGGCATAGGGCAGGAGCTGCGGATAGAGGAAATAGGCGGCGGCTGCTGCACCCACCCAGCTTGCGACCGAGAGAACCTCGCGCGAGAAGCCGCGGACCATGGCCAGAATTGCGGAAAACAGGGCGACGCCGAGAACGATACCGTCGAGAATTGTAATGGGCATTTTGTCCTTACTCCGGACCCGGTTCGTCCGGGTCTCCTCAAGCCTATCCGCCTTCGGCCCTGCCTGATATCCAGGGCATTATCAGCCTTGTCGCGACCGGACCTCAAGGAGCGGTCTGCGGCATCCGCATCGTCAGTCTTCGTCCTCCGCCGGTCTCAGCGCATTGCGCGATCCCGCGATGCGCGCCACCAGGTCCGGCAGGCTTTCCATTTCGCTCCACCGGCCATTGCCGTTTTTCGGCAGTTCGGTCGAGGCGGACGGCAGGACTGCCTGGGAGAACCCGAGTTTCTCGGCTTCTTTAAGGCGTTGTGCGGTATGCGCAACCGGCCGGATGGCGCCCGACAAGCTGACTTCGCCGAAATAGACGCAATCCGCCGGAAGGGCAAGCCCGGCAAGCGACGAAACCAGTGCGGAAGCCACAGCTAGATCGGCCGCAGGCTCGGAAATCCGGTAACCGCCGGCAATGTTGAGGTAGACGTCGTGCTGGCCGAGCCGAACCCCGCAATGGGCCTCGAGCACGGCGAGGATCATCGACAGCCGGGCGGAATCCCAACCGACGATCGCGCGCCGCGGCGTGCCGAGCGACGTCGGCGCGACGAGCGCCTGGACTTCGACGAGCACAGGGCGGGTACCTTCCATGCCGGCAAAGACGGCGGCGCCTGGTGACTTCTCGTTGCGCTCGCCGAGAAACAGCTCCGAGGGGTTGGCGACTTCGCGCAAGCCCTTGTCGGACATCTCGAAAACGCCGATCTCGTCGGTCGGCCCGAAGCGGTTCTTGACCGTGCGCAGGATGCGATAGTGGTGGCCACGATCGCCCTCGAAATAGAGTACGGCGTCGACCATATGCTCGACGACGCGGGGACCGGCGATCTGTCCTTCCTTGGTGACGTGGCCGACGAGCACGACGGCAGTCCCCGTCTGCTTGGCAAAGCGGATCATCGCCTGCACGCCGGTGCGCACCTGCGTCACCGTACCGGGGGCGGAATCGACAATGTCGCTCCACAGCGTCTGGATCGAGTCGATGATGACCAGGTCCGGCCGCTTGCCCTCTGCAAGGGTCGCAAGGATGTCCTCGACATTGGTCTCGGCTGCGAGAAGCACGTCGCTATCGGCAGCGCCGAGACGCTGGGCGCGCAGGCGGACCTGGGCCACCGCTTCTTCACCTGAGACATAGATGACGCGGTGCTTGCGGCGCGAAAGCGCTGAGGCTGCCTGCATCAGCACCGTCGACTTGCCGATCCCGGGGTCGCCGCCGACCAGCAGGGCCGAGCCGCGCACGAAGCCGCCACCGGTCACGCGGTCGAGTTCGGAAATGCCGGTCTGGATGCGTGGCGCGTCCTCGATCTCGCCGGACAGCGTGGTCAGCGCCACCGGCCGCCCCTTTTTCGGTGCGCGCGAGGGACCACCGCCGATACCGGCGGTCGGATCGTCTTCGATGATGGTGTTCCACTCGCCACAGCCTTCGCACTTGCCCGCCCAGCGGGTGTGCACGGTGCCGCAGTTCTGGCAGATGAATTGTGTGCGGGCTTTCGCCATCAGGATCGACTTTCGGAATAGGGAGGTCATCAGCGGGGCTGCGGCCCGCAGTCGCCAATGATCGGAGAATCACTTTGTGTTGTCACATAATGCCGTGAAACGCGGAACAAAAGGTGAATTTTAGCGAAGTCAGCAAGGAATTTGTCTGAAAAGGCGCGTCAGGCGCCGCCGACATAATGCCTGACATAGCGGCGACCGAGGCTGGTCAACATCTCGTATCCGATCGTGCCTCCGGCGCGGGCGACGTCGTCGACGGGAATATTGCGACCGAAAAGCTCGATGTAGTCGCCAGGGCGCGCTGCGCCCGGAGGAAGGTCGGTGACGTCGAAGAGGCTGAGGTCCATGGTGACGCGGCCGACATGCGGAACGGGCCTGCCGTGCAGGAAGCCGAACGCCCCCGATGGCATCGCCTGGCGCAGCGTCACGCCGCCGCCGGAGACCGAGCGATGATAGCCGTCGGCGTAGCCGACCGCGACGGTAGCAATGCGGCTGTCGCGCTCGAAGCGGGCAGAGGCGCCATAGCTCGCCGTGCCGCCGGCCGGGACGTCGCGAATCTGGACGATCCGGGCCTCGGCGGTGACCACGGGTGTCATCGGATTGACCACGCCGTTGACCGCCTCGCCGCCGTAGACGGCAATGCCCGGACGGGTCAGGTCGAAGTGGTATTCAGCGCCGAGGAACACGCCGCCGGAGTTGGCAAGGCTTGCATCGACGCCGTCGAAGGCGGCCGCCGCTGCGCGGAAGCGCTGCAACTGGTAGGCGTTCAGCGGATGGTGCGGTTCGTCGGCGCAGGTCAGGTGGCTCATGATCAACACCGGCGAGAAGCTCGCGGGCCGGGCCGGATCGTTGGCAAGGGCGGTCGCCGCTTCAACCGAAAGGCCAAGCCGGTTCATGCCGGTATCGATATGCAGCACGCAAGGGTGGTCGCCGCGCTCCGACAGGGCCGCCATGAAGACGGCGAGCTGCTCGTCCGAGTTGATGACCGGCACCAGGCCATTGTCGAAGAAGAGCGCCTCGTTGCCAGGCCACATGCCGGCGAGAATGTAGATCCGGCCATCCGGCACGAGCGGCCGCAATTCGGCACCTTCCTCGGCATTGGCGACGAAGAAGTCGCGGGCGCCGGCCGCATAGAGGGCAGGGGCGGCGTAATCGATGCCGAGCCCGTAGGCGTCCGCCTTGAGCACCGCGGCGGCCCGCGCGCTTCCGGAGCGGGCGTTCATCGCGCGCCAATTGTCGGTGAGAGCGCCAAGGTCGATCGTGAGCCGATTGGAAGCGGAAGAAAATTCTGGAGTGAGCATGCCGGGCACTCTGCTTGGGACGATGAAAGAGCAATACAGCCAAGCGCCCATCGTCGCAAATGCTGCCCTGTCGCAGCGCCAACCAGACCGCCGGTCTTGCAGACGAGCACTTTTGTGCAAGACGTGGACCCGACGGGCGACTAAGGTCCACCCATGCAGACGATTTCGCAGGAAGAAGCCATTGATGTCATGCCGATTGAGGGCGCCGAGCGCACGCGCTTCTGGCGCGACGCCCGGTTCATGGGCATGGAGTGCCTGACGGCGACCTTCATTACCCATGAATTCGCGCCGCATGCGCACGAGACCTTCAGCATCGGCGCCATTGAGGCGGGCTCGCAGATTAGCAAGATCAAGGGCGAGCGCTCGGAGGCGGGCCCCGGCTACTTCTACCTGATCAACCCGGACGAGATCCATGACGGCCATCCCGGTGGCAGTGGCTATCGCTATCGCATGGTCTATCCGAGCGCCGAGTTGCTGGTGAACATCATCGAGGACGTCACCGGACGTGCCTTCAAGGGGACGCCGTCCTTCTCCAAGCGTGTCCTGCAGGCTCCGGACCTCGCCTTGTCGTTCCATCACGCCCACCGCACGCTAGAGGTGGCTGGCGCCACGCTGGAAGCAGAGGAAAAGATGTTCGCCGTGCTCGCCGCGATGTTCGAGAGGCACGGCAGCACGATCATCACCCCGATCGAAACGCGCGAGCATTTGGCCGTGCATCGGGCGCGTGACTTCCTCTCCGAAAACTATGCCGAGGATGTGGGGCTTGAGGAACTGGCCAAGGTCGCGGGCCTGAGCCGCGCCCACCTGATACGGGCCTTCCGCAAGGAGTTCCACATCACCCCGCACGCCTTCCTGACAGACAAGCGCGTGCGGGCCGCCAAGACGCTGCTTCGTCATGGCTGGTCGGCGGTGGATGCCGCCTATCAGTGTGGCTTTGCCGACCAGGCGCATTTCAGCCGTCACTTCAAGGCGCGCACGGGCGTGACGCCGGGCGCGTTTCGCGCCGGCTGATCACTTTCGTTCAATACACCGTTCACTCCGGCAAGTAGACGTTTGCCATTGCTACCGCGCATCCGAAAGGACGCGGCAGCGAAGTCGTGTGAATGGAGACGTGGACGGTGCAGGAGAAAAGTGCATTTCAGGATTTCCGGGCGGCCGCCATGGCGATGACGCCGCTCATCGTTGCGGTGATGCCGATCGGCCTGGTGTTCGGTGCGGTGGCCGCGGGCAAGGGCCTGACGCCGGCGGAGGTGACGCTGATGAGCGCGCTGGTCTTTGCCGGCGGGTCGCAATTCGTCGCCATGGATATCTGGACGCATCCCGTCTCCTGGGCAGCACTCGGGTTTTCGGCCCTGCTGGTCAATGTTCGTCATGTGCTGATGAGCGCCTCGCTCGGCGGCAAGCTCGATGCCTTCTCCGGGCCGGCGCGCTATGCATCGATGCTGCTGCTGGCGGACGAAATCTGGGCGATGGCCGAGATGCGCGCGAGTGAGAAGAAGTTGACGCCGGCCTGGTATACCGGCCTTGCGGTGCCGTTCTATTGCGTCTGGGTGCTGACGAGCCTGGCCGGTGCGTTGCTGGGTGCCTTCCTCGGGGACCCTAAGGTCTCAGGCCTCGACTTTGCCTTCCCCGCCGTCTTCATCGTGCTCGTCATGGGCTTCTGGAAGGGGCGTGAAACCGGTGCAGTCCTTGCCGCCAGCGCAGGCGCCGCAGTGCTCACCCATCAACTGTTGCCGGGCGTCTGGTACATCGCGGCGGGTGCCGCCGCTGGTGTTGTCGTCGCCGTGCTTTCGGGCAGCCGGAAGGAGGCCCACGCATGATCGTCGATCTGAATACGCTGCTTGCAATCCTGGCAATGTCAGCCGCTACGATTGCAACCCGCATCGGCGGGTTGGTGCTGATCCGCTACGTGACGATCGGCGAGAACCAGAAGCGCGCCCTTGAGGCCATTCCGCCTGCTGTGCTGATGGCGGTGATCGCACCGACAGCGCTCGCAACCGGGCCGGCAGAAACCATTGCCGCCGCTGCGACGGCGCTGGCTGCGATGCGGCTGCCATTGCTGGCATCCGTTGCCGTCGGCGTCGTGACGGTGGCGGTGTTGCGTCTGTTGCTGGGCTAGACCGGGGCGCCTTTGAAACTGAGAGCGGGCTGGGAAACCGCAAACATTTTTCCCAGCCCGCTCCGGCCGCCCCCACGGAACTTTAGTGTTCCTCGTATTGGCTGAAGGAAGGATCGGCGAGATCGGTGAAGCGCGTGAATTCCGACTGGAACGCGAGCTTCACAGTGCCGGTCGGTCCGTGACGCTGCTTGGCGATGATCACGTCCGCCGTGCCCTTCACCTGCTCCATCTTCATCTTCCACTCTTCATACTTCGGGTCGAACTCGTCGCGCGGCTCCAGGTTCTTCACGTAATATTCTTCACGGAACACGAAGAGCACGACGTCGGCGTCCTGCTCGATTGAGCCCGATTCACGAAGGTCGGAGAGCTGCGGGCGCTTGTCTTCGCGGCTTTCCACGCCACGAGAGAGCTGGGACAGCGCGATGATCGGAACGTTCAGTTCCTTGCCGAGCGCCTTGAGGCCGGTGGTGATCTGGGTGATTTCCTGCACGCGGTTGTCGCTCGATTTGCCCGAGCCGGTCATGAGCTGGATATAGTCCACCACCAGGCAGTCGAGGCCGCGCTGGCGCTTCAGGCGGCGGGCGCGGGCGGAAAGCTGGGCGATCGAAATACCACCGGTCTGGTCGATGAAGAGCGGCACCTTCTGCATCATCTGCGAGCAGGCGACGAGCTTTTCGAAGTCGGCCTCGGAAATGTCACCGCGGCGGATCTTCGAGGACGAGACTTCCGTCTGTTCGGAGATGATACGGGTGGCAAGCTGTTCGGACGACATTTCGAGCGAATAGAAGCCGACGACGCCGCCGTTTCTCGCCTTGAACGAACCGTCGGCCTGGACTTCCGGCTCATAGGCCGCGGCGATGTTGTAGGCGATGTTGGTGGCAAGCGAGGTCTTGCCCATGCCCGGGCGTCCGGCAAGCACGATCAAGTCGGAGCGCTGCAGGCCGCCCATGCGGGCATCGAGCGAATGGATGCCGGTGGAAATGCCCGAAAGGCTGCCGTCACGCTCGAAGGCAGCCCCCGCCATGTCGATCGCGAGCGCCACGGCGTCGTTGAACGATTGGAAGCCGCCATCGTAGCGGCCAGTTTCGGCCAGTTCGAACAGGCGGCGCTCGGCGTCTTCGATCTGGCCCTGCGGCGGCATGTCGAGCGGCGCGTCATAGGCGATGTTGACCATGTCCTCGCCGATGGTGATCAGCGACCGGCGCAGCGCCAGGTCGTAGATCGCCCGGCCATAGTCTTCCGCGTTGATGATCGAGACCGCTTCGGCGGCGAGACGCGCGAGATATTGCGCGACGGTCAGGTCACCGACTTTCTCGTCGGCCTTGAGGAAGGTCTTGATAGTGACCGGGTTCGCGGTCTTGCCCATGCGGATGATGTCGCCGGCGACCTCGTAGATCTTGCGGTGCAGCGGCTCATGCAGATGCACGGGCTTCAGGAAGTCCGAGACACGATAGAAGGCGTCGTTGTTGACGAGGATCGCGCCGAGCAGGGCCTGTTCGGCTTCTAGGTTGTTCGGCGCCTCGCGGTAGTGCTGGTCCGCCTGATCCTTGCTGATAGGGGATAGCTTGCGCGCCGCGTCATTCATGTCGTTTGATCTCTACCTCTGTCTGGTGTGGCATCGGTTTGCGACCTCATGCGGATTGGGTCAAGTGCACGGGGGACACAGTCGCAAAGCGTCTG
Organism: Ensifer sp. MJa1; assembly: GCF_037026475.1. Classification (NCBI taxonomy): domain Bacteria; kingdom Pseudomonadati; phylum Pseudomonadota; class Alphaproteobacteria; order Hyphomicrobiales; family Rhizobiaceae; genus Ensifer; species Ensifer sp. MJa1. The sequence continues at coordinate 36,787 of NZ_JAKUMO010000003.1, read as the reverse complement.
ATCTGAGCCATGCGCTTTTCCCGTTGTTCGACTGATCCACAGGCCGGCTTCAAAAAAGCACAAAAACTGCGCTTGCCACAAAGTTGGCCATTGACGCGCGAATCACTCGACCGGGCTTCAGAAGTGTAGCCCGGTCGCCGGTGTGCTCAAATCTCCATCTTGAAAATCATCTCGGCGCGGTTTAGATAGAGCCGCAATAATTAGCATACTAGTAATATGGAAAAGATATTAATGTATCAACCGACAGTGAACCGCGAACTGTTCGACGCCCTGTCGCTCGTCAATCGCAAGCTACGCGCCGTGTTCGATGCCCGGGTGAAGGAGCGGGGGCTGACGCTGCCGCGGGCGCGGGCCCTTTTTGCGCTCACACGCAAGGATGGCCTCAACCAGCGGGAACTGGCGGACGAACTCGATATCGAGACGCCGACCCTGGTGCGGCTGCTCGACGGCATGGAGAAGCAGGGCTTCATCGAAAGACGGGTGGAGGCCGCTGACCGACGGGCAAAGCAGATCCACATGACCGCGTTCGGCCGCACGGTTGCCGACGACATCCTGCGTCTTGCCGACGAGATCCGGGCGGAGGTGCTGCAGGGGGTGGATGCAGCCGAGGTCACCGTTACGCTCAGGGTCGTGCGTACCATCGCCGACAATGTTCAAGCTCTGGCGCGGGAGTGACGGCCATGCGCCTGCTTGCACCCGCTGTTGCCAACGACCCTGGCGGCGCCGCCCAGGAAGGGGACGCGGAGCCCGGCGATCTGACGGAGCCACCGATCGGTGCGGCGGCCCAACCACCGACCGCGCCGCCTGCTTTCGTGCCGATGAGCACGGCCAAATCCGCAATCTACGTCGTTTCTTCCGTTTTCCTGTTCCTGACGCAGGGGCTCGGCATGAACCTGGCGCTTGCCAATCTCACCCAGGTCCAGGGTTCGCTCTCGGCGACCTCGGTCGAGGCCGCCTGGCTGTCGGCAGCCTACATGGCGCCCAATGTCAGCCTGTCGATTGCACTGGTGAAGATCCGCGCCCAATACGGCCTGCGCCGCTTTGCCGAAATCGGCATCGTCGTTTTCGTCATCGTTTCCCTGATGAACATCTTCGTCTCGGATCTGCATTCGGCCATCGTCGTGCGCTTCATCAGCGGGATCGCCGCAGCACCAATGTCGACGCTTGGTTTTCTCTACATGCTTGAAGCCTTTCCGCCGGCGCGCAAACTGTCCGTCGGGCTGGCGCTTGCGCTCACCTGCACGACCATTTCAGCACCGATCACGCGCCTGATCTCGCCGGCCCTCATCGAGTATGGCCAATGGTACGGCCTCTACACGCTCGAGATGGCGCTGGCGTTGATTGCGCTGCCGATCATCTATCTGTTGCCCTTGGCACCGGTGCCCCATGCCAAGGGCATCCAGCGCCTGGACATTCTGAGCTACCTGCTGGTTGCCGTCAGTTTCGGCTGCCTTGCCGTCGTGCTTTCGATGGGGCGGCTCTACTGGTGGTTCGAGGCGCCCTGGCTCGGTGTGCTCTTGACGGTCTCGATTGCGGCCCTGACGACGGTGGTGCTGATCGAGCTCAATCGCGCCGTGCCGCTGATCGATGTGCGCTGGCTTGCGTCGAAGGAGATCGTCCACTTCACCGCAGTTCTGTTGATCTTCCGCCTTGTCGCGTCCGAGCAATCGGCGATCGCCACGAATTTCTACCAGCAGCTCGGGCTTCAATTCGAGCAGGTCGCGACACTTTACTGGATCATCCTGGTGGCTGCGATCGCCGGCGGCCTGCTCTGCGCCGTGCTGATGAACCCGCAGCATTCGGAGCGCGTGCATATACTGGCGCTGGGGCTGCTTGCGAGTGGCGCCTACATGGATAGCCAGGCGACCAGCATGACGCGGCCCGAACAGATGTATCTGAGCCAGGCGATGATTGCCGCCGGCACGGCACTGTTCCTGCCGCCGGCCATGGCGCGTGGCTTCAAGGCTGCGCTCACCAAGGGACCGAGTTACATCCTGAGCTTCTTCGTGGTCTTCCTGTTCACCCAGAACATCGGCAGTCTGTTCGGCACCGCGGCCTTCGGAACCTTCGTCACGATCCGTGAAAAGTTCCATTCCAACATTCTTGCCGAGCAGATCGTCTTGTCCAACCCGCTTGTCGCGCAAAGGGTCAACCAGCTCGCCGCCACCTATGGCAAGCTGTTGGGCGACAAGACGCAGCTGAACGGTGAGGGCGCAGTGCTCCTGTCGCAGCAGGTTACGCGCGAAGCCTATATCCTTGCCTACAACGATGCGTTTCTGCTTGACGCGGCGATAGCCTCCTGTGCGCTCGCCGGCCTCATCCTTCACATGTCCTACAAATGGTTTGCGCAGCGGCTGGCTGGCCACGCGCTGAAGCCCGGTACCGCTTGATTGGCTCGATGATCATGTTGAAAATTTTCCGCTCCCCGACGACCATTCTCGTCCTCATTGCCGGCTTCGCCGGCATGGCGCTCGTGCTCTACGCCTGGCGGTTGCCACCGTTCCACAGCTCCGTCGAGATGACCGAGAATGCCTATGTACGCGGCTATGTGACGATCTTGAGCCCGCAGCTTTCGGGCTATGTCGCCGACGTTCCGGTGCACGACTACGAAACGGTCCGCGCCGGCCAATTGCTGGTGAAGATCGACGACCGCATCTACGCGCAGAAGCTGGCGCAGGCGCAGGCGACGCTTGCCGGGCAGAAGGCGGCGCTGGCCAATTCCTATCAGCAGGAGCTTTCGGCCAAGGCTGGAATTTCTGCGAGCCAGGCTCAGCTCGACGGTGCGAGGGCTGCCTTCAAGCGGGCGCGCGCCACCTGGGATCGAATCCGGCCGCTTTCCGAAAAGGGTGTTGCGACGCGCAGCGACGCCGACCAGGCGCGCGCCGGCTTCGAGCAGGCGGACGCCGCCGTCAACCAGGCCGAAGCCGGATTGCAGGTGTCAAGGCAGGCGCTGGCGACGACGCTTGGGGCGCGCGCCGGCCTGGAAGCGGCCGTAACAGGCGCAGGGGCGGCGGTTGAATTGGCGCAAATCGATCTCGAAAATACCCGCATCCTGGCGCCGCGCGACGGCAGGCTCGGCGAGATCGGCGCGCGCCTCGGGCAGTATGTGACGGCCGGATCGAACCTCCTGGCGCTGGTACCCGGCGACGTCTGGGTGGTCGCTAACTTCAAGGAGACCCAGCTTGACGGCATGAAGGCCGGCCAGCCGGTGAGCATTACGGTCGACGCGCTGCAGCGGAGCGAATTGACCGGGCATATCGAACGGTTCTCGCCGGCGGCCGGTTCCGAGTTCAGCATCATCCGCCCAGACAATGCGACCGGCAATTTCACCAAGGTGGCGCAGCGCGTCGGCGTACGCATCCGCGTTGATGCGGGACAGTCGCTGGCTGAGATGCTTGCTCCCGGCCTCTCCGTGGTCGTCAGGGTCGACAAGAGCGCCCCGGCGCAAACCGTTCCGGACCAGTCGGCCGGTCGCACTACGATCGGCGATCAGGGGCAGGGCGCCTGACGCCAGAGTTGGCTGAACGTCGTTTCGCATGCCGGTTTGTTTCACGCGTGGTCAAGAAAAAAGCCCGGATCGATGACCCGGGCTTTCGTATTTGGAATGGCCTTTAAGGCTTATTCTTCTTCGCCTTCGAATTCGGCTTCCGGGTTGAAGAAGTCTTCCGGCTTCAGCGCGTCTTCGTCAACGCCGTAGATGGCGTCGGCCGAGGTCAGGCTTTCGCCCTTGGCCTGACGCTCGGCTTCTTCAGCCGAACGGGCAACGTTGACTTCAACCGAGATCTCGACTTCCGAGTGCAGGTGCAGCGTGACGCTGTGCAGGCCGATCGACTTGATCGGGTGGTTGAGGTCAACCTGGTTGCGGCCGACGTTGAAGCCTTCAGCAGCGAGCACTTCGATGATGTCGCGCGCAGCAACCGAACCGTAGAGCTGGCCGGTTTCGCCAGCGGAGCGGACGATGATGAAGGACTTGCCGTCGAGCTTTTCGGCAACCTTCTGGGCTTCCGACTTGCGCTCGAGGTTGCGGGCTTCGAGCGTCGAACGCTCAGCTTCGAAACGGGCCTTGTTGGCAGCGTTGGCGCGCAGCGCCTTGCCGAGCGGCAGCAGGTAGTTACGGGCAAAGCCGTCGCGAACCTTTACGGTTTCGCCCATCTGGCCGAGCTTTGCGATGCGTTCGAGAAGAATGACTTGCATGTTGAGTTTCCTTTCAATGTTCCAGTTCGTTGGTCAGTTTTTTCCAACCGGCGTGACCGCGATGGTGCGTCGCGTATCGATCAGGCCGGACAGGAGGAAGAAGAATGCCGGGATCGTGAACACGAGCACCGACAGGTATGCGATCCACAACACGGGAAGCCGCCAGGACTTGCCCCGCGTGCGGAAATGGAAGGATGCGAAACCGGCAAGCAGGAAGCCTGCGCCGAAGGTTCCGCAGATCAGCGCGCCGATCGTGGCCGGCGCGCCGCCAAGGAAGGTCATGACCAGCCCGCCGAGGAAGATGAAGATGGCGTTGCGGTGCATGCGCAGCGTCGAGGGAATGTCTTCGCGCGGACGCAGCGACCGACCAGACATCTGCACGATGCGGGTGGCGACGTAGTAGGCTGTAAACAGCATAAGCACCCAGATCGCGCCCTGAACGAGCGGCAGCGCAAGCGTGAAGAGCGACTTGATCTGAGCAATCGCGGTGACATCAGGATTGTAGCTCGGGTCCTGTGCCTTGACTGCCTGGATGACGATATCGACCATGCGGTCGGAGATATCGGCACTGTAGCCGACGATGAAACCGACAATGATCATGCCGATGGTCACGAGGCCGGCGAGGTGGCTCAAGATGTCGGAGAGCGGGTACCAGGCGAGCGCCTCATCGGGACCGCCGAGCTCGGAAGCCGGGCGGGCGAGATTGGCGAGGTGGCTGAGCCAGCCGGCCGGGATCAGTGTGACGACCAGGATCAGCAGCGCGAAGTAAGGCGAAACCAGAACGGCGGCCGTGCCGCCGGCGGAAACGATCGCGGCGATCGCGGCAGCATTGCCCCAGCCGAGACCGGCAATCAGGATCGGCAATGCGGAGGCAGCGTAAAGGACGATTGCAAGTGACGACTGCGTGTTCGCGCCCATCGACAAGAGGGCGGCGGTAAAGCCGGCGAGAACGCCGGTCAGCAGCGATGTCCTGTTCACATTCGTCACGTTCGCTGTCCTGCTTCGTGCAGTTAGGGGATGGCCAAAGCCCAGCCCCAGCATGGGATTTTAGGCGCGTTGCGCCGGTTCCGATCCGCGCCCACCGCGGAAGGGAGAGAAAGAGGCGCTCACCTGACGGGAGCGCCTCTCCCTAAAGTCGGATTCCGTCGAGTCAGTCGACTGACGGGCCGTCAGCCGTTCTTAGGAAACGACGTAGGGCAGCAGGCCGAGGAAGCGTGCACGCTTGATCGCCTGGGCGAGTTCGCGCTGCTTCTTCTGGGAAACGGCCGTGATGCGGGACGGAACGATCTTGCCGCGCTCGGAAATGTAGCGCTGCAGCAGACGGATGTCCTTGTAGTCGATGCGCGGAGCGTTTGCGCCCGAGAAGGGGCAGGTCTTGCGACGACGGTGGAACGGGCGACGAACCGGAGCGGAAGAAACTTCAGCCATTGTCTTTATCTCCTAAAGTTTCTTGATTACGCGCGGTCTTCGCGCGGACGGCGCGGACGGTCTTCGCGGTCGCCACGGTCCGGACGCGGACCACGGTCGCCGAAGCTGCGCTCCGGACGGTCGCCGTCACGACGCGGACGGTCGTCACGGTCGCGCTTCTGCATCATGGCAGACGCGCCTTCCTCGTGCTTCTCGACGGCGATCGTCATGTAGCGCAGGACGTCTTCGTTGATGCGCATCTGGCGCTCGATTTCGTGAACAGCGGCTGCCGGAGCGTCGATGTCCATGAGAACGTAGTGAGCCTTGCGGTTCTTCTTGATGCGGTAGGTGAGGGACTTCAGGCCCCAGTTCTCGACGCGACCGACCTTGCCGCCGTTTGCTTCGAGCACGCCCTTGTACTGCTCGACGAGAGCGTCGACCTGCTGCGGCGTGATGTCCTGGCGGGCCAGGAATACGTGTTCATAAAGAGCCATTGTGGCTTGCCTTTCTTGCGTTAATCAGCCCGGACCTCGGCGGCTAAGCCTCAACGACTGTTCTTATGGGCTCGCAAGAGCCGGCAAGAAAGTGTTGTATCGAGACGGTCGAGAGCGGAGACACGGGAGGCCGGAATGTCTTGCATTCCTGACGGCTCCCTCAGGGGAAACCGGCCCTCCGTTCAGCCACCAGCCAGAAGACCGGGCATTTCGAACAGCGCGCTTATACGCATTTTTCGCCGGAAGGCAAGGCTTGGTGCATATTTTCGCTCCAGGCCTGCTCTTTGGCGGGTTTGACGCCCGTGACCGATCAGATCGGCATGGGGTAAAGTCGGTGCAGGCGGCGGATCCCGTTCATCACGTCCTGCGAAAGCGTGAGGTCGGCGGCGCCGAGATCGGTCTTCAACTGTTCCATCGAGGTTGCGCCGATGATGACCGAGGCCATGAACGGGCGGGTGAGGCAGAAGGCGATCGCCATCTGCGAGGGATCGATGCCATGTTCACGCGCCAGGGCGACATACCCTTCGACTGCCGGCTCCTGATGCGGGGTGAAACGGCCGCCGAGGTCGCCGTTGATCGCCAGGCGCGAGCCCTTGGGCTTGGCACCATTAAGATACTTGCCACTAAGCAATCCGGCTGCGAGCGGCGAGTAGGCGAGCAGGCCGACGTCCTCGTGGTGCGACAGTTCTGCAAGGTCGAGATCGTAGGCGCGATAGAGCAGATTGTATTCGTTCTGGATCGAGGCGACACGCGGCAGGCCACGGCGCTCCGCCATGTCGATGAACTTCATCGTGCCCCAGGCGGTGTCGTTGGAAAGGCCGATTGCGCGAACCTTGCCGGCCTTTACGAGGTCGCCGAGTTTGTCGAGGATCGCCCTGAGGTCGCCGGCGACATGGGCCTTGTCCTGCTTGGCCGGATCGTAGGACCAGGCGTTGCGGAAATGGTAGTGGCCGCGGTTCGGCCAATGCACCTGGTAGAGATCGACATAGTCGGTCTTCAGTCGCTTGAGGCTGGCGTCGATGGCCTGGTCGATGCCCTCGGGGGTGGTTGGCCCGCCATCGCGGATATAGGGACGGCCCGGTCCGGCGACCTTGGTCGCCAGCACGACGTCCTCACGCCGGCCGCGCTTGGAAAGCCATTCGCCGATGATGCGCTCGGTGTTGCCGTAGGTCTCGGACGAAAGCGGCGTCGTCGGATAGAGTTCGGCCGTGTCGATGAAGTTCACGCCCTTGTCGAAGGCGTAGTCGAGTTGTTCATGGGCTTCGGCGACGGGGTTCTGCGAGCCCCAGGTCATCGTGCCCAGGCAGATTTCCGAGACCTTGATGCCGGTGCGGCCAAGCGTGTTGTGACGCATTGATTTCAGAGTCCTTGTGGTGGGCGCGCATCGCCCCCTTGGGATAGAGAAGTGCGCGCGCCGGAATGGAGAGTGAAGCCTTCGGCCCCCGGAGGAAAAGGGCAGACCGGCTTTGAGCGGCAAACTTACGCCTTGATTGATGAAGATCAAGGGCAAAAGGCGGTGCAGGCCGGCTCGGCCGGGCCTCAATGCTTGACTCGCCGGTAAGGAATGTGAATGGAGAGGACATAAGAGCGGGATGAACTAGAGTGTGTGCGGTTCTCCGCCTGTATCCGGCTCCAACTCATAAGAACCGATCACTATGATTTCGTGTCGCTTCGACCCAAAATCATCGTGATCTAGGGAAGGGACGATCCCATGAGCATTGCATTCACGTTTCCGGGGCAGGGCAGCCAGGCTGTCGGCATGGGCAAGGAACTGGCCGACGCTTTCCCGGAAGCAGCCGCAGTCTTTGCCGAAGTCGACGAGGCTCTCGGAGAAAAACTCTCCGAAATCATGTGGAACGGGCCTGAGGAAACGCTGACGCTGACGGCGAACGCCCAGCCTGCGCTGATGGCCGTATCGATGGCCGTCGTCCGTGTGCTCGAGGCCAAGGGGCTCGATCTGGAGAGCAGGGTTTCCTTCGTCGCCGGCCATTCGCTCGGCGAATACTCGGCGCTCTGTGCCGCAGGTACCTTCTCGATCGCCGATACTGCCCGTCTGCTACGCATCCGCGGCAACGCGATGCAAGCCGCAGTGCCGGTCGGCAAGGGCGCGATGGCCGCGATCATCGGCCTCGAACATGCCGATGTCGATGCAGTCTGCCGTGAGGCTTCCGCCCTCGGCTCGTGCCAGATCGCCAACGACAATGGCGGTGGCCAACTGGTGATCTCAGGCGAAAAGGCTGCTGTCGAAAAGGCTGCGGCGCTGGCGTCGGAAAAGGGCGCCAAGCGCGCGCTGATGCTGCCGGTCTCCGCACCCTTCCATTCGAGCCTGATGGCGCCAGCCGCCGATGCGATGCGCGAGGCGCTCGCCAAGGTCGAGAAGCGCAATCCCGTCCTGCCCGTGATTGCCAACGTTCTGGCCGCCCCGGTCAGCGATGCCGACGAGATCGGCCGGCTGCTGGTCGAGCAGGTCACCGGCCAGGTCCGCTGGCGCGAGACCGTCGAGTGGTTTGCCGCCAACAATGTCACGACGCTTTATGAAATCGGCTCCGGCAAGGTTCTGACCGGGCTTGCCCGCCGGATCGACAAGACCGTCAACGGCATCGCCGTCAATACGCCTGCCGATATCGACACTGCACTTGCGGCACTGCTCGCGTAAGCCGTCGAACAAGCGCACCAGTTACAAGGAACCAATCAGATGTTCGATCTTTCCGGCCGCAAGGCTCTCGTCACCGGTGCATCCGGTGGTATCGGCGAAGAAATCGCCCGCATGCTGCATGCCCAGGGTGCGACCGTCGGCCTGCACGGCACCCGCGTCGAGAAGCTTGAGGCGCTTGCCAACGAGCTCGGCGACCGCGTCCAGCTGTTCCCGGCCAACCTCTCCGACCGCGCCGAAGTCAAGGCGCTCGGCGAAAAGGCTGAAGCCGAGCTCGGCGGCGTCGACATCCTCGTCAACAATGCCGGCATCACCAAGGACGGCCTGTTCGTGCGCATGAGCGACGAGGACTGGGATGCCGTTCTCGAAGTGAACCTGACGGCCGTCTTCCGCCTGACGCGCGAGCTCACCCATCCGATGATGCGCCGCCGCTTCGGCCGCATCGTCAACATCACCTCGATCGTCGGCGTCACCGGCAACCCTGGCCAGGCCAACTACTGTGCCTCCAAGGCTGGCATGATCGGCTTTTCCAAGTCTCTGGCCCAGGAAATCGCCACCCGCAACGTCACCGTCAACTGTGTCGCCCCGGGCTTCATCGAAAGCGCCATGACCGGCAAGCTGAACGACAAGCAGAAGGACGCGATCATGGGCGCGATCCCGATGAAGCGTATGGGCACCGGCGCAGAGATTGCCTCGGCCGTTGTCTATCTCGCGTCGAACGAGGCCGGCTACGTCACTGGCCAGACGATTCACGTCAATGGCGGCATGGCCATGATCTGATCCGGCTTCCGGGATGTGTCGCCCGTCGAGATTGTGCGACGGGCGATATTCAACGCCCCGGGAACCGCCTGCCAAATGCCTGAAATTCAATGTTGAGCAAGCGAATGTCAGGCAATTTCGGACTTTGCGACAGACTTAAACCGTGTTAATCGGGCCATGACTGTTAGCAGTCGACCGGTCCCGCCAGGTGTCCGGCAGCCTTGGCTGCCTTGGGTTTGCCGCAGTTCCGGTTGGATGGATTGCCGGGTAGGCCGACTTGGTCTATCAGGCTTACTTAAGAGTACCGGTGCCGGAATAGGCGCCTACAGAAACGAAGGTCGAGGAACTCCGACATGAGCGATATCGCAGAACGCGTAAAGAAAATTGTTATTGATCATCTTGGCGTCGACGCCGAAAAGGTCAGCGAAGGCGCAAGCTTCATCGATGACCTCGGCGCGGACTCGCTCGACACCGTCGAACTGGTCATGGCTTTCGAAGAAGAGTTCGGCGTTGAGATCCCCGACGATGCCGCTGACTCGATTCTGACTGTCGGCGACGCCGTCAAGTTCATCGAAAAGGCCCAGGCCTGATATCTGAGCGGCTACGGCCGTAGACGGGCCGCCTAAAGCGGCCCGTTTCAGCCCAGGGAAGTGGGCTATCCCGCGCTTGAGTGCGGGCTTCGATCAGCAAGCGTTTCCCCGCATTTCCCTCTGATCGTGAATTTAGAACCTTAAGATGGATGCCCGGATCGGGTTCGTTGTACGTGGTCCGATCCGGCTCTGAAACTGAAAGATCAGGGTGGGTCGCGGACTATGAGACGTGTCGTTATCACCGGTACCGGCATGGTATCTCCCTTGGGTTGCGGAACTGAGGCGACGTGGGCGCGCCTTCTTGCCGGGCAGAATGCCGCGCGCAAGGTGACCGAATTCGAGGTCGAGGACCTTCCTGCAAAGATTGCCTGCCGCATCCCCTTTGGTGACGGTACTGACGCGACCTTCAATGCCGACGACTGGATGGAGCCGAAGGAGCAGCGCAAGGTCGATGCCTTCATCGTCTACGCGATGGCGGCCGCCGACATGGCGCTTGCCGACGCCGGCTGGAAGCCGGAAACCGACGAGGACCAGATCGCCACCGGCGTGCTGATCGGCTCGGGCATCGGCGGCCTCGAAGGCATCGTCGAAGGCGGTTACACGCTGCGCGACAAGGGTCCGCGCCGCATCTCGCCGTTCTTCATTCCCGGACGCCTCATCAACCTTGCCTCAGGCCAGGTGTCGATCCGTCACAAACTGCGCGGCCCGAACCACTCGGTCGTCACCGCCTGTTCGACCGGCGCACATGCGATCGGCGACGCCAGCCGTCTGATTGCACTTGGCGATGCAGACGTCATGGTCGCCGGCGGCGCGGAATCGCCGATCTGCCGCATTTCGCTTGCGGGCTTTGCCGCCTGCAAGGCGCTGTCGACGCAGCACAATGACGACCCACAGAAGGCTTCGCGCCCCTACGACGTCGACCGTGACGGCTTCGTCATGGGCGAGGGCGCCGGCGTCGTCATCCTTGAAGAGCTCGAGCACGCCAAGGCGCGCGGCGCCAAGATCTATGCGGAAGTCGTCGGTTACGGACTGTCCGGCGATGCGTTCCACATCACCGCTCCCTCGGAAGATGGTGACGGTGCCTATCGCTGCATGCAGATGGCGCTGAAGCGTGCGGGCCTGACCGCTGCCGACATCGACTACATTAACGCCCACGGCACCTCGACGATGGCAGATACGATCGAGCTCGGTGCGGTGGAGCGTCTCGTCGGCGAGCATGCCTCGAAGATCTCGATGTCCTCGACCAAGTCGGCGATCGGCCACCTGCTCGGTGCTGCCGGCGCGGTCGAAGCGATCTTCTCGGTGCTGGCGATCCGCGACAACATCGCACCGCCGACGCTCAACCTCGACAACCCGTCCGTCGAGACGAAGATCGACCTCGTGCCGCACGTTGCGCGCAAGCGCGAAATCAATGTGGCGCTGTCGAACTCCTTCGGCTTCGGCGGCACCAACGCCTCGCTGGTCCTGCGCCGCTACACCGGCGTCTGAGCGCGTTGCGATCTATCGTCGGGTCGATGTCAGACATCGGTCCGATGATCCTGCTTTTGCCGTATTGCTCGTTACAAGCATGTCGTAGGAGGAAAGTACCGTCTCGAGGCGGCGCTGGCCGATCGCTATGTTCGCGCAAGGCATGTTTGTCAGTTTGCCATATAGCTATTGCCCGAAGCAGGCCGCCCCTTGGTGGAATCACCGAAGGCGGAATGCATCGGACTAAGGTGTAAGGGGTTCGTCGCATTCTCTTGAATGCACGGTGATCCGACACAATTCTGTGGTTCTTGAGCGCAAGCGCATCGGGCCGCAGATCCATTTTGACGAGACTGCGGAACGCCGTCCGACCGGGCGGCGCCGTTTTATGCATTCGGCTTAAGCTTGCCACGGTCCAGTCCGAAATTCGCACCGGAGGCAGGAAAAGAATGAGGTTGCGAATTTCGGGTTCGGGATGATCGTGAGCGACTCAAACGACAACGGCGCGGTACAATTCGGCCGCAATGAAAACGCGAGCAACGGGCCGATCATTCCGAAATCGGCGAATGAGGCGCTGCGCCCGGAAAAAGTGCCTCAGCCCCCGAAGCGGTCGCGCAAAGCCCGCAGCCAGGTCGTAATCTTCCTGAACTTCGTCATGACCGTTATTGTCTTTGCCGCGCTCGCTGCCGCCGGCACGGTCTACTACGCGATGCATCAGTACGAAAAGCCGGGCCCGCTGCAGGCGAACCAGAACTTCATCGTCAGGGGCGGTGCAGGGATGAGCGAAATCGCAAGTGGCCTCGAGCGCAACAACATCATCACCGATGCGCGCGTCTTCCGCTTCGTCTCGGAAGCCTACCTCGACAACGAAACGCTGAAGGCCGGCGAATATGAGATCAAGGCCGGCTCGTCGATGCAGGAAGTCATGCAGCTTCTGAAGTCGGGCAAGTCGATCCTCTATTCGGTTTCCCTGCCGGAGGGGCTGACCGTCAAGCAGATGTTCCGTAAGCTTTCCGACGACCAGGTTCTGGTCGGTGATCTGCCGACCGAGTTGCCGGCAGAAGGTTCGCTGATGCCCGACACCTACAAGTTCACCCGTGGCACCAAACGCAGCGAGATCGTCCAGCAGATGGCTGCAGCCCAGAAGGTCCTGGTCGATCAGATCTGGGAAAAGCGCGATCCGGACCTGCCGGTTTCGACCGTCGAGGAGTTGGTGACGCTTGCGTCGATCGTGGAGAAGGAGACCGGACGCGCCGATGAACGGCCGCGGGTTGCCTCCGTATTCATCAATCGTCTCGACAAGGGCATGCGGTTGCAATCCGATCCGACGATCATCTACGGCATATTCGGCGGTGACGGAAAGCCTGCGGACCGCCCGATCCTGAAGTCCGACATCGACAAGCAGACGCCTTACAACACTTACATCATCAAGGGCCTGCCGCCGACGCCGATCGCCAATCCCGGCCGCGCGGCACTGGAGGCAGTCGCCAATCCGTCGCGTACGCCGGAGCTATACTTCGTTGCCGACGGCACGGGCGGCCACGTCTTCGCCGAGACGCTCGACGAGCACAATGCCAATGTCCGGCGCTGGCGCAAGGTCGAGGCTGAGCGTGCCGCGGAAGCGGCCAAGGCCGGACAAGACGGCGCGGCAACTGCACCGGATGCGACGGCAGCACAGCCGCAATAACCAAAGCCTCCATTGTGGACGGACGAATCGCGGCGCGGATATCCCTTGCGGGATGGCGCGCCGTCGCCTTATTGCTTCTGTTGAAACTGAGAAGGAGGCAAAGATGCCGCTCCAATCGATGACCGGCTTTGCCCGCAGGGAAGGCAGCAGCGGCCGCCGCCGTTGGGCCTGGGAGCTGCGCTCGGTCAATGGCAAGGGTCTCGACCTCAGGCTGCGGTTGCCGCAGGGCCTGGAACGCTTCGAGCCTGAAGTGCGCAAGCTTACGGCCGACTGTTTTTCCCGCGGCAATCTCCAGATTGGCCTTTCCGTCAGTGGCGGCGAGTCTGCGGTGGAGGCTGTGGTCAATCAGGGGGCACTGACAGCCGTCCTCAATTTGCGAGACCAGCTTGGCGACCTCGTCGATTCGGCGCCTCTGAAGTTCGACACGCTGCTTTCGATCCGCGGTATCGTTGATTTCCGCGAGCCGGAAGAAAGCGAAGAGGAGCGCGCCGCCCTGGACGCCGATATCCTCGAAGGGCTGAGGTCGGCACTTTCAGACTTGCGCGCGATGCGTGAAGACGAAGGGGCCTCTCTCTGTCAGATCCTGCTTGCGCAGATTGAAGGGATCGAGAGCCTGACGGCGACCGTCGAGGCGGATCCATCGCGCAGCCCGGCGGCGATTGCCGAACGACTGGCGCAGCAGGTGGCGCTGATCATGGACAATGGCTCGACACTCGATCGCGAGCGCCTTTTCGCCGAAGTGGCGCTGCTTGCCACCAAGGCAGATCTCAGGGAAGAGATCGACCGGCTCGGCTCCCACATTGCCGCTGCCCGTGACCTCTTGTCCAAGGGCGGCCCTGTCGGCCGCAAGCTCGATTTCCTGGCACAGGAATTTAACCGAGAATCGAATACCATCTGTTCCAAGTCGAACGCTGCCGCCGTATCGGCCGCCGGCATCGAACTGAAGGTCGTCATCGACCAGTTCCGCGAACAGGTCCAGAATCTGGAGTAAAGCATGAACCCGGCGACCCCTTCGCCCATCAAGATTGCCCGCCGCGGGCTGATGCTCGTGATTTCCTCGCCGTCCGGCGCCGGAAAATCGACCATTGCGCGCAATCTTTTGGAAGCCGATCCGGAGATGAGCATCTCCGTCAGCGTGACGACGCGCCAGCGGCGTCCGAGCGAGATCGACGGGCGGCACTATCACTTCAAGACGATCCGCGAATTCGAAGCGCTCCGGGCGACCGATTCACTGCTCGAATGGGCCGAAGTGCACGGCAACTTCTACGGAACACCGCGCGACGCCGTCGAGGCGGCGATGGCCGCCGGCCGCGACATGCTCTTCGACATCGACTGGCAGGGTGCCCAGCAGCTTCAGGAGAAGATGGCTGGCGACGTTGTCTCGATCTTCATCCTGCCGCCGTCGATGACCGAGCTGCAGTCGCGCCTGCATCGGCGGGCCGAGGACAGCGAAGAGGTGATCGCCACGCGCCTCGCCAACTCGCGGGCCGAAATCGAGCATTGGCGGGAATACGACTACATCGTTCTCAACGACGATCTCGACCGCGCCTTTTCGGCGGTCCGTTCGATCGTCGAGGCCGAGCGTCTGCGCCGCGACCGGCGTCCCGGCCTGTTCGAATTCGTCAACGGGCTGCTGACAGAAAATCCGTTCTAGAACAATACGCGTTCCCATGAACGCAAAAAGCTCGCCCTGGAACCTTGGTTTCGGGGCAGCGTTCCGCCAAATGCGCACCCGCGTGATCGCGGGGCCGCTCCAAGGCGACGTACATCGTCATTCCGATTGCGGTCGGCTGCGCGTCCACATGCGAAACTGATCTTAGCCGTTCCAACGACCACGGAACGGCTCTGTCTTTTTGGACGTTGGTGCTTCAGCCGAGGCAGTTGGCCAAGTGGCAGAATTCTTCCACCGAAAGTGTTTCGGCGCGCCGCTGCGGGTCGATGCCGGCTTTTGCGAGCAGCGCCTCACCACCGAGCGGCTTCAGGCTCTGACGCAGCATCTTGCGCCGCTGACCAAAAGCGGCGTGCGTCACTTTCTCGAGTGCCGAGATGGCGCAGGGGATCGGGTTTTCGATCGGCTCCAGATGAACCACCGACGACGTGACTTTTGGCGGCGGGGTGAAGGCCTGCGGCGACACGTCGAACGCCATCCGTGCCTGCGTACGCCAGCCGCAGAGCACACCCAGCCGTCCATAGTGGTCGTCGTCCGCTTCGGCGACGATCCTGAGGCCCACTTCGCGCTGGAACATCAGCGTCATCGACTGCCAGAACGGAGGCCAATGCTGCGGCAGCAGCCAGTTGACGAGGAGCTGTGTGCCGACATTGTAGGGAAGGTTGGCGATGATCTTGACCGGTTCACCTTCGGCAAGTGTTTCGAAGGGGGTCTTCAACGCGTCGCCCTCGATCACCTGCAGCCGGTCGGGATAATGCGCGCCGATTTCGGCAAGCGCCGGCAGGCAGCGCGAGTCGCGTTCGATCGCGATGACCTTCTTCGCACCGAGCGCGAGGATGGCGCGCGTGAGGCCGCCCGGTCCCGGGCCGACTTCGATGACAGTCACCCCTTCGAGCGGACCGGCCGTCCGTGCGATTTTCTGCGTGAGGTTGAGGTCGAGCAGGAAGTTCTGCCCGAGCGCCTTCTTGGCGTCGAGGCCGTGACGCTGGATGACGTCGCGTAAGGGGGGAAGACCGTCGAGCGCGGCCATCAGGGGATATCTCCAGGTGCAGTGGCCGCAATTGTCGCGGCAAGGTCGAGTGCGGCCCGCAGGCTATCATCGCGGGCAATGCCCTTGCCGGCGAGATTGAAAGCCGTTCCGTGGTCGGGCGAGGTGCGGATGAAGGGTAGGCCGAGGGTGACGTTGACGCTGTCGTCGAAGCCGAGCGCCTTGGCCGGAATGAGTGCCTGGTCGTGGTACATGCAGATGGCCACGTCGTAGCTGGCGCGCGCCCTGTCGTGGAACATCGTGTCGGCCGGCAGCGGCCCCACCGCATCGATGCCCTCGGCACGCAGGCGGTCGACCACGGGGCGGATGATTGCATCGTCCTCGAGACCGAGTGCGCCGCCTTCACCTGCATGTGGATTCAGCCCGGCGATCGCAAGTCTCGGGCTGTCGAGCCCGAAGCGGTCGCGCAAGTCGGCGGCCGTTATCGCACAGGTCCGGTAGACAAGCTCCGGCGTCAACTGTTTCGGCACGTCCTTCAGGGGGATGTGGATCGTGACGGGTACGGCGCGCAGTTTCGGCCCGGCCAGCATCATGACAGGCAGAACCAGTTGCCCGGTCGCTCTTTCGGCGAGATCCGCCAGATACTCGGTGTGGCCGGGGAAGCGGAAGCCAGCATCGTAGAGCACGGCCTTGGCGATCGGATTCGTCACAACGGCCGAGGCATCCCCGGCGAGCACCAGCCGCACCGCCGTATCGATCGCGGTGATCACCGCGGAAGCGTTTGCTGCATCCGCTTTGCCCGCAACGACCGACGCGGGGCAGGGGATCGGATACACCGGCAGCGCGCTGTCGAACGCCGAAGCAGCGCTCGCGCAATCCGTCTCGCGGATCGGCACGGTATAGCCTAGCATGGCCGCTCGCGCGGCAAGCACCGAAGGATCGCCGATGAACAGGAAAGGTGCCGTCGCGTTGTCGCGGCGGCCGAGCCAGGCCGAAAGACTGATGTCCGGGCCAATACCGGCCGGATCGCCCATGGTCAGGGCGAGGGGCCCGCCGGTTGATGCGCGCATGTTTCGGCTGTGCTTACTTGTTGACGATCTGCGCCTTCTTGCGCAGTTCGGCAAGATACTTCTCGCTGTTCGCGTCTCCGTCACCGGACTTCTTCTTGCCGATATCCTCGGCACGGAAGACGATTTCTGCGGCCGTATCGTCGTTGACTTCGCGCTTCTTGCAGATCGCCAGATATTCGACGCCCTTCTCGGTCACGCGGGTGCCGGTCGTGCCGTTTTCACTGGCCTTCTCGACCAACGGCTTCCATTCGTCCGGCAATTGCTGGGCGAGCATGCGGCCGAGGCTGCGGATCGAAACGTCGCGATAATTGGCGGCAAAAACCTTGGACGTCTCGCAACCCGGAAACTGTGAGCGCGAAGCATTGGCCTCGGCCTGGCGTTTCGCCGTAATGGCGCCGCGCTTCTTTTCCGGAATGACGAAGATGACCTGCTGCAGGAAGTACTCCGTGGTCACCGGCTTCTGACCGCCGCCTTCCATCATTCGCTTGACGAGGTCGGCGCCCTGCAGGCGGCTGGAACTGCCGTAACGGAAGTTGACCGCGCGCGGCCAACTCATCTGGACGGCGATGTACTGCTTGAAGTGATCAACACCGACGCCGGCCTGGTCGAGGATCTTGCCGAGCTGATCAGGCGAAAGCTTGTTGCCTTTGGCAAAGCGCACAAATGCAGCGTCGACATCCTGGGTGCTTACCGACTGACCGATACGGGCAATTTCTGCACGCTGCAGGGTCTCGTCGACCAGTTGCTTCTTCGCCTCTTCTGCTCCGCCCTTTTCGCGACGCAGCTTCAAGAAGGCAACGCGCTTGGCGATGTCGCCCGAGGTGATCACCGTGTTGTTGACCGTTACCTTGACCTGGCTCGCCGCTTGCGCGCCCGTGCAGGCCGCAATGCTCAAGCCTCCGGCCAAGGCCAGTGCTGATAGTGTCCTCAAGACCGACATTTTCCCGCCCATTATATCTTCCTGTTCGCCGGACGATCTCCGTCGCCGGCCTTTTTGCCTGCTGGCGTTGCGCCGCTGCCTAAACTTGTCGGAGGAAATGCATAATACATGCGGCCAAACGATGACAAGACCGTTTGATCAGCTTCAAATTCAGGCAAGCGGGCGAACTCTGGAGCTCACCCGCCTGTTTTTACGGCTTTAATAATAGTCCAGCTCTTCGAAATTGGTGTCGCCGACGTTGACGTCACCGAGGGTGCGGAAGCTGATTCTGGCGCCGATCGACCAGTCGTTTGCCACCGTGCTGCCGGTATCGCGCTCCTGCTTGTAGACAATCGAGAACAGCGTGTCCTGGTCGTCATAGGTGATGCCGAAGCCGTTTCGCGAGATGACATCGTTGTTGATGTCATAGGTGATCGCACCGAAGACCGACCAATAGTCATGGAACTTGTAGGCGGCAGCGGTCTGGATTTCGTCCTGATCGACCTGAGAACCGTAGAGCGGTTGCGCTTCGATGCGCGTATAGGTCATCGCCGCTTGCCAGGTCAGACCGAGATAACCGACCGTGGCATCGGCGCGACGCAGCGCCAGATCACGTTCGTCAAGACGACCCGAAAGGCTTGCCATCAGGCCGGAGGGCGCATCGATGCCGAACATGGCGACGTAGTCCGAACTCCTCGTCTCCAGACCGGAGTTGGCGCCCGCCTTGACCAGATCGTCGGTCGCGAACGAGTTCAGGCCACCCAGATGGAAGGACTGGCCGATGATGCTGCGCAGGCCGTAGCCGCTGTCGAGCGTACCGGTATAGCGCATGCCGACGTTGGCGCGGGTGCCACCCTCGATGCGGTCGAAGCCCGAGAACTTGTCACGGTCGAAGAGGTTCGTCGCGTCGAAGACGAAGCTCTGGGCGTCTTCGTTCGGCAGGCCGCCGGCATATTGTTCGTCAGGCCGCGCATAAAGCTGGGCGATTGGCTCAAGCACGTGGCTGCTATTCTCGCCGACGAACAGGATCGGATAGCGCGCCTCGAGACCGGCCGTCAGCATACGCCGCGTCGCCGCATCGGCCGTGTTGTAGTCACCAGTGTAAAGCGGTCCCGGCGCGTCCATGTTGAGCCCTAAGGCATCGCCGCGAGCCGCAAGCAGCGGCGTGAGCACGAGGCCACCCGGCGCAATGAAGGTCCGCTTCCATTCGAGTTCGCCGGTCAGGCGGTGGGAGGTCCCCTCGAGCCCGCGGAAACGATCGACGACACCGGGGATGGTTTCGAGATCCAGTCGGTTGCGCTTGACGTTCGTGAAATTGATCGTTGCCGAAAGCTCGCCGCCCAGCACGGGCTGTGGTGCCTTGTAGGAATAGTCAAGGACCTGCGTAACCGGCTGCTGGTTTTCCTTGATGCTATTGGCGTCTGCGTCCTGGATGTCGAAGTAGAAGGCGCGCAGGTCGAAGTAATTGCGCTTGCCGAGCCCGGTCAGGTAGGCCTGGTTGACGTAGGTCGTGCCGTCGAACTTCGACAGTTCGTAGGTCTTGGCGAAGTTGGCATCCGACTGAACGAGTACGTTCCAGCCGAAAGACCAGCGCGGATTGATCTCGAACTTGCCTTCTGACGCAATCATCCCACGGTTGGTATTCAGCGCATCGATGGTGCCGGGCGTGAACTTTTCCCTGTCGAGCTGGCTGATGCCGGCGACGTTCAGGGTATGCATGCCGTTGTGGAAGCGCTGGCGGAACTCGCCCTCGAGCAGGAAGCCCTGCCGGGTCAGGCCCGTCAAGGTTGCCGTCGCGTCCATGTAGGGCGAGATCGCCCAGTAATAGGGAACACCGACGCCGACGCCGAGCTTCTGCGCGGAGCGGAATGTCGGGAACAGAAAGCCGCTCTTACGTTTCACCGTATGATCGGGCAGTTCCATCACCGGGATATAGGCGATCGGCTTGCCGAAGAGTTCGAAGCGGGCATTCTCCAGGCGGATGGTGCGCGTGCGACCGTTCTGGATAACGCGCTGGGCCTTGATATGCCACAGCGAACGATGCTCCGGCTTCGTCGAGCAGGGCGTGCAGGCCGTGTAGACAGCCTCGTTCAGGATGAATTCCTCACCGTTCCGCCGCTCGCCGCTGGTCGCGGCAAGTCGGGTCAGGTCGGTGGTCTCGATGCGCATCTGCTCAAGGAAACCGTCGCCGAAATCGTCCGTGACGTCCATCTTGTCGGCGTAGACGATATTGCCGCCCGGCTCGATGAACTGGATTTCCCCGGATGCATAGATGCGGCCGTTCTTCTGGTCGTATTCGACCTGACGGGCCACCATCTTGTAGCCGCCGTAGTCGATCTGCACGTTGCCGCGCACGATCACCTTTTCGGCGTCCTTGTTGTAGACGAGCTCATTGGCGGACAGAAGCAGCTTGGCATCCGTCGGCATGTTCGGGCGCAGCGAATCGAGGCGATCCGAAGTCTGCTGCGCCATGGCAGGGGCACTCATTCCCATGGCAAGTGTCTGCAGCGCCACGCCTGCAAGCAGGGTCGCGTTGATCAGCGTCATGCGTTTGCGGTTCACTACCGCCACTAGCCATCCTCCTGATTTAAAAGAATCGTCGAGCCCAGCGCCATCGCTACAACAACTGGCAACCAGGCTGCAACGAAAGGAGGCACAATGCCGCTGCTCCCGAATGCTTTGACAAGCACGGTGACGACATAAAGCACGAAGCCTGAAAGGATGCCACCGAGAATTACCGAGCGCGATTGGTTGAACCGGCTAAATTTCAGCGACACGCAGGCAGCGATCAGCGTCATGGCGACAAGAAGCAGCGGCAGCGACAACATAGAGTGGAATTGGGTTTCCATGCCGTTTGTCGAAAAGCCGAAGGAGCGAGCCACTTCGATTTTGCGCGGCAGGTCAAAAAACTGAATGGAATCAGCCTTTGCAAGACGTTCCTGAACAAACTCCGCCTTCAGATTGGTGGCAAGCTGTGCTGTTTTCAAACGTTGCGGAAGCTGTCCGTTGCGCGTTTCCGTTACGTCGTTAAGAAGCCAGTAACCATCTTCGAGTTTCGCCGAGGCAGCATCCTGTCTCAGAATGATCGAACCCTGTGGATCAAAGTGGATGACGGTGACGTTGATCAGCGTCGTTCCGTTGTCCTGAACCGAGCGTGCGCCGATGATCGTATCGGTGCCGTTGTAGATCTGGCGCAGCCACGGGATCGACCCCGCGTCCGCCGACCGCGTGGAGCCCCACTCCGCCAGCAGGGCCTCGCCGCGCTTCGTCCCCCAGGCCGCGAGCGGGTTGAGTGCCACGACGGCCAGCACACCGAATAGGAACGAGCCAAGGACGAACGGGCGCAGGAACTGCCAGACGGAGATACCTGCCGCGCGGGTGACAACGAGTTCGTAGCGCCGGTTGAGCGAGATGAGCGCCGCCATCGCCGAAAACAGCGCAACGAAGGGGATCGTTTGCTGGAGGATCAACGGTATTCTAAGGGCGGTCATCAGCAGCGCGCCCGTAATCGTGTAGCGCGGCAGATTTGCCAGGCGACTCGCCTGTTCGCTGAAATCGATGATGAAGATCAAGGAGAAGATGCCGACGAGGAACCAGAAGGTGGTGACCACGTAGCGTATGAAGAAGTAACGGCCGAGCGTTCCCATCATGACGGTTGCCCCTTCTCGGCATCGGGCCGCATGAGGCGCAGGCGTACCAGAAGCTCCTGCAATTTTTCCTGTCCGGTCATCGGAATGTCGAGCCGCTTGTTGCTCATGAGTTGATGAATGCAGAGCGCGCCCGCGACCAGCGGTACGACATACATCAACGGCACGAACCAGACGGATTCCTCGGCGCTGTTGCCGGCGTAGAATGTCATCCACCTGATCAGCAGCGCCGTACCGAGCGCACTGACCAGCGGATGAACGCGAGCCTCACGGTGGGAGCGGGCGTCGCTGCTGAACACAAGCGCGATCAAGCCGAACAGCAGCGGAAAGGTCCATTCCGTCAGGCGGCGATTGAGTTCGGCTGTGAAGGCGAGCGGGTTGTTCTTATACACCTGATCGTCAGGAGCCGGGTTGATGAGGCCGGGCAGGTCACGATCCTTTGCCCGAATCGTCGCCTCGCGCGTTGCCTTGGTCATGTCGGCGAGATCGAAGGCGTAGGAATCGAACTTGATGATCGACACGCTGCCATCGGGCAGCTTGCGCTGCACTTCGCCGTCCTTCATCACCAGCGCCGAACTCTTTTCGTCAATGGCGCCCTCGCGGGCATAATAGACAAGCTCGAAGGCCGGATTGCGCGAATCGGCAACGAAGATGCCCTGCAGCACGCCACCTGCGCGCCGTGCGCCAACCTGAACGAACAGATTGTCGGCAACCTTGCGGAACGTATTCTCCTGGACGACCGATGACAGAAGATCGGCGTTTGCCGTTGCCAACATCTTGCGCAGGGCGACGCGGGAATAGGGTTCGACGAAGTTGTCGACGACGAAGGAAAGCACGCTGAGGCCGGCTGCGAGATAGATCACCGGCCGGATGATCGCCATGCGCGAACTGCCGGCGGCGTTGAGCACGGTCAGCTCCGAATCGGTGTTCATCGTGGTCAGCGTCTGCGTGACGCCGATGACCAGCGCAAAGGGCAGAATGATCGTGAGAACCGACGGCAGGATCAGGGTCGCCACCTTGGCAAAGGCCAGGACGGACTGACCATTGTCGGTGACCAAATTGACGTTGGTAAGCGCCTGCGTCGTCCAGACGATGCCAAGCAAAGGCAGGAGCGTTGCAAGGAACATGATCACGGCACGCCGGAAGATGTAGCGTTCGATCAGCTTCATGCCCGTGTCCGGTCCAAATCCTGCTCATGTTTCTGTTTCGGCGGCGGTACCGGGACAGAGCCTGTCCGTGCCGCCAAACCGAAGGCCGGTTCTCGCCGCTCAATCCATGTTGCCCAGATCGTGGAGCAGCAGGGATAATTTATGACGAAGAACCTCGGTTAACCGCATGTAAACATCCAGGGGCATCTTGCCAAGCGGTTGAAAAGCGAGAAGGGTGCCGACCACAGCTTTGACGGTGGCGAATGTTGCGAATATTTTCCACTGTAACCGCCCGGTAACAGGGCGGGCCACCACAGGCTCCGCCGTGTCGTCTGGATGCGTCGTGCAGCCCCGATCACTCCGCCTGGCGCCGGCTCTCATGAAGATCCTTCTTGATTTTCAGGGTTCGGCGCATGGGCGCGTCCTATCCGGAGTTTTTCATGCCAATGAAGTTCGAGTTCACTTTTGCCAAGTCCCACCGGCCAAGCGGCGGCGTTGCCGTGCTTTTGAAGGCCTCGGGAGGGCAATTGGCGGCTGGCGCCGACGTTGCCGATCCCGAAGGCGTGGTGGCAAAGGCAGCCAAGGTGAAGAAGTTCAGCGGCAAGGCGTTCTCCACGCTCGACATCGTCGCGCCCCACGGCTCTCCGGCCGATCGAATCATCGTGCTCGGCATCGGGGAAGCAGACGCACTGACGGATCATGACTGGCTGAAGGCCGGCGGCGCCGTGGCAGCCAAGCTCGGCTCTGCCGACAAGGTGACGGTCTTCATCGACGCGCCCGACGTCGACGTTACCGGCAAGGCCGCGGCCGATTTTGCACTCGGCATGGAGATGAACGCCTACAGCTTCGACGGATACAAGACCAAGAAGGGCGAAGACGACGCGAAGTCGGGCGGTAAGCCGGTCAAGGTGACGATCGTCACGGGCACCGTGATTGCTGCGAAGAAGGCGTTTGCCACGGCTGAAGCCCTCGGCCAGGGCGTATTCCTGGCCCGCGATCTGGTAAACGAGCCGGCCAACGTGCTCGGCCCCGTCGAGTTTGCCGCCAAGGCGAAAGAGTTGGAGAAGCTCGGTGTCGAGGTCGAGATCCTCACCGAGAAGGAAATGAAGAAGCTCGGCATGGGTGCGCTGCTCGGTGTTGCTCAAGGCTCCACCCGCCCGCCGCGCCTCGTCGTGATGCAGTGGAAGGGCGGCAAGTCCAAGGAACGGCCACTCGCCTTCATCGGCAAGGGTGTCGTCTTCGACAGCGGTGGCATCTCGATCAAGCCCGCCGCCGGCATGGAAGAGATGAAGGGCGACATGGGCGGTGCTGCAGCGGTCACCGGCCTGATGCATGTGCTCGCCGCCCGCGAAGCCAAGGTCAACGCCGTCGGCATCATCGGCCTTGTTGAAAACATGCCCGACGGCAGCGCCCAGCGTCCGGGTGACATCGTCACCTCTATGTCCGGCCAGACGATCGAGGTGATCAACACCGACGCCGAGGGGCGCCTCGTGCTTTGTGATGCGCTCTGGTACTGCAACGACCGCTTCAAGCCGCAAGCGATGATCGATCTTGCAACGCTGACGGGCGCGATCATGGTTGCGCTGGCGACCCATCACGCCGGTCTGTTTTCGAACGACGATCGCCTCGCCGGGCAGCTTCTGGCCGCTGGCATTGCGACGCACGAACGGCTGTGGCGCATGCCGCTCGGCAAGGAATACGACAAGATGATCGACAGCAAGTTCGCCGACATGAAGAACACCGGCGGTCGCCACGGCGGCGCGGTGACGGCAGCGCAGTTTCTGCAGCGCTTCGTCAAGGATACGCCCTGGGCGCATCTTGATATCGCCGGCACCGCCATGGGTGCGCCGACCGACGAGGTCAACCAGTCCTGGGGATCGGGCTTTGGCGTGCGGCTGCTCGACGAACTCGTGCGCGCAAGCTACGAGTCCTGAGCGGCATTGCCTGTCGAGATGAAAGGCGGCAAGAGATCGGCATGACCGAGATCCTGTTCTATCACCTGACGGAATCGAAACTTGAAGACGCGCTGCCGCCGCTGCTCGACAAGAGCGTCGAGCGCGGCTGGCGTGTCGTCGTCCAGACGATCGGCGCCGAGCGGCGCGACGCCCTCGATACGCATCTTTGGGTCTATCGGGACGAGAGCTTTCTGCCGCATGGCACGGACGCCCAGGAGTTCGCGTCAGACCAGCCGGTGCTGCTGGTGGCCGACGACAGCAATGCGAATGCGGCAACGGTCCGCTTTGTCATTGATGGCGCCAGCCCGCCCGAGGTTTCGGTCTATGAGCGTATCGTCTTCATGTTCGACGGTTACGATCAGGAGCAACTCGAAGGCGCGCGCAGTCATTGGAAGCGGCTGAAAGGCGAGGGGCATAACCTGACCTACTGGCAGCAGAACCGAGACGGGCGCTGGGAAAAGAAGGCCTGATCCGACCCAATTTTTGCAATGAAAAAGCCCGCGGCATGTGCTGCGGGCTTTGCTGTCTTCGGGCCGTTGAGCGGCTTAGTCGTGAAACGCCTCGACGAACTTGCGCTTGCCGAGCATGAAGGCATCGGCAACATGCCGCAACGGCGCAAGATCGACGTCCGATTTGCGCGCCTTGATGATCTCGGCGAAGCGCCGGTAGAGCATCGGATACTCCTGCTCCGGCTCCTGGTGAACGAGCTTGCCGTCGATGGCGAGT
Organism: Ensifer sp. MJa1; assembly: GCF_037026475.1. NCBI lineage: Bacteria > Pseudomonadati > Pseudomonadota > Alphaproteobacteria > Hyphomicrobiales > Rhizobiaceae > Ensifer > Ensifer sp. MJa1. The sequence goes on along the minus strand of NZ_JAKUMO010000003.1, from coordinate 11,417 downwards.
TTGGAGCCGCCCTCCGAAAGGACCATTTCGCCCGCCGTCGTTTGAGCGACGATGTCCCAGCTCTGCTTGCCGGTCTGCCGCCAATCAAACTCGGCGGAAACCGGCAGCTTGCGGGCGTCGGCGAAGGTGATGCTGGCGGCGATCGGTGCATCTCGATTTTCCGGGAATTCCAGAACCGCCGAGGTCACGAACAGCGGACGCGGCAGGATGTGGGTCACGATCGAGAGCGCGTTGATACCGGGATCGAAGACGCCGAGGCCGCCTGCGGCCCAGATCCACTCCTGGTTCGGGTGCCAGTGCCTGACATCCTCCTTCCAGATGACCTTGACGTCGTTGATCGTCGTCGTCGACAGGAACGTCTTTGCAGCTTCTACCGCCGGCGCATAACGGGAGTGCCAGCTCGCAAACAGCGACAGCCCCTTTGCCGCTGCCAGCGCTTCCAGGTCAGCGACTTCGCTCAGCGTCGCGCCGGGCGGCTTTTCCAGGAAGACGTGCTTGCCGGCTTCCAGTGCGGCGCGCGCGGCTTCGTAGCGATACTGCGGCGGCATGCAGAGCGAAACTGCGTCGATTGCGGGCACCGCTTCGAGCATCGCCTCGATCGACTTGAAATTGTCGATGCCATCGACCGTTCCGTGCCGGCTTGCGGCGGCGATCAATTGGTAGTCGCTGTTCTTGGCGATCGCCGGCAGATGCTGGTCACGAACGATCTTGCCGACGCCGACAAGGGCAATTTTGATGGGGGTCATGGTGTTTCGCTCGATTAGTATGATTTATTGACGGTTCTTGTAGCAGATTGCGCAAGCGGGGCAAGCGCCACCGAACAACCGCCCGGGCCGCCCTCGGCAAGGAAATCGGCCTGGCGTCATTCCCTGGGCGCGCGCCCGCACTAGCTCTACCATCGGACGTGCGCTGCCGTCGCGTCAACCGTGCCGGCGACGGGGCGAATTGAGAGTTTTCGAGGAGTTGACCATGCAGCATGAAATTCGTCGCGCCAGTCGTGCCGAACTCGATGTCATCGTCGAATGGGCGGCCGAGGAGGGATGGAACCCCGGGTTCGACGATGCCGGAGCCTTCTGGGCGACAGATCCTGGTGGCTACTGGATCATGGAGGGGCAGGACGCGCCGCTCGGCGCGATCTCGCTGGTTCGATACGACGAAAGCTATGCGTTTCTCGGCTTCTTCATGACCCGGCCCGAATATCGCGGAAGAGGAATCGGCCGGCAATTGTGGCGGCAGGCCATGTCTGCCGCCGGCGGGCGCATCATCGGTTTGGACGGCGTGGTCGCTCAGCAGGAGAATTATCAGAAGGCCGGATTTGCCTACGCACACGCAAACATCCGCTACGGCGGCATCGTCGATGCGAGCGAACCGCCAGGCACAGACGTGATCGATGTTGCCCCGGTGCACATGTCGCTTTTGGCCGACTACGACCGCCGTTTCGTTCCCGCCCGTCGTGATGCCTTTCTCGGCGAATGGCTGAAGCATACGGGCGGGCGCCGAAGCATGGTGCTCCTGCGCGACGGACAGATCGGTGGATACGGGACGATTCGGGCGTGCCGCACCGGCTTCAAGATTGGGCCGCTTTTTTCCAACAACGAGACAGGCGCCGACCTGATTTTTCGCAAGCTTGCGGCCAGCGCCGCCGGTGGCGAGATCTTTCTCGATGTCCCTGAGCCGAACGCCTCGGCCAAGGCATTGTGCGATCGCTACAATCTGCGACCGGTGTTCGAGACGGCGCGCATGTATCGTGGCCCCGATCCGGATCTGCCACTCGCCAGAATCTACGGCATCACGACCTTCGAACTCGGGTGAAGCGCGCCCGGCTGGAATGGAGCGAGCCAACAGGCCCGCGCCCCAGGACCGTCTTGGGCTGCCGCATCGTCTCAGCCGGCCATCGCCTCTTCGTACTCGGCCGAGAGTTCCAGCCACTGCTCTTCGGCATGCGCAAGCTTCGTTGCCGCGTCGGAGCGTTCCTTGGCCTTTTGTGCCGCCTTTGCCGGTGCCTTTTCGTAGAGCGCCGGATCTGCCAATTCGACATCAAGTGCCTGAATCAGTTTCTCCAGTTTTCCGGTCAAGGATTCGATTTCATTGATCTTCTTGCGCAGTGGCGCCAGCGACGCGCGCTTGTCGGCGTTGGCCTTGCGCTGGTCGGCCTTGGAGAGATTGTCATCAGCGCCCAGGACCTTGATCTTGTCTTCCTTCGGCTTCGGACCGCCGACGATCAGGCTGCGATAGTCTTCCAGGTCGCCGTCATAGCTCGTCACCGTTCCGTCGCGCACCAGCCACAGCCGGTCGGCGGTCGCCTCGATCAGGTGGCGATCGTGCGAGATCAGGATCACCGCGCCGGAATAGTCGTTGAGTGCGGTGATCAGCGCGTTGCGGCTGTCGATATCGAGATGGTTGGTTGGCTCGTCGAGGATCAGCAGGTTCGGCGCTTCGAAGGCGGCAAGGCCCATCAGCAGCCGCGCCTTTTCGCCGCCTGAGAGGTCCTTGGCCGGCGTTTCCATCTTTTCGGTCGCAAGCCCCATCTGCGCCACGCGAGACCGCACCTTGGCTTCCGGTGCGTCCGGCATGCGCCGGCGCACGTGCTCGACGGCACTTTGCGTCGGGATGAGGTCGTCGAGCTGATGCTGGGCGAAGAAGCCGACCTTCAGGTTCGGCGCGATCTTCAGCTCACCCGCCTCGGGCGCCAGGCGTCCGGAGATGAACTTGGCAAAGGTCGACTTGCCGTTGCCGTTCGAGCCGAGCAGCGCGATGCGGTCGTCGGTGTCGATGCGAAGGTTAAGGCGCTTGAGGATCGGCTTGCCTGGCTCGTAGCCGACGCTGCCGCCGGTGACCGCGATGATCGGCGAGGCGGCTTCCTTCTCCGGATCTGGGAAGGAGAACCCTTGGACATGATCCTCGATCACGGCCGCAATCGTGCCCATGCGCTCCAGCGCCTTGACGCGGCTTTGCGCCTGGCGCGCCTTGGTCGCCTTGGCCTTGAAACGGTCGATGAAGCTCTGCAGGTGCTTTCGCGCCGCGTCGTTCTTGGCTTTCGCCTTCATCTGCAGTTCGTCGGCTTCCGCCTTCTGCCGCTCGAACTGGTCGTAGGGCCCGCGATAGAAGGTCAGCTTCTTCTGGTCCAGGTGCACGATGGCGTTGACCGCCGTGTTGAGCAGGTCCCGGTCGTGACTGATGATGATGACCGTGTGCGGGTAGCGGCGAATGTAGTCCTCGAGCCAGAGCGTGCCTTCAAGGTCGAGATAGTTGGTCGGCTCATCGAGCAGCAGCAGGTCCGGCTCGGAAAACAGAACGCCGGCCAAAGCCACGCGCATCCGCCAGCCGCCGGAGAAGGACGAGGCGGGGCGAAGCTGGGCTTCGTGATCGAAGCCGAGGCCGGCAAGAATGCTTGCGGCGCGTGCTTCGGCCGAGTGGGCGCCGATATCGGCAAGGCGCGTCTGGATTTCGGCGATGCGATGCGGATCGGTCGCGGTTTCGGCCTCGGCGATCAGCGCCGAACGTTCCTTGTCGGCCTTGAGCACGATCTCGATCAGCGGCTCCTCGGTGCCAGGCGCTTCCTGCGCCACCTGGCCGATACGGGCATTTTTCGGCAACGAAACGCTGCCGGCTTCGGACGCAAGTTCGCCGGTGATGATGCGAAACAGCGTTGATTTGCCGGCTCCGTTGCGGCCCACGAGCCCTGCCTTCGTGCCCGCCGGAAGCGTCACGGATGCGTTTTCGATGAGGAGACGTCCCGCAATGCGGGCGGAAAGGCCGGAAATCTGGATCATTGCGGCCTTTTGCCCGGACTTCAGCGGGAAGGCAAGAGGCGCGACCCCGGCCGCACTCGCCCCGGCACCCATCCGACGTCCAGTCTCGATTTCAAGGGGGTATTGTTATCGATTTTTGAACAAGGCGTTCCGTCTATCGATACTACACATCCTCATCGTGAGGGACCATCTCATAAACGGAAGGGCGGAGAGCGCTCTTCCGACCGCCTCAGTTGACTGAACGCCATTGGCAAGAGGCCCCGCGTTCCGAGGGACAACTGATCCGGCCACAGACGATTTAGATTTTAGCTGAAACCTTGTTCAAACGAACAAGCCTCCCAGGAGTGAAGACCATGAAAACTGCAATCCAGACCGCTCTTTCCGCCGCTCTCGTTGCCACCGCCATCTTTGGCGGCGCTTCTGCCGCCTTCGCTGGTGGCAGCTACTACGAAGGCGCCAGCCCGACGCCGCTTTACACCGAGCGCACGCCTGCCGTCACCGGCAAGTCGTCCTTTACCATCGGCAGCTCGGAAGCCGGGTATGTCGATCGCAACAGCACCGGTTCGATCGTGAACTACGGCGTAGCTCCGAAGCCGGTGCAAGGCGGCGAGGGCGAATATTACCAGGGCCTTTCGCGCTAAGTGCGATGAGCAGGGGTGCGGGTCTTCATCCGCACCCCATTTCAAGGGATTTGATCGATCCTCGTCGTGCGTTTATGACACGGCCCGCTGGGCGCCCATGAGGGCACAGCCTCCGACGACATCCCATCTCCACCAAGGAACAGATTTATGAAGAAGTCGATTGCCGCGGCGCTCGTCGCGACCGCCGTGGTTGGCGCTGCATCTGCCGCTGTCGCCGGCGGTAACAGCCACGAGAACGCGCGCTTCGTGCCGCGCTTCATGGCCCATGCCGAGGCCTCCGCGGGGACAGGTGTGTCTGCAAGCTCTGCGGGCCTTGGTGACTATGACGCCGCCATGGGCAATCGATCCATCGATGCGACGGCAACCGGCGCGATCACAGCCGGTCACGCCAAGGACGGTGAAAACAACCAGTAAGTCACGCCAGACGGTTGACCGAGCAACCCGGTCCCGCCATGCGGGGCCGGGTTGTTTCGTTTTGGCGATGCCAATGAGGTAAATTGCCATGACAGAAAAAATCGAAGTCGCCGAGCGGCTCTTCGACCTCTACCACTGCGTTCATCGCCTGGTGAACACGTCTATGTCCGAAGAGGGCGTCTCGCTCGCGCGCAGCAAGTTCCTGTTCTACCTGAGCACGCTTGGCCCGTGTCGCTGCGCGGATATCGCCTCGGCGCTTGGTTTTGCGGCGAGGACTGTTACCGAGGCGATCGACGGCCTTGAACGGGATGGCATGGTCGTGCGTGAACCGGACCCGGAAGATCGCCGGGCCAAGATCATCTCTGTTACGGATCGTGGCCGCCAGGCGCTGGAGGCGGCTCTGCTGCCGCGTCATCGCACGCTTGATGAGTTGTTTTCGGCGCTCAACGACTGCGAGCGCAATGAACTTTTTCGCCTGCTTGGCTGTCTTCGTGAGAAGGCGTCGGAGATCGATGACGGCCGCCAGCCGGAAGCCGCCTGATAGACGCTCTGGCGCGTTGGAGCGCCGTGCGTTCATATGAACGCACTAAGGACGCTCTAGCACTTTGATTCTAGAGCATCTTTCTGCCTCAAGTGATTCCACTTGAGAGCAGGATGCTCTAGGCGGCGTGGTGGCCGTAGGTCTTCGCCAAGTTCCGGCTGAGCGCCGCCGAATAGCTGAGGATGCCGTTGCCGCCGCGGGCGCCGGCAAGCGCCAGCTCTGCCTGACCCAACAGTTCGGCACTCGTCGACGCCGCGTGCGCGACGGTGATGCCGGCTGCAAGCGAGAGCGTTTCTGCCGTATGCGCGCGGTCGGGCAGGGGTATACGCAGTTCTTCCACCGATTGCCTGAGGCGCCGGGCGATGGCCTCGGCGTTTTCGCCGCTGACGTCGCGGCAGAGGAACGCGAAGTCCTGTTGACCGATGCGAGCGACGAAATCGTTCTTCTTGACCGACTTGCGGAAAAGCGCGGACAATTTGGCAAGCGCTTTGGCTGCAATCGCACCGCCATGTCGGTCGGCGATCTCGCGCAGCCCTTCAACCGAGGCGACGAACAAGGCTAGCGGCTGGTCGAGGCGCTCGGTTTCGAGGACGGTGTCGAGCTTGGCCGTCAAGGCCAGGCGGTTCGGAAGCCCGGTCGCGGGATCGCGCGTCAACGGCCGGCGGCTTTCGGCAAAATCGCCCTCGAGGTCGCAGAAGCGGTGCACACTGCTCTCCAGCGCCAGCTGCAGCACACCCTCTTCGTTCATCAACCGGCCTGCCGCATCGCGCAGTCGTGCTGCGTCATCGGCGAATTCCGACAGTGAGGCGACCGGATCTGTGGCGAGCCGAGCCGCAAAATGGTCGAGTTCGTCCTTGAACGCATGCCGCTGTGCGCGCGCGTTCTTGAGCCTGCTTGCCGCATCGGCAAGTGCTTGCTGGGCTGCCGCCCTTGCCCGGTCGGCTGCCAGCGCTGCGTGCGCGATGAGGTGATGCTTGAGGCCGAGCGCATCCAATGCGTCCTGCTCGGGGTTCTGGCCGAGGGCTGAAAGCTCACGGGCAAGCTGAGGCAGACGGCCAGAGAGCGCTTCGTAGAAGAGCTCGTAGTTGCGGGGCAGCGCGGCAATGCCGTGCGCTGACATCGACTGCGCCACTTTCAGAATGATTGCCGCCTGCCGTGCCTGCGACCGGCCGGCGTCCGCCGGAACTTGCATGGTCATTCTGTTGTGGTCCCCGGTGTCTGGCAGACGGATGTCTGCTTTCAATCTCGTGCCACTATGGGAAGACCGCATTTAAGGGAGTCTGAAGATTTCGCCGGCTGGCCGAGCGCTTCCCGGTATGGTTGCTGAAATCTACCCCAGGCCGGCGGACGCAACCCCGCATCGCGAACCTTGGCCCTCGCAGTTGTTTTAGGCCACGTTTATACTTGACGACTTTAGTCATCAATTATAAGCCGCCGTGCTAATCGGGCGGGGGCCCGAGGCAACAGCGATGGTTTTGCGATGTCCCTCTCGTTCATTGACGATCTTGAGACCTGGGGCGATCGGCCGGCGCTGGTCGTGCCCGGAAGACCGATCGTCAGCTACCGTGAACTGAGTGAGCGCGTCGCCCGCCAGGCGCTTGCCTTTGCCGGACCGCGCGGCTTGGTGTCGCTGGAGGCCGAGCTCTGTGAACATGCGATCGTCGCCTATCTCGCCGCGCTGAAGGCTGGCCATGCCGTGGCGATGCAGGCGCCGAAGAGTGGCTCGACCGGTTCATGGACCGATGCCTTCGATCCCGACTACGCCTTCCGCCGGATCGACGGCCGCTGGCGCACCGAATACCTTCAGGACGGTGGCCAGGAGCCGCATCCCGATCTCGCGCTGATGCTCTCGACCTCGGGCAGCACCGGCAATGGCAAGGCGGTGCGGCTCTCACGACAGAACGTGTCGGCCAACGCCGCATCGATCTCCCAGTATCTGGGTTTGACGGCGGATGATCGCGCATGTCTCATCCTGCCACTTCATTATTCCTATGGCCTGTCGGTCCTGAACGCCCATCTCTCGGTCGGTGCCAGCCTCTACATCCCGGGCGGCTCGATCCTTGATGCGGGCTTTCTCGACGGCTTCGCAGCCAGCGAAAGCACCAATCTCTCCGGCGTGCCTTACTCCTTCGAGTTGCTGGAGAAGATCGGGTTTCGCGAGCGCCGGTTTCCGCGCCTGCGTTTCATGACGGTCGCCGGCGGTCGGTCGAGCCGCGATGTCATCCGGCACTACAACGACCATCTGCGGGCGCAGGGTGCTGCGTTTTTTGCCATGTACGGACAGACGGAGGCGACCGCGCGCATTGCCTATGTGCCTCCGGCGAAGCTCGCCGGCAATGAGGACCGGATCGGTATCGCGATCCCTGGTGGCAGCCTGGCAATCAAGAGTGAGGCAGGGCAGCCCATCGACAAGACGGGCGTGGCTGGCGAACTCGTCTATCGTGGCCCGAACGTGATGATGGGCTATGCCGCCTCGCGTGCCGACCTCGGGCGCGGCGCCGACCTGACCGAACTTCGCACCGGCGATCTCGCAATGCGCCATGCGGACGGCCTGTTCCAGATTGTCGCCCGCATGAAGCGCTTTTCGAAGATTGCCGGCCTCAGAATCGCCCACGACGCGTTGGAGGCGGCGTTGGAAAAGCGCGGCATCGCCGCGGCGGTGGTCGGTGACGACGCCGGGCTGCATGCCTTCTATTCCGGCGGCCGCAAGGCCGATGATATCAGGCGCATTCTGGCAAAGGAGAGTGGCCTGACGCTCGCCCACCTGAAGGCGACGTCGCTTGCTGAGATACCCCGGCTTGCCAGCGGCAAGGTCGACTACAACGCCCTCAACATGGCCGCCCGCCAGTCAGCAGCCAGCGATGACGACGACGATGGCGGCGTCGAAAATCTCTTCGCCCAGGTCTTCTATCCGAAGAAGGTCAAGCGCTCCGACAGTTTCGTTTCGCTCGGCGGCGACTCCTTGCGCTTCGTTCAGCTCTCGGTCGGTCTGGAAAAGGCGCTAGGCGATGTACCGGAGGCCTGGGCGACGCTGTCGATAGCGGAGCTTTCGGCTGTACAGCGTCGTGAATCCGCCACGCGGCGGATCGGCACGGACCTCGTCATTCGGGTACTGGCCATCCTTCTCGTCGTGCTGCACCACGAAACCCTGTGGCCGCTTCCGGGTGGATCGGCGGCGATGGTCATTCTGGCCGGCTTCAGTCTCGCGCGTTTCCAGATGGGGCCGTTGCTTTCCGGCGACAGCCTGGCGGTCCTGCGTCCGCTGGTGCAGATCCTCGTACCCTACTATCTCATCGTTGCGGCTTACACGGTCGTCTGGGGCGAAGTGCCCTGGGCCTCGGTATTCCTCGTCGGTAACTTTGGCCTGGCTCTGCCTGAAACGCATGACATGGTGCCGTATCTCTACTGGTTCATCGAAGCCTATTGCCAGATGATGCTGGTTTTCGCAGGCCTGTTTGCGGTCCCGCAACTCCGAAGGTTCGTTTCGGCCAAACCCTTTGCCGCCGGCATGACGCTGCTTTTGGTCGCTCTCGCGTCAAGGCTTGCGCTGCCGCTGCTCTGGCAGATCGGCAATCGCCAGATCTTCACGCTGCCCTGGATCTTCTACCTCGCCGTCATCGGCTGGTGCGCGGCCGTGGCCGAGACTGCAAGGCAGAGGTTTGTGTTGCTGGTGACAGGAACGGGCGCCTTTTTGTTCTTCGGCCTCTATGAAGGTGTCTGGATCGGCACGAAGATCAAATACCTGCTGCAGGTCGCGGTCCTTGCGGCGCTGCTCTATCTGCCGCGTATCACGGTTCCCCGATGGGGCGCGCAACTGATCCTGCCGCTTTCGGCAGCAGGTTTTCACATCTACATCCTGCACCGCTTCGTGCCGGAACTGCTGATGGTGCCTTTGCAGCCGCTGGTGTCGCCTGTCGTCTTCTCCGTACTTTCCATCGCCGGCGGCGTGGCATTTGGCCTTGCCGCCTGGCTCGCTCAGCGCCTTCTTCTGAAAAAGCTGACCGCGTGGCGCGAGCGCGAGGCGCGCCCGCTCCGATCGATTGGTCTCGGCGCATCGCGCTTCCCGCTACGCCCAATGTAGCCCTTCGCCTCGCAGGAAATACGCCAGATCCAGCGTCAGGGACGGGCGCCCGAGGGCTGTCAGCGTCGCATGGGCCTGGCCGCGATGGTGGGTCTGGTGGTTGAAGAAATGCGCAAGTGTCGGCCCGAGCCTCTGCCTGATCTCGACCGGGTTGCTGAGGGGGGTGTAGGTCAGTTCGGCGCCAATCCTTTCATCGTTCAAGCCGTCGATCCATTCGATGATGCGCTCGTCTTCGGCGGCCCGCGCGTCGGTGAGGCTCGCAAGATCGTGATGAAGGATCGTGTCGAGGGCTGTCGGCGCGTCGCCCTTGCGTGTGAAGCGCTTCATCCAGACCCGGTCGGCGACAAGGATATGGTTGAGGGTGGCCAGCAACGAGCCGAAGAAGGCGCCCCGGCTTTCCTGTAGCTCGGCCTCGCTCAGTTCGGCAGCAGCGCGATAGACGTGGCGGTTTGCCCAGCGGTTGTAGTCGGCAAACATGCGAAAATGGTCGTGCATCGATAGTCTCCTTTTGGGGGCGACCCTAGCGCGGATCCGCATTTCAGGGGCTGATATCACTCATGAATTTTACTGATTTGATCGTGGCTTCTCTTTGTCGTTCAACAGGGGCAACAATTGACCGGGAGTTCAAATGACGAGGAAGCTCTATTCGCTTTGCGGTGCCGACAGGACGCGCCCGTTCTCGCCGCATGTGTGGAAGACGGCGATGTCGCTCGCTCACAAGCAACTGGACTTCGACACCGTGCCGCTCGGCTTTACCGAGATCCCCGCGGTCGAAGATGGCGCAACCAGGCTGGTGCCGCTGCTACGGGACGGCGAGCGGCTGGTGAAGGACAGCTTCGACATTGCACTCTACCTGGAGGAGGCCTATCCGGAACGACCGCCATTGTTTGCCGGCGAGGGGGCGAAGGGGATCGCCCGCTTCGTCGAGGGCTGGTCACAGACGACCCTGCATCCCGCGATCACCCGCATCATTATCCGGGATATTCACGAACGTCTCGAACCGGTCGACCAGGCCTATTTCCGGCAGAGCCGCGAAAAACGCTTCGGCACGTCGCTCGAAGCGGTGGCCGAAAGCGGCGCGGCTGCTCTCGAAAGCCTGTCGGAAAAGCTCGAGCCATTGCGCCATATGCTGAAGTCCCAGGCCTTCCTGGGCGGTATGTCACCACTTTTCACTGATTACATCGTCTTCGGTGCGTTCCAGTGGGCGCGCATCGTTTCGCCGCAGCGTCTGCTCCAATCAGGCGATCCCGTGGCCGACTGGTTCGCGCGCTGCCTCGACCTGCACGATGGGCTCGGCCGGAGTGTGACGGCTGCGTGAAACCCGCCTGGCGCAAGCCGAATCATCGGTGGGGCCTCTTGTTTTGCGCGGGATTGGCGGCTAATGAACCGCCACTTTCCAAGAAACAAGGGATTGAGCCAATGGCTATTGAACGTACCTTCTCGATGATCAAGCCGGATGCGACCAAGCGCAACCTGACCGGCGCCATCACCAAGATGCTCGAAGATGCCGGCCTGCGCGTCGTCGCTTCCAAGCGCGTCTGGATGAGCCGCCGCGAAGCTGAAGGCTTCTACGCCGTTCACAAGGAACGTCCGTTCTTCGGCGAACTCGTCGAGTTCATGTCTTCCGGCCCGACCATCGTTCAGGTTCTCGAAGGCGAAAACGCCATTGCCAAGAACCGCGAAGTCATGGGCGCCACCAACCCGGCAAACGCTGACGAAGGCACGATCCGCAAGGTGCACGCTCTCTCGATCGGCGAAAACTCCGTTCACGGTTCGGACGCTCCGGAAACCGCTGCCGAAGAAATCGCCTACTGGTTCTCGGGCACCGAGATCGTCGGCTGATTCAAAATCTTCGGTTCGAGCCATAACGGCTTGAATTGAGAAGGATCTGAGCCGGAGCGGAAACGCTCCGGCTCAGACCGCTGACAAACCCGTCGATATTTTCGGCGGGTTTTTGTTTTTGTGGCAGGCATTTTTGTTCGGGCTGT
>NZ_JAKUMO010000039.1:0-28773 GCF_037026475.1 Ensifer sp. MJa1 | reverse complement strand
GGGAAATACGGTTCGATCCGCGCCATCTGGCGCTCGCTCAGCAGAAACAAATCACCCATCACGGTCTCCTTTCGGAAACGTGAATCACATCTCAAACGAAATTAATAGGTCCTGAGCCTAGCAGGCATCGACCCCGTCAATGCTCCACAAGAGCTCCGGGAGCAGGCTTGGCAAAGGCTCGCAATTGACCTTGATCTGACAAAACTCGGAACCATGGTATCCGAAATCGGCCTTGATGAGGTTCGGAGTGTCGCGGGAGCCATGCTGCAGGGCAAGGTGCGCGGCCGCACGCTTGTCGACGTAAATCGCTGACTTCTCCTAAGGCAATTTATGTACGAACGGCCGCATTCTGCGGCCGTTTTTATCTTGGGATAGTGTGAAGCTTAAAAATAATGGTGGGCCAGGAGGGACTTGAACCCCCAACCAAGCGGTTATGAGCCGATCGCTTTAACAAGTCATTTAGCGGATGTCTTGGAGAAATGTCTTGAATCTTGACGCACCAGAGCGGTTCATCAATAATCATAGTGAACCAACGAAGGCTAGGGATCATGACCGCTGCGTTTACTGTACGTGTAAAAGATGAAACCGCGCGCAAGCTGGATCAGCTCGCTGAGAAGCTGGATCGGTCCCGCTCTTATATGGCTGCAGAGGCCATCGAAGCTTTCGTGGAGCAGCAGGGATGGCAGCTTGCCGAGATTGAATCCGGGTTGGCCGAGGCCGACCGGGGTGAATTCGCCAGCGACGAAGATGTGGCGAAAGTCGTCACGAAGTACGTCAAGTCTGCCCGCCAATCATGAGTCGGAAGCGTATTCGCTGGACGCTAAGGGCGTTGCGGCGACTTGATGAGATCGGTGCATGTATCGAGAAAGACGATCCGGAGGCAGCGGCTCGCGTCGTGGCGCGGATTGTCACTGCCGTGGATGCGTTAGCAGAGTATCCTGCTAGCGGGCGGCCTGGTCGTATCAAGAGCACGCGCGAGCTCGTGCTGGCCGACGTTCTCTACATCATTCCCTACCGCGTAGGTCGGGACGTGGAGATCCTCACCGTCATGCACGCTCACCAACAATGGCCGCAGGTTCTCTAGTCACGACCCCGAAAAGCACGGCGTTCATCTTACCCCACCCCCCAGGACGCCATTCTTGCCAAGCAAAATCAGTCGGGAAGTGCAGGTTTCGACGGAAACTGGGAAGCGTCAGACCAACCTTTGTTTTCCGTTGCGAGACGATCGTGCCTCCTTTGTTCCCGTTCTGTGCGTTCAGGATCGCATAATGTATCAACTGGACGAAGGACCACAAGGGAGGGTATCGACCTGCCTTTGCTAGTGATCCGATCTTGGCCCTGAGTTCTCGAATAGTGACGAGAAGTTGGCCGACACACTGGGTGCTGGGCCACTTGGCGGGAAGAGGCAAGGCTTTCCACGATTCGAGTCGTCCCGGCAGGTCAGGTGGCCGGCGCGAACACTAGGTCCTGTTGACAAAGTGATTCCCAAATCAGCCTAGGCGTGATTCAAGACTGCTTTTTAGGAAGCAGCTATGGCACGAGGCGATTTGAGTGATGAGGAATGGAGGATTGTCGAACCGCTATTGCCGACCGAGCGTGGTCGCAAGTCTCGGCCATCCCACGACAACCGCCGCTTTTTTAACGGGATGCTCCATGTTCTGCGCGTTGGCTGTCCGTGGCGCGATATGCACGAGCGATATGGAAAGTGGAATTCGGTGTATGTTCGTTTCCGCCGCTGGGCCGAACAAGGTGTTTGGGATGCACTTCTGGAAACGCTTGTCGAACTTGGATTGACCGACGACTGGCAACATATGATTGACAGCACCACGGTTCGCGGCCATTCGCAGGCTGCGGGCGCTAAAGGGGGACTTATAAAGAGGGTTTTGGTCGATCACGCGGCGGCTTTACGACAAAAGTCCATGCCCGCGCAGACGGTCAGGGACGTCCTCTCGGCTTTGTCCTGACAGGTGGCGAGACTTCTGATTATAGCGCCGTTCCCGCGCTTCTCACCATACCCGTTGGCAAACCTAAATCATTCCTTGCTGACAAGGGCTACGACGGCGACTCCGTCCGCGAAGAGTTGCTGATCCACGGCCTTCGGCCCGTGATTCCGCCAAAAGCGAACCGGAAAGACCCGCCTTCCTGCGACTTCAAGGTTTATAAAGACCGCAACCGCATCGAACGAATGTTCAACCGGCTCAAACAGTTCCGACGGATTGCCACCCGTTACGACAAGACCCGAACTTCATTCGAAGCGTTCCTTTCGCTGGCCGCCGCAAAAATCTGGCTGCCGCACTTCACAGAACGCCTTTAGCCCAGCAATGGCTCAAATCGCCTGTAAGCCCACCATCGCCTATCAACCCGAGCCTTCGGTCCATCCGATGGTGGGGACGTGAAGACAGTCATTATTGTTTCATAACCAAAATCCGAGATGACCTCGGATGCGACTACCTCCATGCGTTCGCGGTCATCATCGCCGAAATCGGGATCGACCAAGAATTCGAGGACAATCTCGTTGCCACTCCAGCCACACGTAACGGCGGCGAGCGTCGATGATACGGCCCCAAGCAAGGCATGTTGCACACTAAGTCGAAGTCGTATTTCTCGATCGAGTTCGGACATCTAATCCTCCGTTAGGAGCGATCTTATCGCACTATCACTGCTGACTTTGTCAACAGGACCTAGTCCCTTACCGTTTTGATTGCGGCACGTAGTCGCGCTGCGGAGCGCCGACATAGAGCTGGCGCGGACGGCCGATACGCTGTTCCGGATCCTCGATCATCTCGTTCCACTGCGCGATCCAGCCGACGGTGCGGGCGAGCGCGAAGAGCACGGTGAACATGGTGGTGGGGAAACCCAGCGCCTTCAGCGTGATGCCGGAGTAGAAGTCGATGTTCGGATAGAGCTTCTTCTCGATGAAATACTCGTCCGTGAGTGCGATGCGCTCGAGTTCCATCGCGACTTCGAGCAGCGGATCGTCCTTGTGGCCGAGTTCGGCCAGCACTTCGTGCGTGGTCTTCTGCATGATCTTGGCGCGCGGATCGTAGTTCTTGTAGACGCGGTGACCGAAGCCCATGAGGCGGAACGGATCGTTCTTGTCCTTGGCGCGGGCGATGAATTCCGGGATGCGGTCGGCCGTGCCGATTTCGGCGAGCATGTTGAGCGCCGCTTCGTTGGCGCCGCCGTGCGCCGGGCCCCAGAGGCAGGCGATACCAGCAGCAATGCAAGCGAATGGGTTTGCGCCGGAGGAGCCCGCGAGGCGAACGGTCGAGGTCGAAGCGTTCTGCTCGTGGTCGGCGTGCAGGATGAAGATACGGTCCATCGCGCGCGACAGAACCGGGTTGACGACATATTCTTCGCAGGGAACGGCGAAGCACATGCGCAGGAAGTTCGACGCGTAGTCGAGGTCGTTCTTCGGATAAACGAAGGGCTGGCCGATGTGGTACTTGTAGGCCATGGCCGCGATCGTCGGCATCTTGGCGATCATGCGCAGCGAAGCAACCATGCGCTGGTGCGGATCGGTGATGTCGGTCGAGTCGTGGTAGAAGGCAGAAAGCGCGCCGACGCAGCCGCACATGACGGCCATCGGGTGTGCGTCGCGGCGGAAGCCGGTGAAGAAGCGCGACGTCTGCTCATGCACCATGGTGTGGTGCGTGACGCGATAGTCGAAGTCAGCCTTCTGCGCCTTCGTCGGCAGTTCGCCGTAGACAGGTAGCAGACTTCCAGGAAGTCGCCGTGCTCGGCAAGCTGTTCGATCGGATAGCCGCGGTGGAGCAGCACGCCTTCGTCGCCGTCGATATAGGTGATCTTGGATTCGCACGACGCCGTCGACGTGAAGCCCGGGTCGTAGGTGAACATCTTCGTCTGCTTGTAGAGCGAGCCGATGTCCACGACGTCAGGTCCGATGGACCCAGATCGGAGTTCTAGTTCGGCGCTCCGACCGTTGACCTCTACAAGTGCCCGTCTATCGTGCATCATTCAAATCCCGTTTGGCCTGGCAGCTGCGAAGACAGCGGCTACCGAAGGTTGGTTATCAGGTTGGCAGCATCCCGAGATGCCGACGTGCGATATTATGAGGTCATGGACCCTTCAGTGTGTAAGGGACGGCCATGAGTGTGAACAGGCGACGTGCGGTACCGTGGTCTGTTCGGATCCAGGCGGAAAGGCGCTGCCTGAGGAGATCCGACCCTTCGTTGTGCACGGCTCTGCGGCCCATATCGATCGCCTCCAAGCGATATGGGTCCGAGGCTAATGCCGCCTCAGATGTGCCTCGCAGATCATTGCGTAGTCCTTCATGACCCGCATGAAGGGTGTGAGCGACAAGATATGCGAGACGATCGGGACGTCGTCTTGCGTGGTGATTTGAAAGGACAGCTTCGCGTCGCGGGTGGATAGTCGCAATTTGTACGGACCGTGCTCGCGGCCGATCAGCTCAAACAGATTGCTTTCCAGCAAATCTGCGATCGCCACCGACTGTTCGCGTTCAAAAACCGCGTCAAGGCGGGCTTCCGCATGCTCAACTTGAACGGCGCACAGGTGGTTGCGTCCAGCGGTCATTGGCAGTCCCACAGGCTCCCTGCCGTCGGCAACATCAATCGATGCGCCGAAGGCGATGGTAGAGGTTCGAGTATTTCAGACCCTCAGGGCTCTCCTTGATCTCCTGCAGGTAGTAGTTGACGGCAACCCGGATGAGTTCAAAGTCCTCGTTGGAGAACACTGCGCGAGAACGCTGTGGCTCAGGAATGGTCAAGGTTTCGATAGTTTCCATCATCACGGTTCCTTCTCAAGGCAGAGGAGGCGGCCCGCGCCTCCTCTGCCACTGATGTCTCAGCGGTGGCAATCAAGCCGCGAACTGGTTCATCGTGTTGTGCTCGCCGGCCGCCTTGAGAGCCGCTTCGCCCGAGAAGTACTCCTTGTGATCATCGCCGATATCGGATCCGGACATGTTCTGGTGTTTCACGCAGGCGATGCCTTGGCGAATTTCCTTCCGCTGCACGCCAGCGACGTAGCCAAGCATGCCCTGGTCGCCGAAGTAATCCTTGGCGAGGTTATCGGTGGAAAGTGCTGCGGTGTGATAGGTCGGCAGGGTGATCAGGTGATGGAAAATGCCTGCGCGCTGCGCCGCATCGTGCTGGAACGTCCGGATGCGCTCGTCGGCCTCGGCCCCAAGCTCGGTCGCGTCATACTCGGCGCTCATCAGCTTGCTGCGGTCGTATTCGCCCACGTCCTTGCCCTCTTCCTTCCAGGCATCGAACACCTGCTGGCGGAAGTTGAGCGTCCAGTTGAACGAAGGCGAATTGTTGTAGACGAGCTTCGCGTTCGGAATGACCTCGCGTACGCGGTCGACCATGCCGGCAATCTGTTCGATATGCGGCTTCTCGGTCTCAATCCACAGGAGGTCTGCACCATTTTGCAGCGCATGGATGCAATCGAGAACGCAGCGATCGGCGCCTGTGCCCTCGCGGAACTGAAACAGGTTCGAGCGAAGCCGCTTGGGCTTCATCACTTTGCCGCCGCGCGTAATCAGAACGTCGCCGTTAAGGTCCTGCCCGGGTTCGACTTCGTCGCAGTCCAGGAAAGCGTTGTACTGGTCGCCGATG
The DNA here is from genome assembly GCF_037026475.1 of Ensifer sp. MJa1. Classification (NCBI taxonomy): domain Bacteria; kingdom Pseudomonadati; phylum Pseudomonadota; class Alphaproteobacteria; order Hyphomicrobiales; family Rhizobiaceae; genus Ensifer; species Ensifer sp. MJa1. The sequence continues at coordinate 23,173 of NZ_JAKUMO010000039.1, read as the reverse complement.
TCGCCATCCTTTGCCGAGAAGGCGATCTGCTTGGTCAGACCGGCGCCAAGGGAATCGGTACGGGCGACGATGATGCCGTCATCAACGCCGAGCTCGAGAAACGCGTATCGCAGAGCCCGGATCTTGGCCACGAAATCCTCGTGGGGGACGGTGACCTTACCGTCCTGGTGACCGCATTGCTTTTCGTCAGATACCTGATTCTCGATCTGCAGTGCGCACGCGCCAGCTTCGATCATCTTCTTGGCAAGCAGGTAGGTTGCCTCGGCATTGCCAAATCCAGCGTCGATATCCGCGATGATCGGAACGACGTGGGTCTGGTAGGTGTCGACCGAGTTTTGCAGTTGACGTTCGCGAACGGTGTCACCAGCGGCGCGAGCCTTGTCGATTTCGCGGAACAGCATGCCCAGTTCCCGGGCGTCGGCCTGACGCAGGAAGGTATAAAGCTCTTCGATCAACGCCGAAACGCTGGTCTTCTCGTGCATGGACTGGTCGGGCAGGGGTCCAAATTCGGACCTGAGGGCGGCGACCATCCAGCCCGACAGGTAGAGGTAACGACGGTCCGTGTTTCCGAAATGCTTCTTGATTGAAATGATCTTCTGCTGTCCGATGAACCCGTGCCAGCAGCCAAGCGACTGCGTGTACTTCGCCGGGTCTTGGTCATACGCGGTCATGTCCTTGCGCATGATCGCTGCGGTATATTTGGCGATGTCCAGCCCGGTCTGAAAACGATTTTGGAGGCGCATCCGAGCCACCGCTTCTGCAGTGACGCCGGTCCACTTCTCGTTCGATGCGATGAGCTTTTCTGCTTCTTCCACAAGGCTTTGATACGACATTGTTCCTCCGAAAGTCATTATGCTGCGTTGCGGAAACCATAGGCATGATCTGTTGCAGCGCGAGGGATTTCGATGTCACGTTGTCAAACTTTACAAGAGTTCCTTGTAATGTTGTAATGCCGGTCATGGAAAAGCAGGGTGTGTATCTCGGGCCGCGACTTCGCAGGCTCCGACGCGATCTAGGATTGACGCAGGCAGAGATGGCCGGAGATCTCGATATCTCGCCATCGTACATCGCGTTGATGGAGGGAAATCAGCGCCCCGTCACGGCGGAAACGCTCCTGCGTCTGGCCAAAGCCTACAAGATCGATTTCTCCGATTTTGCCAATGATGCCGGTCCTGATCTGGTTACACGCCTGCAGAGCGTTGTGAGAGACCCGATTCTCAGCGACGTCGACTTCGGGTCGTTGGAGATTGCCGATGTCGCCCACAGCTTTCCGGCATTCGCCGAAGCGATGCTGAGGCTTCATACCGCCTACAAGGAGGGGCAGTTCGCGCTCGCCGACAAACGCCAATATTCGTCGAACGGAGACGGCGCAGGCCCCGGAGATCCGATAACGGCGGTACGCAGCTTCTTGTCCGCGCGGCGCAACTTTTTTCCGGTGCTGGATGCAGCCTCCGAAAAACTCTCCGCCAGAACTACTGAGAAGGGTGGGCTGAGCGCTTACCTCGAAGCCCGACACAATCTCAAGGTCCGCCGTTTGCCTGCGGAGGTCATGGTCGGATCGCTCCGGCGCCTGGACTGGCACCGGAAGGAGCTCTTGCTCAGCGAGGCGCTCGATCAATCGAGCCTGAACTTCCAGATCGCGCTGCAGCTTGCCTATCTCGAACTAGAGCCGGAGATCCAGTCGGCCGTCGATGAAGGAAACTTCGACACCCCGAATGCGGTGCGGCTGGCCCATCGAGCGATTGCGGCTTACTCGGCGGCTTCGATTGTCATGCCTTACGCGGCGTTTGCGAAAGCTGTCGAAAGCCGGCGCTACGACGTCGAGGTCCTTTCCCGGCAATTCAGCGTCAGTTTCGAACAGACCGCACACCGCCTCACCACGCTTCAAAAGCCTGGTCAGGAGCGAATCCCGTTCTTTTTCATAAAGGTCGACGTCGCCGGCAACGTTTCAAAGCGCCTGAACAGCGGTGCCTTTCCGTTCGCCCGTCACGGGGGTGGCTGTCCTTTGTGGACGGTGCATCAAGTCTTCACAACCCCGAGGCGGGTCATCACCCAGTGGATGGAACTGCCGGACGGCCAGCGCTTCTTCTCGATCGCGCGGACCGTACATGCCGGCGGAGGCAGTTATGGCCTCCCGAGCGTCGAGCGGGCGATTGCGATCGTCTGCGAGGCACAATATGCAGATCGCCTCGTCTACAGTCGCAATCATCCACAGGCCGATGCACCGACGCCGATCGGCATCGCCTGCAAGCTCTGTCAGCGAACAGGTTGCACATCTCGATCGGAGCCTCCGATCGGTCGCCAGCTTCTTCCCGACAACTATCGTCGGACCGAGGCGCCGTTCGGATTTTCGGATGCCTGAAAGGCCGTGTGAACCGGATCTAGGCGCCTGGCGCACCGGTACATCCGACCGGTTCGCCAGCACCGATCAGGCTCCCGCAACGTCTATAGCTGTGGCTTGTTGAGGAGTAGGACAGAGCGCAATCGTTCCGTTAGGGCAGATGCTCTTGCGCCGGACGATGTGAGTTTCCAGATAGGCTTCGAACACTATGCACCGGCTGGTTGCTGTGATGTTCACGTTCTGGGCCAAAAGGATCGCATAATGTATCGACTGGAGCGCCGTTGATCGCTCGACGCTGGCGTCACCTAGGAAGTCTCACACTTCCTACTGAAATTGGACCGGTGACCTAAACGGGAAAAATCACTACCCGTCACTGGACACCACCGGAGGTGCCAGATTGCCAGATAAACTCAAATTTCCCTTTTCGGTCAACTACTTCAATGAATCTTAATCCGGCAACCCTAGAGTACTGCTACCCAAGGGTAATGTCTCGGATTGTCGCTGCCATGGATACAAGCAACCTCGTCGTCTATTTGCCGCCTGCGATGCTGGGTGTGGTTGCAGTCGCATTTCTGTTGCTTTGGTACCTCAAAATTTCGACGTCATGGCAGTGGAGCGCAGGATTTGCGCAAGCGGGATTGGGGTTTGCGCTCGTGCCATTTCCCGTGTCGCCGACATTCGACATCTTTGTAGCTGGCTTCCTCTACATAGGGGCGGCCTATTGCTACGGCAGCGCGATACTGATCCATTTCGGCGCTCCAATGCTCAGGGTGGCGCGGAGGTTGTTCGTCGGGGGGTACACAGTTGTTCACACCATCGCTGTTCTCGTGTTCGAAAGCCTCAGGGCCGAATTGTTTCTGACGGATGTGGCCTTTGCCTGTCTCTTCGGTTTGGCATTGTTTAATGCAGCAACCAAGGTATCGAGCCTCGCCGACCGAGCTATGGTTGTTTCGGGCGTGCTCTTGTTGCTCGACACGTTGACCCGCACTGTTGTTTTCACCTTTTTCATCCAAACCAGTGACCAAATCGCAGATTTCGCAGCATCGGGCTACAATTTGGCTGTTACGGTCACAACGATCACTATCGGACTGTCGTTTCCATTCACAGCGCTGGGGGCTATGGCGTCGGCCGCCATACGAAGACACCGCGAGGCTTCCGAGAGAGACCCACTGACCGGACTGTTCAATCGTCGGGGTTTCGAGTTAGCCGTACCTCGCATGACAAAAGACGCAGTGCGGCGCGGAGCGGTCATTGTTTGCGACATCGACCACTTCAAGCAGGTCAACGATGGTTATGGGCACGCTGTAGGCGATAGCGTCATCGCCGAACTCGCCGCAGAACTTCAGCGTCATCTTGGCTCGCGTGCGGTCACAGCGCGATTTGGTGGAGAAGAGTTCGTGGCCTTCTTGCCGGACGTGTCTCTGGCTGAGGCTTCTGTCATGGCGCATTCTGTTCGCATCCGCTTTGCCGGAAGAGATTGGCGTCCGCACGGCATTGACCGACAGATCACGGTCAGTGTTGGTGTCGCGAGTCTCGCCAATGGCGAAGTCTCTGAAGCTGCCGCAATCAAGCGCGCCGATCGAGCACTTTATACCGCTAAAGCGGCGGGCCGTAACCGGGTAGCGGTGGCAAGGGATGAGAACGATTGTATGGATGCGGTCGAGGCGGTTGCGCTCAATACAACACACGCCACCCGTGACCAGATCGTCGGCTCCCGAGTGTCGGTCGCGTAAAGCACATTTTTTTGTGGCTTCTTCCTGCCAAGTTGGGTGGCGATCAATAAGATCAATTTCAGCAAAGGTCGCGGTCTCCGCTCAGTAATTCCTTGTCGTAAGTTTTTCCGCAAAAGCTTTTGCGACCGAGTGTGAGGCGTGCTGGTGGCCGCCTGGGGATCAGTTTGGCGGTATGGTGGGCCCGGCAGGACTCGAGCCTGCAACCAATCGGTTTTGAGCCGACCGGCTCAGGCCCCACGGGAAGGCCGTACTAACGACAGCAGAGCGGTTGATCAACGGCATCAACGCGATAATGGCGCGCAGGCCTGCAACAGCTTTCTCCGCCGGGATACCATGGCTTGGCTCTGCCGCGCGTTGGGCCGGGTCCCAGAGATGGTAGGCGGCGAACTTTAAAGGGCTTTCCGGCGCCGGCCAAGGCAGGGGGCGCCGTTGGCGAGTAGGCACCAGGCCTTGAGGTAAGCTAGGAAGCAAGAAACGTGTTGTCGCCCATGCCCTCGCTGGCGGGGTGTTTCAGTGTCGCCACGTCATCGTGTTTCAGGACGACATCCGTTGCTTTCTTCCGGACCATATTTATCTCTTGGTGACGTTGGCGTCTTGTAAATTTCCGTAAAGTACGTATTTTACGGAAAAATGGAGGTGCATGATGACATCCACCGTCACCGCCGCTGCGGTCTCCAAGAACTTTGGAGCCTACCAGGACGCAGCCGTGCGCGAGCCGTTGATTATCACCAAGAACGGCCGACCGCGCACGGTTTTGATCGCCTATGAGGACTATCTTCGCTTGATGCGGCGCGAGCGCCGAGTCGAACTGACGAGCGCGTTGGATGCGGACGACCTCGCTGCAGTCGAAACATCCACGATGGATTCTGGACTTGACCATCTCAATGCTGAATTGACGAAGGACAAGAATGCTGCCGACTGAGCCAAAGGTCGGCTGGGTCTTCCGGTATTCCTATCTTTGGCACTGGCAGCATGTGGAGGGACGAGAAGAGGGTGACAAGGATCGCCCGGCGCTCGTTCTTGCCATCGTTGCCACCTTGGAAGATGGAACGCCGGTGGTCCGCGTCCTTCCGATCACGCATACGCCGCCCTCCGACCCAGCCGAGGCAGTCGAGATCCCGCCGGCGACAAAACGTCGTTTGGGACTGGATGACGAACGCTCCTGGATTGTCTTGACCGAAAGCAACCGCTTTGCCTGGCCAGGGCCGGACGTCCGGCCGCTCGACACGGATAGCGGCTACCACGGCCCGTTGCCGCCGGCGCTGTTCGAAGAGGTGAAGTGTCGCTTTGTCGGGCTGGCGCGAAGTCAAAGACATCAGGCGACCCCGCGTAGTTCCTAAAAGCGATTTGTTCCGGCGATGCAAAATGGCGCATCGCATGGCGTTCCGGGAAAGACGGGAACCAATCCCGGCATCATGCGGTTCGCCAGCATCTTGCGCTGGGATATTGATGTCGTAAAAAATGCATCGAACTCCCGTGAAGCAACGGTCAGGCCGAAGTGCAGATCAACCCTGTACAACGGCTTGTTGCGCGTATGTTCACGCTCTGGGCCAAAATGATCGCATAATGTATCGTCCGGAAATGACGTGGGCGCGTTTAGCGCGCCTGGAGTGCGAAATATTTAGTCATCCGAGTATGCGGACAAGGAGCTGCCGAAGCCCGGGCTGCCCCACTTCGTACGCAGCAACTGAAGCCGGCACCCACATCCGTCTCGAAACAGAAAAGACCCCGACCCGGGAGGAGGGGTCGGGGTCCGAGGATCTGATCGGCCCGGGAGGAGGTGAGCCGATCGGCGTCTGACGCAGCGGGAGGAGGTGCTGCGCTTCGACATATTCATCATAAATCACTTCGCATGATTTAATACTGTTCATGCTGCATTGCAGCATTGCGTGATGCGCAGAGCAAACCCGGCGCCTTCGACGCACGAAACGGAAGCAGGAAACGAAATGCCATGACGATCGTCCGCCCCGGCTCAATCAGCTTTTCTGGTTAATGCGATCAGGCTCGCGGTTAGTAGTGCGCTTGCCGCACCGAGCCAGAGAGCACTTGGCACGCCGAAATTATCGACTGCGAGGCCGCCGACCAGCGCGCCGAGCCCGATTGCAAGTTGCGCAATCGACACGAAGAGGGCGGCGATGCTTTCCAGTCGGTCCGATGCAGAACTGAACAGGAATGTTTGCATGGCGATCGGCAGCATGCCGAAACCGAAACCCCAGGCGACAACCCAGGCAATGGCGATAAGCGCACTGCTGCCGGCCAGCAGCAAGCCCGCCACCGACAAGGAGATCAGAAACGCAGTACCGGCAAGCGCGAGGACGAAGTTCCGGCCAGCGGCCCAGCCACCAAACAGGTTTCCGGCAAACCCCGCCGCGCCATAGCCGAGCAGCACCATGCTGAGGGTACCCGTATCGATCCCGGTTGCGCCGATGAGAAACGGCGTGATGTAGGTATAGGCCGCGAATTGCCCGACAAAAATGAGCACGGCTGCCGTCAGACCGATCCGGATCCGCCGCAACCGCAACACGTCCGGAACCTGCTTCAGTCCCGACCCCTTCTGCGCTTTTATTGCCGGTAGCAGAAACTGGAGCGCCGCCACGACCAGCAGCGCCACGCCCGATACGAGCAGGAACGCGGTACGCCAGCCGAACAGGTCGCCAATCAGGGCGCCCGCGGGAACCCCGGCGACGGTGCCCAGCGAGACACCCGAGAAGATCAGTGCCGTGGCACGCGGGCCTTCCGCACCCGGACGCAGGCGTGGGCCGAGCGAGCCGCCAATCGTCCAGAAGCCGCCGACCGCAATTCCGAGCAGCACTCGTCCGAACATCAGTGCGGCAAAGCCCTTGGCTGTTGCGACGATGGCGTTGGAGACGACGAGCAGCAGCAGCAGCCCGACGAGCACACGCTTGCGATCGAAGCGCGCGGCAAATCCGAGGGTCATCGGTGCTGCGATTGCCGCGAGAAGGCCGGGTGTCGTCACCATCAATCCGGCCGTCCCCTCGCTGATGCCAAGGTCGGCCGCTATCAGGGGCAGAAGGCCGACGGGCAGGAATTCGGTGGTGACCAGAGCGAAGGCCCCGACGCCGACACTGGCGACTGCCGCCCAGGAGGCAAGCGGTTTGCTATCCGCGTGGCTTACGGAAACACTGCGGGAGACTGGCATGTCCATGGGAGGATTCCTTGGTGAAGAATAGGGCGAACCGGAGAAAAGGGGCTCCAGTTCGCCGACGATCATTTAACCGAACTTGACGAGGTTAAGGGTGGGCAGAGGGCCGCCGGGGAACTGCACCAGTTTGCCGCCGACCGAGACCGGGCCTAGATCGATGCCAGTGAAACCGAGCCTGGAGATCAGCGCGCCAACTTCCGCCTTGGAGCGCGCATCATCGCCCGAATAAAACAGAACTCGCGAGCCACTCTCGGCTTTCGGATCGCCCGAGATCAGATGCGGTTGCAGATGGTTGAAGGCCTTGACGACGCGGGCACCGGGAACGAGATCGGCAAAGATCTCGGTGGAAAGACGACCGTTCAGCTCGGCCGGCTTGAACAGCGGCGCCTCGATGGCATTGTTGGCGTCGATGACGATGCGGCCGCCGAAATCCGGCAGACCCTTCAGTGCCAGCGGCAGCTTCGACCAGTTGACGGCGACCAGCACCATGTCAGCGCTGGCGACTTCCTCAACTGTACCTGCCTTGATGAAGGGCTTCAGTTCCGTTTCGAGTGCGGCAAGCGAGGCCGGGCCGCGACTGTTGGCGATGGTGGCGGAAATGCTGTTGCGTGCAAGGGCACGAGCGAAGGCCGAGCCGATATTGCCGGCGCCGATGATACCGATAGACATGATGATTTTCCTTTGAATTCGGTGACGGATCAGGCGGTGAAACCACCGTCGGCGACGATGTCGGCGCCGGTTACAAAGGCCGCTTCAGGGCTAACGAGGTAGGCCACGACGCTGGCGACCTCGTAGTCCTTGCCGTAGCGGCCGATTGCCATCCCAGGGCCGACAATCTTTGAAACAGGGCCACCATCCGGATTCATGTCGGTGTCGGTCGGACCGGGATGCACGGTGTTAACGGTGATCCCCTTCGGACCGAGGTCACGCACGAGACTGCGGTTGAAACCGGCAACAGCTCCCTTCGTCAGGGTATAGAGTGAGGCGGTCGGGAAAGCGGCATAGCGGGTCATCGACGAGCCGATATGGACGATACGTCCGCCGGACTTCATCCGCCGTGCGGCTTCCTGAGTTCCGACGAAGACGCCCGTGACATTCACGGCGATCATGCGTTCGTAATCCTCGAACTTGATCTCGTCGATCGGGCCACCAAGGGCGATGCCGGCATTGTTGACGAGAATGTCGAGCGAACCGAACGTCTCTTCTGTTTTCGCGACAGCCGCGCGGACGGATTCCGGATTACCTGAGTCGGCGTGAATGGCGATGGCGCGGCCGCCAGCGGCTTCGATCTCGGTGACGACAGCGGCCGCCTTGTCGGGCGATGCGCTGTAGGTGATGGCGACAGCGGCACCATCGGCGGCGAGACGCTTGGCGATTGCGGCGCCGATCGAGCGCGAGCCGCCGGTTACGAGAGCGGCCTTACCGGCCAGTTTCAGAGAAGTGTTGGTCATTTGGATACCTCCAAGGTTGGTTGATGGAGGCAATATCGGCTTCTTATTTTCTTGCGAAAAGTGGTAATGGGCTATTATCTATTTCAAGCAACTGTTGAAAGTGATGGACATGGAAACGCTCGCCAATCTGGAATCGTTCGTTCGCAGCGCCGAACATGGAAGCTTTTCTGCGGCGGCCCGCCGCTTAGGGCTGACACCTGCTGCCGTCAGCCGCAACGTAGCGGCGCTGGAAAGCAATCTAAAGCTCAGGCTTTTTCAGCGCAGCACACGCAATCTGGCACTCACGGAACCCGGCGAGCGGTTCCTCCTGTCGATCCGCGATCACCTGGCGAGCCTACAGGGGGCTATTGCGGAAGCCACGAGCGATCAATCAGAGCCGGCAGGCGTACTGAAGCTGAGCATGAGCCCCACCTTCGGAATGAACTATATCTTGCCGACTCTGCCCGAATTCATGAGACGCTACCCACTGGTCAGGCCGGAATGGATGTTTGAAAATAGGCAGGTGGATCTGATCGCCGAAGGCTACGATGCGGCGATCGGGGGCGGCTTCGAACTGACCCCCGGCATAGTCGCCAAGACCCTTGCGGCTGCTCACATCATTGCCGTGGCGTCGCCTGCTTACTTGCACAATTGCGCTCAACCACATGATCCCAGAGCCCTGCAGGAACTCGACGGCATCGTCATGCGGTCGATGCGGACCGGTCGTATTCGACAGTGGCAGATGCGGAACGTCGCCGGCGAGGAACAACCGGCCCTGCTGCGGGAAACGATTGTTGTGAACGATCCGGCCGCCATGCGGTCCGCAGCGTTGCTAGGACTCGGGGTCGCAATGATTGCCAAGCCCGACGCGCTACCCGATCTGGAAAGCGGTGAACTGGTCCGGGTGTTACCAGCTTGGTACGCCGATGCTGGCCCGATCTCGATCTATTACGCCAACCGCACACTTCTTCCGCTCAAGACCCGTGTTTTTATCGATTTCCTCGTGGAAACGTTCCAGCGCGAAAAGTGGCCGGAACGCTTTGCAGGGAGTCTGGGGTAGCGAAGGCCGAAATTGAGCTTGGCGAAAACGTTCTGGAAGAGTTTCTTGCAGCGGAAACGGTCGTTCTTGGCGTACCGCAGTACAATTTCAGCGTTCCGAGCCAACTGAAAGCCTGGATCGATCGCATCGCGGCTCCGGGCAAGACCTTCCGGTACACAGCAAGGGAGCTGAAAGCTTGGTGGGAACGAAACGCGTCATCATCGCCCTGGCCCGCGGCGGCTTTTGTGGTCCGGGTTCCCCCGCCGAGAACTTCAAGCACAAGTTACCTCAAGAGCGTCTTTGCCTTTATCGGCATTGCCAACCCTGAAGTTATTACCGATGATGGCGTCAATGTTAGCTCCGAACAGCACGAGTTGTCCCTGAAGGCGGCAAGGGCGAGGATAGCCGAGCTGAAGTCGGGTGGAGTGCCTCTCTGGGTACGGGAGGCTGCGGTTGGAGTCGCCGCGAAGTTTGCAGGGACGCAGTGACTGACGAAACTTATTCAGCTGCAAGTTAATTTAGGGTTTTCTTCTATTGCGCTCGAACGTTGCCTCTATGTGGGACATAGCGGCGGAATGACGCGTCCCTTGCCATCGGTGCGTCAGAAATCGAGTCTCATAACGAGTTCACCATCCAAAATGTCTCCGGCTAGGCGAAAGCCGGCCCGCTCGTAAACGCGCAGCGCTTGAACGTTTTCAGGTTTTACCCCCAACAGGATGCACGTGCAGTCCGGCAAAGCCCGGAGCCGTGCAATGATGGAACCGAGGGCCGAGGATCCGTATCCTCGCCCCTGGACCCGAGCATCGATCATGAGACGATAGATCCAGTAGTTACCGTCGTCCTCGTCAAGGGCATACATCGCAAAGCCGACTGCCTTGCCCTGGGCGCGGATGATCAGGGGTACGCACGCTTCGTTCTCGTCCGCTTCCTTCAGCGAATCCGAGTTTGAAGCGATGAAGCGGGTTTGATCATCGTCCACGTGAAGCGACACGACGCTCGCCCGTTCCTCTGGTGCGACGTCCTCGACCGTGACGACGGATGAGAGCTCGACCATGGGATATTTTTTGGTGTTTTCCATTTGTTTCCTGCAACGGTGCAAGGCACCGATTTCGAGACATATTGGGATAGCGCTAGACTAGGGCATGTCCATCATAATCAGCATCCTGATCACGGTCCTTGTCATCGCCTTGGTGCTGTACCTCGTGCAAAAACTTCCGATTGAATCGACGATGAAGCAGATGGCTCAGATCGTCGTTGTAATCGTCGGCATCGTCTCGTTGCTCAGCTCGCTAAACGTATTCTGATTAAAGCCTGCCACTACTCGACCCAGCCGACGCCACCGGCCGGGAGTGCTCTCAGCCCGCTTTTCCCGCCCTTCCGGTGCGGATTGGACGAAGTCGTCAACATACCTGCGCGCCAGGCGGACTTGAAATTCGCAAAAGGCTCGTTGTCGAACTGCTGACCGGCTCGCTTGACCCTCGCTGGAGCAGTTCATTCCCGTCCTTGGTCGCTATTCCGGTCCTTGGTCGCTTTTGCCCGCCGCCTCCATCCGCGTCATCGCCACTCCTGCCTTGAGTTTCCCTGCGCAGCGGTTTTTCGACTGCGCGGCCTTGATTATCCCATTCTTCAAGCGAATCCCTCATCCGCGCTGCGGAAGCAGGATCCGGGATGTCTACGTCGAAACCCGCCCCGGATGCTTCGATGATGATGGCATCCATGAGGTCTGTATCTGAAATGCCGCGATCGTCGGCTGGAACTCGACCTACATGGCCGCCGCCGTTGCGCTTCTCCGATCGGCCGGCGAAACCGCCCCGGACGACCTGCCGGTCCATACTTCGCCGGTCGGGGGGAGCATATTGCCTCTTGCCTTAACCACACCAATAAAGATCCAGCACTGTCTAATATGCTCTCAGCTTTCGGTGGAGCCTTTTCCTGCTTCGGCTTTCCCACCTCCACGCCTCGATTGGGTTCCATTCAAGGCGTGATCAAGGATTTCCCACGAAGTCACATTAACAAATTCTTAGATTAAGAAAATAACAATGTATTTAGCGACGTATAATCTCCGTATATTTATTGGAACTCACGGCGGTACTGCTAAAAATTGTTGGCTTATATTTCCCGGTATTTTTCCTTGTATAAATAATATCTCTTGGCGTTCGTATCAATTGAGCGCCAAAGGTGCTATGTAAGGATTGCAGTCGCCCTATGCGACGACCGGAGAAGGATCTCTATGAAATTGCGCCCACTCCATGACCGCGTCGTCATCCGGCGCGCGGAAGGCGATCTCAAATCCAACGACGGGATCATCATTTCCGACATTGCCAAGGAAAAGTCACGGGGAGGCGAAGTGATCGCCGTTGGTCCAGGCACGCGTGATGAAGGCGGCAAGCTGATTCCGCTCGACCTTAAGGCCGGTGAAACGATCCTGTTCGGCAATGGTCCGGCCCCGAGTGAAGATCGACGGCGAGGAACTGATCATGAACGAGGCCGACCTCATGGGCATCGTCGAAAAGACCGTCGCGACCAAGAAAGCTGTCTGACGGTCGATTTCCGACCCCGCAATCTCAAGACCGAACTGGACGAACGTAATGTCTGCCAAGGAAATCAAATTCGCCACTGATGCGCGTGATCGAATGCTGCGCGGTGTCGAGCTGCTCAACAACGCCGTCAAGGTGACGCTGGGTCCCAAGGGCCGCAATGTGGTCATCGACAAGGCCTATGGCGCGCCGCGCATAACCAAGGACGGCGTCGCCGTTGCCAAGGAAATCGAGCTGGCGGACAAGTTCGAGAACATGGGCGCGCAGATGGTGCGCGAGGTGGCCTCTAAGACCAACGACCTCGCCGGTGACGGCACTACGACGGCGACTGTGCTCGCTGCCTCCCTCCTGCGCGAAGGCGCCAAGCTCGTCGCCGCCGGCATGAACCCGATGGATCTCAAGCGTGGCATCGACCTTGGTGTCGCTGCTGTCGTCAAGGAAATCCAGGCGCGCGCCAAGAAGGTCGAGTCGGCGGGCGAGATTGCGCAAGTCGGCACCATCGCCGCCAATGGCGACGCGACGGTCGGCGAGATGATCGCCAAGGCGATGGACAAGGTCGGCAATGAAGGCGCCATCACCGTCGAGGAAGCCAAGACGGCCGAGACCGAACTCGACGTTGTCGAGGGCATGCAATTCGACCGCGGCTATCTCTCGCCCTATTTCGTCACCAATGCCGAGAAGATGCGCGTGGATCTGGAGGACCCCTACATCCTCATCCACGACAAGAAGCTTGGCAATTTGCAAGCGATGTTGCCGATACTCGAGGCGGTCGTGCAGAGCGGCAAACCGTTGCTGATCCTCTCCGAGGATGTCGAGGGCGAAGTTCTGGCGACGCTGGTCGTAAACAAGTTGCGCGGTGGCCTGAAGGTCGCGGCTGTCAAGGCGCCGGGCTTCGGCGACCGCCGCAGGGCCATACTGGAAGACATTGCCGTCCTCACGGCCGGCCAGATGCTTTCCGAGGATCTCGGCATCAAGCTCGAGAACGTCACGCTCGACATGCTCGGTTGCTCCAAGCGCGTGCTGATAGAGAAGGACACCACCACGATCATCGACGGCTCTGGCGATAAAGCGACCATCCAGGCGCGCATCCAGCAGATCAAGGCACAGATCGAGGAGACGACCTCCGATTATGACAAGGAAAAACTGCAGGAACGGCTGGCGAAACTCGCCGGCGGCGTCGCGGTAATCCGCGTTGGCGGCGCGACCGAAATCGAGGTCAAGGAAAAGAAGGACCGCATCGACGATGCGCTGAACGCCACGCGTGCCGCGGCTGAGGAAGGCATTGTTCCTGGCGGTGGTGTTGCTCTGTTGCGCGCCAGGTCGGTCCTTGTCGGATTAACCGGACCGAATGCGGACGTCACGGCCGGCATCTCGATTGTGCTCAGGGCGCTTGAAACCCCGATCCGACAGATCGCTGAGAACGCCGGTGTGGAAGGCTCGATCGTCGTGGGAAAACTCACCGACAGCAGGGATTACAACCAGGGCTTTGACGCGCAGACGGAGACCTATGTCGATATGATCAAAGCCGGCATCGTCGACCCGGCGAAGGTCGTGCGCACCGCTTTGCAGGACGCCGGCTCAATCGCGGCACTTCTGATCACTGCTGAAGCGATGATCGCCGACATTCCCTCAAAAGAATCTGCCCGGCCGGCCGGTAACGGCAGCATGGGCGGGATGGGATATTGAGAACAGTGCCTGAACGACGTTGGTGCACGGATGACCTGGTAAACCGATTTGAGGCCCACATATGCGAAACGCGTTGAATTGGCTGGGCCAGCCAATTGGCCTCGCGGCGTCAGAGGCCGCCATTCACCAAAAACGACGACGAAGGTCATGAGCGGGTGACGACGCAGAACGGGCACGAACAGGTGCCTATGTCGTCCGCCAATGAAGGCGCCGCGCTCATCGAAAGGACGTTCGGCAACCAGATCAAGCCCGCCGTGAACGGCAGCGCCTCGCTCGACAAGAGCGAGAAATGACAGTTCCGAACCTCTCAGTCCAACGGAAAGGATGGCGACGAAGATCGTGATTGCGTTCCGCCATGTTCGGGATGCGGACGACGCGCATGCGATCGTCGGCCCGCGAAAACCGTGGAAACTGCCGATCTCGATTAGGCGATAGAGTTTGCGCGGGAGCTCTTCCGGACGCTCGACATGCCGCAGTGTCGGGACGCCATGACCAGATCGACGGTGATGGAAACACGATCCATTCAAGCAGGCTTGACACCATCGAGAACCTTGATGAAAGGCCACAACCATGAACGCCCACAGCAATGAGACTGAAGCCTGGCGAAATGCGTTAGCGATCAGCATCTGGGAAAATGAAGGCGGGACGCCAGCGCGCGACACAATGGATGATCAATGCGGCCGCCGCATCGATGCGGATCGCTCATGGGCGGTCTATCACGTGTTCACAGGCGCACCGGCGCGTGTCGGCAGCAACCTTCGGAATATAGAACGCCGGATAAAACGGATCAGGCTATCGGCCCCCGCGCGGTCCGCGTCGCGCGAAACAGAAGCACGCTGATTATGACACTGTCATTTCCGAATCCGAGCCGCAGCCTCGATGAAACAAGAAACGCCGTCCGTTTCATCGGCCATGACGGTATGTTCGAGGCGCGGTTCTTCGTCAAGGCCCAGGCGCTCATGATAGCGGATGCCGAATTGGGCAGGTCCATCTACGAAGTCGCACGCAAGGTCTATTCCAGTGGCCGCCGCGACTCCTATACACTGACCGCCGCCGATTTCCGCTAGGATGGATGCAGATGCTGATCCGCTACGGTTATGAGATCACGCTGAACTGCCAGCAACCGACCGCGTTGGTATGCCTGCTGTCGGTCCACGAGGATCGCGCGGCCGATATCCGGGTTCCTGAAACGACATTCACCGCGCCTGATGTGCCGACATCGACCTATCGCGATCTCTTCGGCAACCGATGCCGGCGGCTTGTTGCTCCGGCGGGTGACCTGACGATATGGGGCGATGCCACGATCGAGGACGACGGAAAACCGGACAAGGTGTTGCCAGCCGCCCAAGAGCTCCCAGTGCCGGAGTTGCCGGACGATTGCCTCGCCTACCTCATGGGCAGCCGCTATTGCGATACCGACCGTCTCAGCCAGAGCGCTTGGGACATGTTCGGCGCGGTCACGCCCGGTTGGGGGCGTGTGCAAGCGATCTGCGATTTCGTCCACGACCATATCCGCTTCGACTACATGCAGGCCCGGTCGACGCGGACGGCCTTCGAAGTCTTCCATGAGCGCGTTGGTGTCTGCCGCGACTTCGCGCATCTTGCGATCACGCTCTGTCGCTCTCTCAACATTCCCGCACGCTATATCAGCGGTCATCTCGGCGACATCGGCGTCCCGGTCGTGGACCCGATGGATTTTAGTGCCTGGATGGAGGTCTTCCTGGACGATGGATGGCACACCTTCGATCCGCGCAACAATACGCCGCGCGTCGGCAGGATCGTGGTTGCACGCGGCCGTGACGCGGCCGATGTCCCCCTCATCAACTCGTTCGGGCCGCATCTCCTGAAGTCGTTCCGGGTGTGGACTTATGAGGTGCCGGCCTTGCAATAGCCACTGGAGACATTTGCCGATCAAAACGCAGGAGCGGTTCACGGCATGAACGACAGCCTCTCACGGCTTCCCAGGGAACCGGCAGACCGGCTCACCAAGCCATTCATGCGATTCCTCCGCATCGAGGCTACGGCGGGCATTATCCTGTTGCTCAGCACGCTCTTGGCGCTCAGCCTCGCAAACACAGCGTGGTCGTCGTCGTTCCTCGCCTTATGGGAGATGCCTGCGGGCGTCAGAGTTGGCGACATCGAGAATCTCCCGTTCGCTGAAGCACTGGATCAACAACTTTTGTGTGTCTGTTCGCCGCACTACTGTTCACGTTCCAGAGCCGACCAACACCGCAGCAAACTGCCCGAAAGCGAGTTCTTCACGATCGACTACTTCAATCGCAATGACCCGATAGCACGACGCCACCGCGCTAGACTAAACTGGCGGCCAAAACCACAGGATCAGAGGCACGCCCAGCAAGACCACAATGAACGAGAGCGGCAGCCCCAATTTCCAATAGTCGCCAAAGCGATAACCGCCGGGACCCAACACCAAAGTGTTGCACTGGTGTCCAACAGGCGTGATAAAATCGCACGCCGCCCCTACCGCGACTGCCATCAGAAACGCATCCGGATTGTAGCCAAGGCGCTGAGCAAGGGTGACCGCGATCGGCGCGACGACGAGAACGGTGGCTGCATTGTTCAAAAACGGCGTTGCGGCCATTGCGACCACCATGATCATTGCAAGCGCCCCATAGAAGGGCAATGTGCTAGCGAACTGAGCGAGGCCGCCGGCGATAAGGTCGGCGCCACCAGTCGTGCGGATCGACTCGCTGACCGGAATGAGAGCGCCCAGCATTATCAGGATGGGCCAATCGACAGCCTCGTAAGCTTCCCGAAGCGAAAGTGAACCGAGCATTACCGTCAGCACAGCAGCCGTAAAGAAGGCCGTGGCGACGGGCAGTAGGCCGAATGCCGTTAGCACCATGGCACCAGCCAGGACGACCACCGGAATCAGGCCTTTTCGGGTGTTCCCCAAGCGGATTTCGCGCCCGGCCAACGGAAGAAGACCGAGTTCCATCAACCTGCTCGGGAGAAGCACGAGATCGCCCTTCAAAACGAGAACGTCGCCTGGTCTTAACGCGATGTCGCGCAATCGATCAGTGAAGCGCTCGCTGCTTCGGCTTACTGCGAGCAGATTGATGTTGAAGCGATCATGCAGCGCCAAACGCTTGGCGGTTTGCCCGATCAAGACTGATTTCGGGCCGATCACCGCCTCAATTCCGGCAATCTCCTCGTCGACTCCCTTTGCTTCCGTAGGGCGGTCGTGCCCCTCCAGTTCCAAACGCGCACGACTGATGCCTCGCTCGAGCGCCTGGGGGTCTCCCTCCAACAGAACGATATCCCCTTGACGGAGTACGACGTCCGGCAGTGGCCTCAGCGGTTCGACCCGATTGCGAATGAGGCCAGTGACCAGGACCTCCTCGTCCAACAAGATCGACAGGTGACGGATCGACTTGCCGATGACGGACGAAGTCGCAGTAACGCGGGCCTCAGTCATGTAGTCGTTGATGTTTAGCGCCTTCTCCATTGTCGCGACCGCCTTGCGCTCCTTGGGAAGCAGCCGGTAGCCAAAAGCCAGAAAGATCACTCCCGCTGCGGCAAGCCCTATGCCGACAGGGGTGAAATCGAACATGTTGAAAGGGCGGCCCGTCAGTTCCTCGCGCATCCGGGAGACGACGATGTTCGGCGATGTGCCGACGAGGGTCGTGAGTCCGCCAAGCAAGGAACCGAACGCCATCGGCATGAGAAAAGACGAAGGGGAGGCTTTCGAGCGGCGCGCCATCTGGAATGCGACTGGGATCAACATCGCCAGCGCACCGATATTCTTGATGAAGACGGAGAGAAACGAGACAGTCGTCACGAGAATAACGACCTGCCCCTGCACAGAGGTCACGCTGGGTGCCAGGCGATGCAGCAATGCCTCTATGACACCACTGCGCTCAATCGCGGCGCTGACGACCAGCGCGCTGGCTACAATGATGACGATGTCGTCGCCGAAGCCGGAGAACGCTGCGTTGTGCGGCACGATGCCGGTGAAAACCGCGGCAAGCAGCGCGAGGACTGCAATGAGGTCGTAGCGGAGCCGTCCCCATATGAATGCGACCATCAGGCCGATCAGAATGGCGAAGGCGAAAGCCTGAGCCTGTGTCATGGATAAAGTCCCGATCCACTCTTCCCATTTTACGCGCCTGAAAGAGCCAATGTCGGGATAATTTACCAGCTTCGCGTCGTAGAGCGGATGCACGCTTGATCAGACGACTACAGGATGCTTCCGAAAAGGACCGAATAGACAATCACGGCAATCGCCAGCGTATACGCAAGCGATACGAACAGCCGCGTGAAGTCGTAGGTATAGAAGCGGGCGGGGATGAGGTTTTTCATAGCGATCTCCCGATTTCGTTTCGTCGAGATGCCCAAAGCGCCGCGTGAGCGCGCTTCAGGATAGCGAGCGACTGCAACTCGTGCTGACCTTGCCGAGGATGTCCGCTGGAACTTGAATATCGGCCATAATGGTCGCTACGAGTTCGTCACGCTTCGCGCGATTGTCGTAGCCCTCAAGCGTTGCGAGATCCGTGCTGTTGGCAGCAGCCATTCGTCCTGCCGCACCTGAACAAATGCCGGCAAACGCATCCACTCTGGCCGTTTCCGCCGCCAGAGTGCTGGCAGTCGTGGTGGTGAGCCATCCCGCATTGAAGCCGATGATTGGGCTGAAGAAAAGCCCGACAACCAAACCAATCGCGTAGGGTTTTGTCCGTTCAAGGATTTGCTCGAATGTCATGATTTTATTCCCTCTAATCAGGTGATTATCGGGATCGTTGCGGGCCCGCGCTCCGACCAGGAGCCAATGGCAATCCAGATTTTTTACAGTGCTCTCTAAACTAGATAATGTAAACAGACATAGGAATTGTTTTTTAAAAAATATACAGAACCTAAAATGAAGGAATATCCTCTGGTACACATTATGAATCCTCCGGTGATTATCGAAAATAAATTTAACATATGCAGTAGGAATTGGCGTTCTTTCCGCTCGGGCGTGGAGTTGTGTTTAGAAAACTTAGTAAAGCCTCAATCAGGCCATATGGATTGAACCTCGTTCTGAGGCCAGTTCGGCCTTTGCTTCATCAGAGGCTCTAGACCCACCAAACTCACCGATCATCGATCCAGCTTATCGGCCCGTCGGTGAGCCTCGGAGTTCGAACAAATACTTCCCCGGTGCGGCGGAAGCCGATCGTATCGCCGCCAAGCTCCGGTGAAGCGCAATTGGCCTTCAGTATTGCATCCGCCAAGATGCCAAGGGGCGTCAGCTGGAAGATGATTTGGAGCCGCGCGAATGGAGTATCTTTCCGCTGAAGTACAGCAGCGACCCGCCCCGAGGAGGGTGACAAGATGAAAAGCAAACACGAAGAGCACGCCCTCGCGATCAGTGCATGGGAGTCTGAAGGCGGTGCGCCCGACAGATCCGGACGACTCTATCAGTATGGCCGTCGTTTCGAAGGAGACGGCACCTACACGATCTACCATGTCTTTACGGGCGAGGTTGCAAGGATAGGCTCCTGGACGATGGAGGGGCTCAGCCCCAAGAATGCTGCGCGAGCGCTGCGCGTTCTCAATGCCCCACAAGTGGCTCCGGAATAAGCGATGTACGGCTACCGAAACTGATGGCGGTGCTGTCATGAGCGCGGCCAGAAACTGCCGCCTGATTGGCCGCTGGCGGATCGTCGAGGCCGATCTGTGGGGTCGGGATTATCTCGACCTGGTCGAGCCCGCCACAATCACCATCAGGGCCAACGGTCATGGCGAAATCGCCTTCGGTGCGATGCAAGCGGGCCTCTTGCGAGGACGTCTCCGGCCGATTTGCTGGGGGGCATGCGGCAGGCAATGCGGGAAACGTTGGAAAGGAAGGGCGCATATTGTTGCGCCGCGGCGTCCTGCGTGCGAACATACTCTACGCTGCCGGCCTCACACAGTGTGGCAAGACGATGGGCAAGCGCATCGCTGTTTCCTCCCGGGACATAGTACCGCCGCCTCGTGGGTGGGCGTCGTGCGTCTTGGATCTGCCGTTGCCATTCGTCGAGCAAGCCTGAGGCGTCGGAGAGACGGCGTTCCTTTGAAGGTCCTTGACCTTGCGCCGTGACCCAATCCATCCGTTGCAGGGCGGTGAGGGTTTCAGATGCGGTGCCAGGAGAGACCTCCGCCAGCTTAGAAAGCTCTGTTACCCCGATCCAGTCTCGGCGCTTCATTAGGAGCGCATGCAAGACCTGCGATCGCTTGCCGGTAAACAATGAGCCGACGGACTTTTCGAAAGTCTTGGGGACGGGGCGCTCGACATAAAGGTAGGCGCCCATTGCGGGGACGAAGAGGCTGCCGCCTGTATCGAAAAAGCCGACATTTTCGTCGCGGAGCAGTTCTCTCGCGCCCACCGAAATGGCTTCCGCGGCCACCAGAGGTACGACGTTCTGTTCGTGGTTGCGAGCATACTCATTCCTCGCGTGGCTTATCTGCCAGAGGATTTGTCGGACATCGCGCGGATAGACGGTTCGCTTCACTTCGACGAGAAGGACCATGGGCTTGTCGGCGATCATGAGGTCGACCTCTGCGTCGAGCGCATACCGCAGCGGTGTGATTGGGTGTTGTACGTTGAGCATCGACGCCTGAGCATGAGGGAGTGTCTGGAGGGTGCTTAGCAGGGCATCCAGTGTCTCATTCTTGCGTTCGTGCTCGCTTCTGGTTTGCATACGTGACCATTTTCGCTGTGCAGTGAATAAGGCCACAGCGCCGAATATTCGAGAAAATGGCAATATTTACTGCGCAGTGAGTAACCGACGATCGAGCGAACTCGCAGAGACGGTCTTCTCTACACGGTTGCGCATCCTATCGTCCGGAACTTTTCGCTCTGCCGTTTGGAGCGATGCTTTGTGGTGAGCCGCCTAAAGAGTTCTCTTCTGGCCACGGCCAGGGGATGTACCTGCAGTGGCCATTGAGGGGCTATGTAAAGGTCGGGTTCCCCGGCCTTTTTCTTTGGCAAGATCGAATGGCGGACTGCCCTGTAAATCTCACGGGCGCCCCGGCCAGGGCAATTGTGGCGGACCTTCCGCCGTAAGAACGAATGCGGTTGCTATTCGAACGGCAAAGGCGCAGTGTTCAGCCTTCAGTAGCAGATGAAACGGGCGCTACTGCTTGAGGGCTGGATACCCTGGCCCCAAGCAAGGGAACGCCATGTCTTTCCCCGCACGCCACATTTCGCCTTCCGAACGAGCAAAGATTCAGTGGGTCCTGGACGATGCTGGTTACAGCGCCGACCTTCTTGTCCACGACCCGAGGCTCGTTGAGACTGCCTCGTTGCTGGTAACTCTGCTGCTGCGTGAGGGAGATTACTCGCGTTCTGGGCTAGCAGAGAAGCTCGAGTGCCGGTTGGGAAAAGCCGGCAAGTACAGGCAACCACTAGGTTTTCGATTGGCGCGCTACGCAATCCAAGGTCTTCCTCCCGGGCTGCAATCTCTTTTGAGGTGAGTGATGCATGCATGATGTAGAACGGCCCTCCCGCGACGGACAGCCGCATTAGCTTCCCGCTCCTTCCCATCACAACTTAAAGGTTCAACTGGAGAGATGAATTGATGCGCCAGCTATCGTATTTTGCCTTGGCTCTCAAAACGAGCGTGCTTCTATCTGCGACGTTGTTCGTCATCCCCGCCGCTTATGGCCAAGGTACACTTCCGGTGCCCGCGAATGCCGAAGCAAATCGCTATGGCTCAGGGTGGGAGTGTACTCGTGGCTTTAGAAGAGAAGCCGATTCCTGTGTTGCGGTGACGGCTCCCGACCACGGCTTCCTGACAAACGAGTCCTATGGCAAGGGCTGGGAATGCGACTACGGCTTTGCCGAGAGGGGGGGGCAGTGCCTTGCCGTTGAGTTGCCTGCCAACGCCTATCTTGACCCGTACTCTGGCGACCGTTGGCGATGCGTGCGCGGATATCGCCCCAACGGCGACGGATGCGACCTTATCGAGGTGCCGGACAATGCGTTCCTGACGGACACAAGCTATAGTGAGGGGTGGGAGTGTGAGCGCGGTTACCAGGTTGTCGATGGCAAGTGCGTGGCATTGAACGTTCCTGAGCATGCCTATCTGACAACCAGCGGCAATGAATGGTTGTGCGACCGCGGATATGAAGCGAAGGACCAGGCCTGTGTTGTCGTGAAGGTTCCCAAAAACGCAAGCTTCGCGGACACTTCCTACGGGCATAAATGGAAATGTGACCGCGGCTTTGTAGCAAAGGGATTCGCATGCTCAGAAATCAAGCTTCCTGAAAACGCTCATCTCGATCATTCTGGTAACGGCTGGGAGTGCAACCGGCCGTATCGGGTCAGCAAGGAGGCGTGCCGTATGGAGTGATGACGTCTGGCAGTTTGCGGCTTGGCTCGGGTATCTAGAGGCCCTAGGCTACTGGCGTGGCGAGAATTGCCTCGCGACTAGAGACGAGCCAGAGTTAAATTTGCACCCTGAAGCAAAGGAATTGGCTTCACCCGATTGTTCCGCTTGATTGCAGTAGGCAGGGGTAGGAAATGGCCGGCGTCCTCCCGCCTTACAGTCAATGCCGCAGCTCAGTTTTTAGTTGACGCAGCGAGGGGTGCTATTCGTCGCCAACATCACGACCTTGTCTTCGATCTACATATTATCTTTCACGAAACGCATCATCCGCGGTCCGCGCGACCGGACGCCGGATCACCGCTTCCACGTTGGCCAGCTTGTTCGCGCCAAGGGCGCGCCGACGAAAGAGTCAATTGCCGAAGAAACCTATCGCATAGCCGCGACGTTGCCGATCCGCGACAATGCGCTCCAGTACCGCATACGCAGCAACGGCGAATGCCATGAACGGGTGACCGATGAAGGCGATCTCGAGCTGGTCAGTGTCGGCAATGACGGAATGGCGCTTGCCGGACGCTCGTTCAAGAGCCGGAGCATCCTGTAGATCCAACCAACCGCAAACGGATTAGCCGAAGGAGGCGATCATGAAGTACCACATACCGGCTCAGATATATCTCTTCGACTATCGCGGTCTTTTTGCCTGGATCGCACTTTCGCTGGCGGTCGCCGTCGTCGTCACCACAATCCTCTTCGGGCGGTTATTGTGATCGCGCGCGGCCGAAGCCGAGGCCCGTCCCACGCTCCACCTGACCGACCCGCCGCAACCAGGTAAGCTCTGAATTCAACTGCGCAAGAGATGCAAGAGATCATGTCCCAGGGAGTGGTGTAGGTGGCGGGAGGTAGCAAAGCCGAGCGCCCGCGCGCTTCTCGTTGCGCTGTAG